>JAITWT010000012.1 GCA_031285125.1 Burkholderiaceae bacterium | reverse complement strand
TGCGCCGCGCTCGGCATGTTGACGGCTGCCGTGCTGCAGCGCCGCGCCTTCGACGCCAGCGCGGGCATTGCGCCGCACTTCGCGCGGCAGGCGCTGCGCGAGGCGCAGGCGCGCGGCACGGCCATCGGCAAGCTGCCCAACGGCGTGCTGCGCACCACCCTGAGCGCGCCGCTGCAACGCCATGCCGCCGAGGCGCTCACGCGCCATCTGCGCGAACTGCGGGGCCGCAACGTCGAAGACGGCGCGCTCATCGTGCTGGACAACGCCAGCGGCGAGGTGCTGGCGTGGGTCGGCTCGTCGGGGCCGCTGAGCAGCGCCGATCAGGTCGATGGCGTACTCGCGCCGCGCCAGCCCGGCTCCACGCTCAAGCCCCTGCTGTATGCGCAGGCGATTGCGCAGCGCCGCCTGACGGCGGCCTCGCTTCTGGACGACACGCCCGCGCAGATCGGCACCGCCGCCGGGCTGTACATCCCGCAGGACTACGACCACGACTTCAAGGGGCGCGTTTCGGTGCGCACCGCGCTGGCCGCGTCGCTGAACGTGCCGGCGGTGCGCACGCTGGTCATGGTTACGCCCGAGGCGTTTGCGCAGCAGTTGCGCGCCAGCGGCATCGCGCTGCCCCAAAGCGGCGACTACTACGGCTACAGCCTGGCGCTGGGCAGCGCCGACATGCCGCTGTTGCTGCTCGCCAACGCTTACCGCACGCTGGCCAACGGCGGGCGCGTGGGCGCGGCGCGCACGTTGCCGGGGCCAGCCGCGCCCTTGCGCGACGTGCTCGACGCGCGCGCCGCCTTCATCGTCGGCAACATCCTGTCCGACCCGAACGCGCGCGCGCTCACCTTTGGGCTGGACAGCGTGCTGCGCACACCGTTCTGGAGCGCCGTCAAAACCGGCACCAGCAAGGACATGCGCGACAACTGGGCGGTCGGCTGGACGCGGCGCTACACCGTCGGCGTCTGGGTCGGCAACGCCAGCGGCGCGCCGATGTGGGACGTGAGCGGCGTCAGCGGCGCCGCGCCGGTGTGGGCCGACGTGATGGGCTTTTTGCACCGGCACGCCAGCAGCAGCCCGCCCGCCCCGCCGCCCGGCGTGGTGCGCCAGCACGTGCGCTTTGGCGATCAACTGGAAGCCGAGCGCGACGAATGGTTCATCGCAGGCACCGTGCAGCCGGTGTTCGACACCGACCACGCGCCGCAACAGAGCGCGCCGCGCATCCTCGCGCCGACCGACGGCACCATCATCGCGCTCGACCCCGACATTCCCCCGGCCAACCAGCGCCTGCGCCTGCGGGCACAGGGCCGCGCCGCATCGTGGCGCATTGACGGCCACGTCTTTGCCCACGGCCCCACCGCCCTATGGCCGCTCTGGCCGGGCCGGCACACGCTGCAACGGGTCGATGCGCGCGGCACGGTGCTCGATCAGGTGCGCATCGAAGTGCGCGGGGCGGGCGTTAAAAGCGCGCAGGCCGAACGGCGGCACCCTACTGAATAGCGCATTGGGCGATTGACCCTAAAAACGGCCGTTGCCGCTTGTGAAGCGCACAAAAGCCGCGGGGATACGACCGGATGCGGCCAGATACAGCCGGATGCAACCGGATACGGCCTTCAGCCACTTCAGCGATCTCGCACCTTTCAAGCGCGCGCGTTCAACCATCATTTTTATAGATTGAACCTTGCATCAAGGCGCGGCCCCTTGCCGCGCCGGCAGCCCGGGCGTATTGCACCATTCGCTCCAACTGCCGGCATACAGCGCGCTGGTACCCAGGCCGGCCCAGCGCAGCGCAATCAGGTTGGGCAAGGCACTGACGCCGCTGCCGCACTGGTTGACGATGGTGGCCGGATCGCGCCCGGCCAGCAGCGATTCAAACTCAGCGCGCAATTGAGCCGGCGGCTTGAAACGGCCATCGGCGTCAAAATTGTCGGAGAAAGGACGGTTCAGCGCACCCGGAATATGGCCCGCGACGGGGTCCAGCGGTTCGACATCGCCCCGGTACCGCGCGGGCGCGCGCGCATCGATCAAGGTTTGCGCCGAAGTTTCCAAGTGTGCGGCAACGGTGCGGGTATCGGCCAGCCGGACACGCGGCGCGCCGAGCACAAAGTTGGATTGGAAACGCGCAGGCTCCTCGCCGCTGACCACCTGACCACCGATCGACTGCCAGCCTTGCAGACCGCCATCGAGCACCGCAGCGGCTTCGTGGCCCATCCATTGCAGCATCCACCACAGCCGCCCGCCAAAATTCAGACCATTGCGGTCATAGACCACAGCCTGCATGTCATTGGTAAAGCCGATACTGCTCAGCCAGAGCGCGATTTTTTCACGCGACGGCAAGGGGTGACGCCCACCCGAAGCCGGTTCCCCTTCGTCTTCATGCGCTGCGATTGCCTGAGCGAGCGCGCTCGGCGCGCCGTGACGCGCGCTCAAGTCGTCTTCGAGATGGGCATACACCGCCCCCGGAATATGCGCCGCGCGATAGTGCCGCACACCGGCTTCCGGCTCCCCCAGATCGAAGCTGCAATCGAAGACCATCAGCGATGCACCGCTGGCATTCAGATCACGCAGTTGTTCGGGGGAAATCAGGGTGTCGTAAGTCATGGCAAGCGCCTCCAAGAGAATGCAAGGAGGAAGTCTCGCACGGTTTCCCTGCATTCTCCGCGCGGCGAGCACGTAGCCAGATCAATATCCGGGCGAACGGCTCGAATACAGGCTTCGGTGCCGGCCCGGACGCGCGATGCCACGCCCGCAAAAAAACCGGCGCTACCTAGCACCCGCAGGGGGCCAGAGCGCCGGTTACGCAAGCGCAATGGGAAGCCGGCGCATGGCCAGCCCCGGCTCAGAACCGCATCTTGAAGTCGACCTTGGCCCCGTTGTCGCTGGCGCGTTTACTAAACTGCCCGTTGTAAGACACGCCTATCGTGGTCTCCGGGCTGAGCGCAAAGTCCACCCCCAGGCCCACCACCCCCGCATCCTTGGCAATCGGCACCCCAGCCATCATGAATGACGTGGATGAACCATCGGCAAAGGCCTGCATGGTCTGCGGCACCAAGTCATCGAAGGCACGGCGCCAGCCCAGCGTGGCCTTGAGCTTGGCGCTGGCGTTGCCCAGATCAAAGTTGGTCGAAGCATGCACGCCCAGCGTCGTGGTCGTCGTGTCCGTGTTCGTCTTGTTGCCCACCAGCGCCGCCGCGCCGCCCTGCTCCACGAAGGCGTCCTTGGCCAGGTTCACGTAAGCCACATTCACGTAGGGTTCGACCGCAAGGCCTCCGGCATTGATGCCATAGCCCAGCTCTGCGTAGGCCTGCGCCGCACCGGCTTGGCTGTTATTGCTGAGGTTGTCGCTGTAGCCGGGGAACAGCACGCGCCGGTCGGTCGAGAGGTTGTTCCAGGTGTAGGCCGCGCCCGAGCGCAAGGCCAGATCACCCCAGTTTGCCCCGCCATACAAGCCCAGGGTGTATTCGTTGACCGTGCTCAACGCCGCGTTGTCTTGGCTGTGAAGGTTCGAGCGCCCGTAGCCGCCGACGACGCCTATGCGGGCATTGCTGGCGACCGGGGAGTCCACGCCGACGACCAAGCCGCCGATGGATCGGGTCATTTTGCCGGCGTTGCCGTCAGTTCTCCACGCGCCCCACGAGCCGAAGGTGTTGAACCAAAGCGCCGATTCGTTGGGGTTGCCGCTGGTGATTGCGGTTTGGGGCGTACCGGCGCCGCCTTGGGTATCGCGCAAGCGGTCGATGGTGGCATCGCGCACGAAGCGAGTGTCTTCGACCATCGCGGTTTGCGCCGAGCTGTGGATCTCTCCGGAGAGCTGGTCGAAGGCGTTGCGCGCCTGCGGTGCCGACAGGTTGAGCGCCGCCGCATAGATCGGGTGGGCCGTGTCCGTATTGCCCATGCTTTCGATCGCGCCGCCGGTCGCCTCCTGGTTGCTGGTGTCGGCCACGGAGGCGAAGCTGGCCTGGTTGCGCTGCATCGTCAGGTAGACATCGTTGGGGTCGTAGCTCAGCGAGGGCGTCAGGAACGCCAAGTCGGAGGAGACCGAGTCGAAAGTGCCGCCGACGCCGCCGGCCGCATTCAGGATGGTGTACTGGGTCGATGCAGCGTAGTTGCCGCTGCCGCCGAGCACCTGCACGTTGGCTCCGTTGACCGTGGCGCTGCCGCTGACGTTGGCGCGCGAGGCCGCACTCGGGCTGATGTTGACGGCATAGTTGGCGCCGGGCTGCAAGGTCAGGTTGCCGTTGACGCTGGCGCTGCTTCCGGCGCTGCCGCTGCCGGGCTGGAAGGTGGCGCCGCTGCCTACCGTGAGGTCGCCCGA
>JAITWT010000129.1 GCA_031285125.1 Burkholderiaceae bacterium | reverse complement strand
GCGGTCTGCGGCGTTGCAACGCTGGCCCATAGCCGGGCTATGGGCTGCGCGCTGCGCCTTGCATCCCCTCCCGAAAAGGCCTCTGCGTGAGCCATTTGAGATCGTAAACAGGTTCTAACCGCTTTTTGCCTGGCAGGCGCGCAAGCGCGCAGGAGGTGGGCAGGAAGCCGGCCTGGATCGTGCATCGAATACAATCAGAGCCATGTCTGGCCCGCACGCACCATTCGCCTCAGACTTGACGTGGACCCTCACCGCGGGTGGGGTCGCGCGCGCGGCCATCATCGTTTTTCCCATCAAAACCACGACCACAACCAAGGGCTGATTCAGCTTGGTTCGTCGTGCGCCTTCCCCTGGCCTCGGACGAGCCAGGCGGACAGTCCCTTCGGCGCGGTCTATTGATTCAATAAACTTGACACTGAAAGGGTATTCAAATGAGTAAATTGGTAGGCTTGATCGGCTGGCGCGGCATGGTCGGTTCGGTTCTTATGGACCGCATGGCGCAGGAAAAAGATTTCGATCTGATCGAGCCGCTGTTCTTCTCCACCTCCAACGCCGGCGGCAAAGCCCCGGCAGCGGCAAAGAACGAAGTGACGCTCAAAGATGCGTACGACATCGACACGCTCAAGCGCTGCGACATCATTTTGACCAGCCAAGGCGGCGACTACACCACCGAGGTCTTCCCCAAGCTGCGCGCAGCCGGCTGGAAAGGCCATTGGATCGATGCCGCTTCCACGCTGCGCATGAACGACGAAGCGGTGATCGTGCTCGATCCGGTCAACCTGCCCGTCATCAAAAACGCGCTGGCCAAGGGCGGCAGGAACTGGATCGGCGGCAATTGCACCGTCAGTTGCATGTTGATGGGGGTGGGCGCGCTGTACAAGGCCGGGCTGGTCGAATGGATGACCAGCATGACCTACCAGGCCGCTTCCGGTGGCGGTGCGCAGCACATGCGCGAGATGCTCACGCAATTCGGCACGCTCAATGCCGAAGTGCGCGCGTTGCTGGATGATCCGAAATCGGCCATTCTCGAAATCGACCGCAAGGTGCTGTTGCGGCAACAGGCGCTGAGCGCCGAAGAAACGGCGCATTTCAACGTCCCGCTGGGCGGTTCGCTGATCCCGTGGATCGACAAGGATCTTGGCGACGGCAGCAGCAGGGAAGAATGGAAGGGCGGCGCCGAAACCAACAAAATCCTCGGTTTGGGCTCGGCTTTGGGTACCGCTGCGATACCGGTGGACGGTTTTTGCGTGCGCATCGGCGCCATGCGCTGCCACAGTCAGGCGCTGACGTTCAAACTCAAGAAGGACGTGCCGCTGGCCGATATCGAGGCCATGATCGCCGCCGACAATACCTGGGTTAAAGTCGTCCCCAACACGCGCGAAGCCACGATTCACGATCTGACCCCGGTGGCCGTGACCGGCACGCTGTCGATTCCGGTCGGCCGCTTGCGCAAGCTGGCCATGGGGGATGAATACCTCGGCGCCTTTACCGTGGGAGATCAGTTGCTGTGGGGCGCGGCCGAACCGCTGCGGCGTATGTTGCGTATTTTGTTGGAAAATTGAGGGGTGTTGTTGTCGGTGCCAAACAATGGCGCCGACACCCCAAATCTCCTCAAAAGTCAAAGCTATTTACGGGGCCTGCAAAGTCGTACTTGAATGCGCAGTGCCCCGTCTTAAAAAATAACCTGTATAAATGGAATTGATGCATTTGTGTTTGCGAGCAGGCACGAAGCACAGCGATCCTCATAAACAATCCACGTCACTGTGGATGTGAAAGCACGATGACGTGCTCAGATCATTGCGAGACAGAACACTAGATTAGATACTTCTAGAAGTCTTTCGTGTATCTTGTTGTCAAATTGAGAATTTAATGTTAAGGTCTGATTTGTGACTTCGGGATTTGACGCCTTTTAACCAGCATGAATAAACGTTCTTTTTTTCCTGCTGCCCGCGGTATGGCCGGTAGTACGGCTCAACCCGCCTGCGGTCATAGCCCGATAACGCTGTTCAGCGCTGCCCTGGCGCTGGTGTTAAGTGTTGTCAGTTTTAATGCACGCGCTTTGACGCTGGGGGAAATGCGGGTTCTGTCGGGTTTGGGCGAACCGCTCAGGGCCGAGATGACCGTCTCCGACATTTCACCGGCTGAAGCCGGCGGGTTGCGCATCGGCCTGGCCTCGCTGGAAATCTTCAAGACCGCCGGCATCCATTTCAACGACGGACTGGTTGGCGTGCATTTGAGCGGGGGCCCCGCGAATAGCGAGCGGTCCGAATGGAAGATTGTGCTGACGGGGAACCGTCCAGTGACCGGGTCGTTCCTGGATTTGTTGATCGTGGCCGATTGGGGCGCCGGGCGCGTCATGCATGACTACACGGTGCTGCTCAATCCGCCGCGTGGCTCCGAAACGGGTGAGCTCACTCCCGTGGTGCCGGCCCGTATGGGCGCCGCGCAATCAGACGACTTCGCGGCGAGCGGCGGCGCGGGCTTGGCGGCGTTGCCGATGGGGGACAGCGCGGCGTCCTCTGCAAACTCGGACGCGGACACCCCACCGGAAAATGCCGCAAGATCCAAGGCCGGTTCAGCAAAAGCCCCGGCTGGGCAGCGGCGCAAACAAGTCACCGTCAAGCATGGCGACACCGCCGGCGGGATCGCCACGGCATATAAACCCAACAGCGTCTCGCTCGACCAGATGCTGGTCGCCATGCTGTGGGCCAATCCCAGCGCTTTCGTTCAAAGCAACGTCAACAGGATGCGCGCGGGCGCGGTGATCGACATTCCCGGCCCCGGCGCTGCCAGCGCCATTGAGCCCGGCCAAGCGCGCCGCGCTGTGGTTGCGCAAAGCGTTGATTTCAATGCCTATCGGCGGCGTCTGGCCGCCAACGCGTCGACGCGCCATGTCGCGGGCGCGAGCCGCCAGAGCGCGGGCCAGGTGCAAGCCAGTGTCGAAGACCGCAGCAGGGCGGCAGTCACTTCACAGGACAAGGTCACGGTTTCATCGGCCAGCAAAAAAGGCAATACCCAACTGATCGAACAGCGTCGAGCGCAGGACAGACAAGCGCGCACGGCCGAACTCGATCGCAATATTTCCGATCTGGACAAGCTTGAAGCGGCTGTAAAGGCCGCGAATAGAACCGCAGGTAACGCCGCCGGTAACGCCACGGGCGGTGGCACGAATGTGCCTGCTCTAGCCTCTGCAGCGCCGGTCACGCCGCCTTCACGGCCCCTGGCGGAATCGTCCTGGGCGGCGGTGTCGGCAGCATGGGGCGCTTTACTGGAACGCCCCATTCTTTTCATCATTGGCGCTGTGTTCGTGGTGGTGCTGCTTGGATTGCTGGGTTTGCTCTTTCTTCGCGCCCCGCGTGACAACCGCGCGGAAGAGGACAGCCTGCGGTTCGGAGGCACGGCCGAGCGCGAATCCGGCGCTCAAAAGGTGTCCAAGGATTCTCCTCCGGCGCTGTATTTATCCCGTCAGCCCGGTGCCGGCGATATCGATCCGGTGGTTGAGGCGGATCGCCATCTCGCCGGTGGCCGCGACTTGGAAGCCGAGGGGATTCTGCGCGGCGCGTTGTGCGCCTATCCCAGACGCATGGCGATTTATCTGAAACTGCTTGAGATTTATGCCGCGCGCCGCGATACCCATGCCTACGAACGGTATGCCGCCGAGGCATACAAGATAACCGGTGGAACCGGTCCAGACTGGGCGCGCGCAGCCGAACTGGGGCGTACGCTCGATCCGGGGCATCTGCTCTACCAGGACGCGCTTGACGGCGGCGCAATTTCGGTCGAGGAAAAATCACCCGCCACCGTTCCCGTCGAATCTGCTCCTGCCGTTGCGGTGGAAACTCCCGTGGAAACGCCTGCGGTCCTTGCGACATCGGCCACCCCCCCGCCCGCCGATCCGGTGGCGCCCGCTGCCGCTGCGCCTCAAGGCAAAGGGTTCCCGGTTGTTCCTGCTGTTCCTGAAGTGTCTGCCGTTGCCGCCGCACCGACGGCTCAGACGGCTCAGACGGCTCAGACGCAGGCCGCCAACGCGGAGATCCCTGCGTTTACAGAAGCCTCGACCGGGTTGTTCAAGAAGCCCGATGACGCTTCTTCCAAAGAGTATCAAGGGTTGACCGCGAATTTGGATACTTTCAACAGCATCCCCATGGTGCTCAGTTCCTTCGTTCACGATTCGCACTGGATGGTTGGGCGCGTCATCATTGGCGAGAGCTCGGCCACTGAGATCGAGTCAGCCCCCTCACCGGCCGCGGACGGGGTCCACGGGACGCAGGAGCCGTCACCGCCGTCCATGCCCCGCAGCAGCGCGTCTGATCAAGCCGGTCAGCGTAGCGCCTCGAGCCCCTCGGGCGCCTCGGAAATAGCGCCGGCTAAGGGCCCGGAGGGCATCCAGCAAGCTGAGCGCATAGCCCCCGCTGGGGTTGATCCAGCCGGCCGTTCCGCTGCAGCCGGCACGGTGCCTCCAGCCCCCGTGGTTCCTGCGCCATCCGCTGCGGTGCCTGTAACGTCCTCGACGCCCCCTGCCGCACGTACCGCCGCCGTGCCGCCCGCCAGCGGCGCAAAGACCCGCGGCACAACCGGCGCCAGCCAGGGGGGCCGGGTTTATAACAGCACGCCGTACATCGTCAAGCTGGCACTGGCGCGCGAAGTGCACGCACTCGGTGACATCGAAGGCGCACGGACCTTGGCCATGGAAGTCGTCAACGAAGCCGATGATGTGCTGCGCGAACAAGCGCGGCAATTTTTGGCCGATTTGGGCTGACCGGTATTTTCTTCCCGTACAGGAAAAGGCATCGGCATGCGCTTGGCCTTGGGTGTCCGCTATCAGGGCCGGGGCTACGACGGCTGGCAAAGCCAGCCCTCGGGCCGCACGGTACAGGACAAGCTCGAAGCCGCGCTGTCCGCCTTTGCGGCCACACCCGCGCGCATCGCTATCCTGTGCGCCGGACGGACTGACGCGGGCGTCCACGCGCTGATGCAGGTGGTGCATTTCGACACCCGCATTGAGCGCGCGCCTTTCTCTTGGGTACGGGGCACCAACCGTTACTTACCTGCCGACATCGCGGTGCAATGGGCGCTGCCGATGCCCGAGCGTTTTCATTGCCGCAACAGCGCGATCGGACGGCGCTATCTGTATGTGCTCTCGCAATCGCCCGTGCGCCCCAGCTTGGACGCCGGCCGCGTCGGCTGGTCTATGCAGCCGCTCGATGGCGCCGCGATGCGCGCTGCCGCGGCGCAATTGATTGGGCGGCACGATTTCAGTTCTTTCCGCGCCGCCATCTGCCAGGCGCTCTCGCCGGTCAAAACCATGCGCCGCATCGAAATCCGGCAGCGCGGTACGGGCGCGCGCTGCCGCTGGGAGTTTGAGTTCGAAGCCGACGCCTTCCTGCACCACATGATCCGCAACATCATGGGGTGCTTGGTGCGCATCGGCCAGGGCAAGGCGCCGCCCGAATGGATCAGCGCCGTGCTCGCCGCGCGCAGCCGGCTCGCCGCCGCGCCGACCTTCGCCCCCGATGGGCTGTACTTCCTGGGCCCGCTGTACGAGGCGCACTGGGGCCTGCCCGCTGAGGTCAGCGATCCCGGCAGCAGCGCCGGCGATGGCCTGAGCATCGCCGGTTGAGGCGGGCGCGCTTCAAGCCGCGTTTCTTGGCTTGAATTACTGCAGCTTGCCTTGCGCGTCTGTGGGGGCTGCCGGGTGCATGCGCACATATTCAAGCAGTTCACCGACCAGCGCGTAATGCCATGTGCGGCCATTGCGCATGGCTTCGGGCAAGGTATTGATCTGCTCGCACCACGTGAGCGCCGCCTTGCGGTTGCGCTGCGCATTGGGGGGGCTGATTTGCGATTGCGCTTGGGTTTCGACGAGAAAAATCGCTTTGTCCGTGCGCACTAAAAAATCCGGAATGTAATAGCCGCAAATGCCGTTTTCATTGATGTGGCGCAGGCGCAAAAAGTTGTGACGGTTCCCGCTGATCTTGCAGAACGCTTGAATGCTGTCGTCGGCATCGGCCCATTCGATGAAGGCGCGCTCCAATCGACCGCCGTGCGCGGGATAAGCCAGCCGTTGGTAAATGCACTTGTCCACCGGCAGCGAGGAGCTTTCGCGCATCACCAACCGGCTCACTTCCGACAGGCGGCGGTGGCGCACTTCGAGCGCGCCGGCCTCGCGCAGCACGAAGGGAATCGCGAAGTCGTAACGTTCGTAGCTTGCGCACAAGCCGGCGGCGATCAGGTCGCCGGTACTGCTCGTGACATCATCGTCGCCGGTGTTGCCGACCAGATCCTGGCCCAGTTCTTCATTGTAAAAATGCTGGAACGCTGGATGCTCGATGATGGAAAGCGTGTCGATCAGCGAACCCGGCGCGGCTGCACGGTGGATGCGCTCGCGGTTTTCGCGTTTGATCTCGGCATATTCAGGATCACGCCACATCAAGCGCAGACCGCGCCCGATGGTTTGTTCCAGCAAAACCGGCGCCTGCGACGCATGCAGCGGCACGATCACGCAGATGTTGTTGACATCCAAGCCCTCATGCAGCATGAGGGCGTTGATGATCACGCGCGGCGCGGTGTGTTGATCCAGGTGGAACAAACGCGGGCGCAGCCGCGCCCATTCCTCCTCGCCGAGTTCGGCGTTCGAGCCTGAGTCGACGCTCAGCACGTCGCCCGCGGTCAGCCCCTCGTCGTGCAGAAACTGAGCGACTCGCGGCGAAACACGCGCGTCCTCACAGATCACGAGCATCTTCGGATGCCGATCGGGGTCGATCCGCGCGAAGCCGGCTTCGAGCTTGCGCAGTTTTTTCAGGCCCGCGCGCAGGATCACGCGCTGGTTGGCTGACAAGGCTGGGTCAGCGCTGCTGTCACACAGCGCTGTGAACTCCAGGGGATCGAACGGTAGCGCGCGAATTTCCTTGCGCTGGTCCAGCACCGGCGTCTTGACCAGTCCTGCGCGCATGGCCGCTTTCAGATCGAAGTTGGCGACGATGTGGGGGAAATAGGTCCATTGCGGCGGCTCGCCGCTGCGGGGGGGGCGGTACGGCGTGGCCAAAAAATCAACCTGCACAAAGCGCCGCCCCTTGTTGTCGGGCATGCGCGACAGGCCCTCTTGCCATGGGGCGTGCCCGTTGCCGCCGGTGATCTCAGGAATGTGGTGGGCTTGGTCATTGAATACCCACAGTTCGGGCAGACGGGCCAGAAAATCCAGCCCATTCAGCGCATCAGCGCGGGCCTTGCCCGGCGGCAACGTTGGCGGCTGCGGCGGAGCGCGCGCGGCATTGGGGCCGGCCGGCGCGTCGAAATACGCCGTGGCCGCGCCGGGTTCCTGCGCTTGCCCGGCTTCGGCCAGCGCGTGCCAGTGGGTGATCGCAATCATGCCGTTGCCGGCCGCCTTCAAGCCGATCTGTGCGGTATCGCAAACATGGGCACGGATAAATTCCTGGGCACGCGCATGCTGCGTTGGCGGCGCCAACAGGCTGGCGCAGGCGGCGATGCCCGAGGTTGCGAAATCGCGCCCGCCGCCGCCTTCGATCTCCTGGCCCAAAAACACATCCAGCAGGTGCTCATACACGATCAGCCCCAGCGTAACGATCAGAAAGTTCCGGGTAAAACGGGCATCGTCGCGCCCTTGGTCCAGTGCCGCCGATTTGTTAAGAAACTGCCAAATCAGCAGCGCTTGCAAGACCCAAGTCTTGCCCGTGCCGCTCGCCATCGCCAGGCCGTACATCGGATGCGCGTGCGGGTCTTGCGTCATCTCGGCCAGGCGCGCCTCTTCGAGCAAGGCATGGCCGCAAACCTGTGTGTAGAGATCAGCAAGATTGGGGCTGTCCAGCACCTCGTGCGCGACGATGGTGTTGAGAATGGCCTGGCGCTGGCCGTCATGAAAATTGAGCGCGCGCGATTGGCAAGCCTCATCGCCAAACCACCAGCACAGCAATTCCGCCGTGACTGGCGTGACGAGATCAAAAATTTCGGCATCACCGCGTTCCAGCCCCCTGCAAAGCTGCTGTGTGCGTTGCGTCAGTGCGTTGACCAGGGGGAGTGGGGCGCTCACATTAATGCTTCCTCTGCGTGAGTCATTGGAGATCGTAAAAAGGTTCTAATTACTCCACGGTGCCCTCGTTGCGCGTGGCCCGCGTTGCATGAAACCGGCGCTGCCGTGCAAGTGCCTTGCTTTTGCGCCAGATTGGGCCGAATACCTCACCGTCGTCACCGGAACCGGCTGCACAGTGAGGCAGGCGTGCACGTGAGCCGGAGTTTATGACAAATATCAATTGAGCGCGGCGACCTCTCATCCCGAAGGCTCGTTTTAGGTGAAAGCAGCGCGCAGTTTTGCAATTGCACAACAATGCGCTCGCCGCGCTGTCCTTGGCGGGCAGCACCGATTCAGGTGCCTGCAAACCCCTATGAGGCCTGCATTTTTGTCGCTGAAGATCCCGCCTGGCCAGTTTGCGCCTGGCCTTGACGATGTTTGACAGTGCTCCCCGCTGCGACTTGAACATAAGGAACATTACGCCTCGTCAATTGAAAATTGACGAAAATCATAAACCAATAATTAATTGCTGTGACATGCCCTGGCTCTAGCCTTGCTTGCATGAGCAGTGACAGTGAACAGGCGGAATTCGGACGTAGATTGCGCGCGGCGCTAAAAGCGGCGGGCTTGGGCGAAAGCGCGGTGCGGCTTGCCGATCTCGTCTCCTGCCACGGTGGAGAGGCCGTGAGCCCCCAAGCCGCTCACAACTGGATTCGAGGCAAGACCTTGCCGCGCCCGGGCAATTTGAAAGCGCTGGCCCGGGCGCTGGGCACCCGCGCTGACGTGCTTTATGGCGAATGGGCCGATAGCGCTCAACAAAGCGCTGAAGTTCGTTGCAACCGGAGCGTTCCCGACCCTGAACAACGCACTTTCGATGCCTTCCTGACCCTGCCGTCCAAACAACGCGAGGCCATCCGTACCTTGATCGAGGTGCTTGCAGCGGCGGGGTGGCGGGAGCGGGGGGAGTAGGGCGCGTTCACGCCCTCAACATCCATACGGTATCAATACGGGATCAATACGCGAATACGGCGGATATTCATTCAGTCATTCAGGCAGCCCGGGCTCTGATGAGGCCGCGGGCGCGCGCGGCCGCCGGCCCTTCGAATCCGCAACTTCGCTCAGAATGGCGGGAGAGAAAATGGTCTGCCATGAATGAAACCCTGTCCACGCCTTGCGCCCCGCCGGTGCCGAATCGCACCCGCATCAAGATTTGCGGCCTGACCCGCGCACAGGATGTTGATGCTGCCGTCGATGCCGGCGCCGATGCGGTCGGCTTCGTGCTTTGGAACGGCAGCGCGCGTGCGGTCAGCGTGGAGTGCGCTGCTGCGCTGGCCGCGCGGCTGCCGCCTTTCGTCACGCCGGTGCTGCTGTTCGTCAACGAAGCGCCCGTCACGGTGCGCGCCGCGCTGGCGCGGGTGCCCGGCGCGCTGGCGCAGTTTCATGGCGATGAGACGCCCGCACAGTGTCTGGAGGCCAGCGGTGGCGGGGCGTACCGTTTTCTGCGCGCGGCGCGTATTCCGCCCGGCGCGGCGGGCGCGGGGTTCGATCTTCTAAAATTCACCCATGATTTTTCTGCCGCGCAAGCCATCCTGCTCGACGCCGATGTCCAAGGCTATGGCGGCAGCGGCAAAGGGTTCGATTGGTCATTGCTGCTGCGCGCCGAAAATACGCGCGCAAACGCTTGCCTGGTTTTGTCCGGCGGGTTGAATGCGGCCAACGTCGGCGCGGGCATCCGTTTGTTGCGCCCGCGTTGCCGCGCCTTGGCCGTTGATGTCAGTTCCGGCGTTGAAAGCGCCAAAGGTATTAAGGATTCAGGCAAGATGCGCGAATTCACCGCCGCCGTGCGCGCCGCCGATGCATCGGTTTGATTGATCTTCCCCATACACTCTAAGTACACTCTGATTTGATGAGTTCCTACAACCAGCCCGATGCCCGCGGCCACTTTGGCCGCTACGGCGGTGTGTTTATCAGCGAAACTTTGGCTTACGCCATCGAACAACTCGACACCGCTTACCAGCAATACAAGGACGACCCGGCGTTCAAGGCCGAATTCCAGCGCGAGCTGGCGCATTACGTGGGTCGGCCTTCGCCCGTGTATCACGCCGAGCGCACCAGCCGCGAGTTGAAAGGCGCGCAGATTTACCTGAAGCGCGAAGACCTCAACCACACCGGCGCGCACAAGATCAACAACGTCATCGGGCAAGCCATGCTGGCGCGGCGCATGGGCAAGCCGCGCATCATCGCCGAGACCGGCGCGGGCCAGCACGGCGTGGCCACCGCCACCATTTGCGCGCGCTACGGGCTGCAATGCGTGGTGTACATGGGCGCGCAGGACATCAAGCGCCAAAGCCCCAACGTCTACCGCATGAAGCTGCTGGGCGCGACCGTGGCGCCGGTGGAGTCGGGCAGCAAAACGCTCAAAGACGCGCTCAATGAAGCCCTGCGCGACTGGGTCGCCCATGTTGATGACACCTTCTACATCATCGGCACCGTGGCCGGGCCGCATCCGTATCCGGCGATGGTGCGCGACTTTCAAAGCGTGATCGGGCAGGAATGCCTGGCGCAAATGCCCGCGCTGCTGGCCGCGCAGAACATCGCCGCACAGCACCCCGATGTGGTGATTGCCTGCGTGGGCGGCGGCAGCAACGCGATGGGCATCTTCCACCCCTACATCCCGCATGAAGGCACGCGCCTGATCGGCGTGGAGGCGGCGGGTCAGGGGCTGGACAGCGGCAAGCACGCGGCCAGCCTGCAATGCGGCAGCGTGGGCGTGCTGCACGGCAACCGCACCTACGTGCTGCAAGACAAGAATGGCCAGATTCTGGAGACGCACAGCATCAGCGCCGGGCTGGACTATCCCGGCGTCGGCCCCGAGCACGCGTGGCTGCAAGAAACCGGCCGCGCCGAATACGTGGGCGCGACCGACGCCGAGGCGCTGGCGGCGTTTCATCACCTGTGCCAAGTCGAAGGCATCATCCCCGCGCTGGAATCGAGCCACGCTTTGGCCCATGCCCTCAAGCTCGCGCCCACCATGCGGCCCGACCAGTCGATCCTGGTGTGCCTGTCGGGCCGGGGCGACAAGGATATCGGCACCATCGCCGATTTGGAGGGCGTCGATTTTTACGATCGCCCGTCGATGCGCGGCCACGCCGTCAAAGGCGCTGCCGCACAAGGCGCAAAGAAAGGGGGGCAGCCATGAGCCGCATCGCCGCCACCTTCGCCAAGCTTCGCCAGCAGGGCCGCAAGGCGCTGATTCCCTACGTGACCGCAGGCTTTCCTTATGCCGACATTACGCCCCAGCTGATGCACGGTATGGTGACCGCGGGCGCGGATGTGATCGAACTGGGCGTGCCCTTTTCCGATCCCAGCGCCGACGGCCCGGTCATCCAGCAGGCCGGCGAGCGCGCGCTGGCGCTGGGCATCAACCTGGCGCGCGTGCTGGACATGGTGCGCGCCTTCCGCCGCAAAGACAACGTCACCCCCGTGGTGCTGATGGGCTACGCCAACCCGATCGAACACTACGATCAGTGCAACGGCCCCGGCGTTTTTGTGCGCGAAGCGGCCGCGGCGGGCGTCGATGGCGTGCTCGTCGTTGACTACCCGCCCGAAGAGTGCGAGGACTTCGCCGCGCAACTCAAGGCCGCCGGGCTGGACTTGATCTTTCTGCTCGCGCCCACCAGCACTGAAAAACGGATGGCGCAAATCGAGCGCATCGCCAGCGGCTACGTCTATTACGTCTCGCTCAAAGGCGTGACCGGTTCGGACGCGCTCGATGTGGCCGCGGTGCAGGCCATGCTGCCGCGCATCCGTGCGCACGTCAGCCTCCCTGTCGGCGTGGGTTTCGGCATCCGCGACGCGGCGACGGCGCGCGCCATCGGCCAGAGCGCCGACGCGGTGGTCATCGGCAGCCGCCTGATCCAGGCGCTTACGGACCAGCCCTATGAGCGCGTGGTCTTGGCCGCGGGTAATTTTTTACGCACCATCCGCAGCGGACTGGATGAATAAACGGCATAAGAACCTGTTGACGATCCCGGCGCGGGCGTGCGGGCGCGGGCTTGGGCGGTCTGCGGCGTTGCAACCCTTACCCATGGCACGCGCCATGGACTGCGGCTTGCGCCTTGCAGCCGATCCCCATCCGTCTCCCGCACACCGCACGCCAAGATCGTCAACAGGTTCTAAGAACCTGCGCACTCCTCTCAAATGGCCCGCCCGATAATCAAACACTGTTCTCCCCGAAAGACTCCTCATGAGTTGGCTTGAAAAACTCCTCCCCGCCAAAATCGATCAGAAGGCTGACCAGAGTCAGCGCCGTCAGGTGCCCGAAGGCTTGTGGATCAAATGCCCGAATTGCGAGACGGTGCTCTACAAGACCGATCTCCAACAAAACCAGAACGTCTGCCCCACCTGCAGTCAGCACCATCGCATTGGTGCGCGCGCACGGCTGGATGCCTTTCTCGACCCCGAAGGCCGCTACGAAATTGGCCAGGAAATTCTCCCGATCGACATCCTGAAGTTCAAAGACAGCCGCAAATATCCCGAGCGTTTGAAAGAGGCCCTGGAATACACGCACGAAACCGATGCGCTCGTCGTTATGGGCGGCGCCGTGCACACCATCAACGTGGTGGCCGCTTGCTTCGAGTTTGAATTCATGGGCGGTAGCATGGGCAGCGTCGTTGGCGAGCGCTTTGTGCGCGGCGTGCAAACGGCGATCGATCAAAAAGTCCCCTTCATCTGCTTTACCGCCACCGGCGGGGCGCGGATGCAAGAAGGGCTGTTTTCGCTGCTGCAAATGGCCAAGACCAATGCGGCGTTGACGCACTTGGCCAAAAAGGGCTTGCCCTATATCAGCGTGTTGACCGACCCGACCATGGGCGGCGTCAGCGCGGGGTTTGCGTTCATCGGCGATGTCGTCATTGCCGAGCCTGGCGCGCTGATCGGGTTTGCCGGCCCGCGCGTCATTGAAAACACCGTTCGAGTCAAATTGCCCGAAGGTTTCCAGCGCGCCGAATTCCTGCAAACCAAAGGCGCGATCGACTTTATCTGTGATCGCCGCAAGCTGCGCAAAACCATCGCCAACACCCTGGCCATGCTGCAGCGTCAGAGCGCGGATGCGGTGGTCTAAGAACCTGTTCAAAGTCTCCGAAGCAAGAGAGCCAGGAAGGCCAGATGAATGAACTGCAAGCTGGTATTGAGCAGTCGCTCGCAGTTCTTCCATAGCCGCCGATTCTTTTCCAGC
>JAITWT010000171.1 GCA_031285125.1 Burkholderiaceae bacterium | reverse complement strand
CACTGCGGAAATAGCGTGAACAGGCCCTAAACAGTCGTGCTGGAGAGGATGAGCCTAAGAACCTGTTTACGATCCCGGCGCGGGCGTGCGGGTGCGGGGCTTGGGCGGTTTGCGGCGTTGCAACCCGTGCCCATAGCACGTGCTATGGGCTGCGGCTTGCGCCTTGCAGCCCATCCCAATCCGCATCCCGCACACCTCACGCCAGGATCGTAAACAAGTTCTGAGGCGCCCGAACTGCCGTTTTCAGCTTCAAGGAACATCAATCGCTTGAAGATCCCTTGAAATCAGCCGCCGCAGCGTCTATCTCAACAGTGTCCGGGGCGCATGGCCCCAACTTCTGAAAGGAGATTGAACATGGCGACTCAACTCGTGCGCGGATCTTTGTTCGACGATCTTTTCCGCGATCTGCAAGGGCTTCCGGGCTATTTCATCAAGCCGTTGCACAGCGATTCGCTGCCCTCGTCCGGGCAGATCCGCATCGACGTGAAGGAAAACAGCGCGGCCTACACCGTCTATGCCGAATTGCCGGGGGTGTCCAAGGACGAAATTCATGTTTCGATCGACGGTGGCGTGGTCACGCTGCGCGCCGAAGTCAAGCCGGTCAGTGAAGACAAGGAGGGCGAAAAGGTGTTGCGTGCCGAGCGCTTTTATGGCTTTGTGGAACGCAGCTTTCAGTTAGCGCAGGACATCGACCAGGCCGGGGCCAAGGCCAAATACGAGCAGGGCGTGCTCACGCTGACGCTGCCTAAGAAACAGGCCAGCGGAGCGCAGCGGCTGGCGATCGATTGAGTGCCGGGAGCCGGGATTTTGCGCGCCGGATCTCATCAGTTCATCGGTCATACGCGGGCTAACCAGAACGCGGGTTTACCAAGAGCCGTCTAAAAAGACCGCTTGGGGTGAACCCGCGTGCGAGATTTTGCGTTTCATTGGCCCGCAGACGCGTCCGCGGGCGGGTTGACCGGCCGGATTAGCGGGCGGCGGCCTCTGTCGCCTCGATGGTGTTGACCAGCAGCATCGCGCGGGTCATTGGGCCGACGCCGCCGGGGACCGGGGTGATCCAGCCGGCGACGTTTTTGACGCCCTCGAAATCGACATCGCCGCAGAGCTTTCCGGCATCGTTGCGGTTCATGCCCACATCGATGACGACCGCGCCGGGCTTGACCATCTCCGCGGTGAGGAGGTTGCGCTTGCCCACCGCGGCGACGATGACATCGGCCTGTGCCGTGAGCGCGGCCAGGTCGCGCGTGGCGCTGTGACAGAGGGTGACGGTGGCGCTGCGCGCGAGCAGCATCATGGCCATCGGTTTGCCGACGATGTTGCTGCGCCCGATCACAACCGCGTGTTTGCCGCGCAGTGGGTAGCCGATGCTGTCAAGCATCTTCAAGCAGCCGTGCGGCGTGCAGGGCCAGAAGCCGCGCTGGCCCACCATCAGCGCGCCCGCGTTGCTGACGTGAAAGCCATCGACATCTTTGGCCGGGGCGATGGCTTCGATGACTTTGTGGCTGTCCATCTGTGGCGGCAACGGCAGCTGCACGAGGATGCCGTGTACCGCCGTGTCGGCGTTGAGCGCGTGGATGCGCGCGAGCAGATCGTTCTCGGCCATCGCCGCAGGGTAGCGTTCCAAGCGCGCGTTCAGGCCGGTTTCACTGCTGTCGTTGACCTTGTGCTTGACGTAAATTTGGCTTGCCGGATCATCGCCGACAAGGATGATGGCCAACGTGGGCTCAATGCCGCGGGCTTTCAGCGCCGTTGTGCGAGCGCGGACATCGGCGCGGATTTGTCGCGCCAGGGCGTTGCCGTCGATCAGTTGTGCAGTCATGACTGGAGAGGGTTCCGTGTAATCGAGGTCCAAGAAAAGGTGCCGGACAAAGACGGGAGGGTGGCAGGGCTCGCAGCCTCTGGCCCACCCGCACAGGGCAGGCGATGCGCTCAGGCGCTGCCGTGCGGCAAGCTTCAGGCCGTCTTGTCGGGCGCGGGTGCGGGAGCTATTGGCGTTGGCGCGATTCCGAGTGCAATTCTGAGCAAATCGGCCACCGTGTTGACGCCAAGTTTTTCCATGATGTTGGCGCGGTGCGCTTCCACGGTTTTGATGCTGATACTCAGGTCATCGGCGATTTGCTTGTTCAGCCGTCCGGCGGCGATGCGTTCGAGCACCTGCCGTTCACGGCCCGTGAGTCTAGCCAGCAGGGCTTCGCGGCTGGCGCTTTGCTTATGCTGGGCGAAAGTCTCGCGCGCGCGTTCGAGCATGCGCTCGACCAGCGCCAGCAGGACTTCTTCATTGAAGGGCTTTTGGATAAAGTCCATCGCACCTCTTTTCATCGAATCCACAGCCACGGGGATATCGCCATGGCCCGTGACGACGACCAGGGGCAGCGGCGAGCGGGCTTCGATCAGGCGCTCCTGCAATTCCAGCCCGCTCATGCCAGCCATGCGCAGATCGACGATCAGGCAGGCGACCTCGTAGGGGTCGTAGCGGTAAAGAAAAGATTCTGCTGATTCAAAACAGCGTACTTGGTAGTCCTTCCCTTCAAGCAGCCATTGCAGGGAGTCACGGACGGCTTCGTCATCATCGACCACATAAACCATGCCCTTCTTCGGGGTTAATCTCATACCAGTACCTTTGCTCCTTCCCTAGGGCTGTCAACCGTGTTTTGCACTGGGATCCAGAAAGAAAAACAGCAGCCAACCCGTTGTTGGCCATTGTAAAGATTCTGCGCCTGCATCCGGCCCAGGTGCGATTCAACGATCGATCGGCACAGGTTCAGGCCCATTCCCATGCCGTTAGGCTTGGTGGAGAAGAACGCCTCGAACAGCCGTTCGGTGACTTCGGGCGCAAGACCATGGCCGGTGTCTTGTACCGAGAACTCGATCGCCTCCTGCCCCTGAACTGTAATGGGCTGCACACGCAGCAGCACGCGGCGCTGCCCGCTTGGGCGTTGCGCCATGTCAATGGCTTCGGCGGCGTTGCGCAGCAGGTTGACCAGGACTTGCTCGATCAAGATCGGGTCCACCATGAGCGGCGGTAGCTGCGCGGCCACTTCGTGCGTCAAGCGCACGTTGCGCCGGCGCAATTCGATGCCTGCCAGTTCGATCGCTTCGCTGACGATGGCACTGGTGTCGGAGGCGTAGCGGTTGAGTTCGCTGCGTTTGACGAAGCTGCGGATGCGCTCAATCACCTGGCCCGCGCGTTGCGTTTGCTTGATGGTTTTTTCAAGCGCGGCCACCAATGCCGGCGGTTCGATGCTGCGGCTGCGGATGCGCGAAATCATGCCGTTGCAGTAGTTGACGATGGCGGTCAAGGGTTGGTTGAGTTCGTGCGCGACGCTGGAGGCCATCTCGCCCACGGTCATCAGACGGCTGGCCGCCTGCGCGCGCTCAGCTTGTGCGGCGGCTTGTTCTTCGGCATTGTGGCGTGCCGTGATGTCCGTGGCAATCACCATTTGCGCCAGCCGGCCATCAACCCAGGTCAGGTAGCGCGAACGCACTTCCAGCCAGCGGCCCAGTGGAGTGATGAAGATTTCATTGTTGGCCGGCTGCGTGTCGGTCAGGGGGGCTTGCGGCAAACCGGCCAGGGCATCAACAGGGTCGTGCGTTTCATTGGAAACGTTGTGCTGCGTAGCGCTTGGCGTGCCCGCTTGTGCGACCAAGCTCAGGTGGCCTGCCGTGTCGGCGCCGAACCATTGACGGTACAGCCTGTTGGCGAACAGCAGTTCCGCGCTGCCGATGGGCGCCACGGAAATGGCCGCATCGATGGCTTCGAGCACCGCAGTGAAGCGTTCTTGCGAGGCCGACAGTTGCTGGCGGATGCGCATGGGCTCGGTGATGTCGGTGATGGAGGCCATCCAGCCCGATTGCTGGCCGTGCGCATCGATCAGGGGCGAGGTATACAGCCGGGCGTTGAAGACGGTGCCGTTCTTGCGCTTGATGAGTGCCTGCAGTCCGCCGGAGACGGGGGTGCCCTGGAGCTCGTTTTCGAGGTGCGCGCTCATGAGCTCGTGCATACCGTCGGGCCAGTAGGGGTAGGGGGGCATACAGCCGACCAGATCGTCCGCATCCCAGCCGGTCATCCGGGAAAAGGCCGCGTTGACATAGGTGATGCAGCCCGTCAGATCGAGCACGCGGACTCCGGTGAGCAGCGAATTTTCCATGGCGCGCCGGAAGTTGGTTTCAGCCACCAGCGCGCGCTGGGTCTGCTGGCGCCGCTGGGTGTGACGCCAGTTGGCTGCCAGCATCCAGACGGTCAGGAGACTGAGCGCGGCCACCAGCAAAAACAGCGCGCTGTTGATCAGCCCGGGCGAGGTCTGGAATGTTTGTGCCCGCACCAGGAGCGCGTTGCCCATGAGCGAGACCGGCAGCTCGAAGGTCCGGGGTTTGCGCACCAGCAGCTCCAGCGGCCCATACCAGCGTGGGGGCAGATCGGGCTCGCCAGCGAGTAGGCGGTTTTTGCTGTCGCGCAGAGACAGCGCGTAGCGCGCTTGTATTTCGGAGGGGATGCCGTAGCGCAACACGCGATCCATAGAGAACTCGCCAAGCACCACGCCGGAGCGCCGGTTCTGGTTGAATAATGGGATGCGCAGTTGCAGCGTTTTGGCTGGATTGCCATCGGCCGTCGATAGCGAGAATTTCGGCTCAAGGGGCTCATTTCCATGGGGGCGATCGGCTGCGGCAGCGCCGGAGGAAGCTGGGGCTGGAGGGCCCATTGCGCCAGCCGCGTGATGCGGCGCCTGTCTCGCGCCTGGGGTGACATAGGCGGCCTGAAGGCGTTGTTGATCATCGATCCAGCGGATCGATTCCAGCTCAGGGTATTGGCTGATCAGCAATTTGGCGCGGCCGATGAATTCGGGGGGAGGGGTCACGCCGTTGTCTGTGTCGCGCGCCAGTTGCAGGAGTTGTTCGCGCTGTTCAAACAGACGCAGGCGCAGACGCTGTTGTGCGTACTCGACGTCGCGGTTGACGCGCTCTTGCGTGCGGTTGATCTCCTCGACACGCAGGTAAGCGAATGCACTGGTGATGACGGCCAGAAAGACCAATATCGACATCAGCGGCGCCAGCACCGACAGCCAATCCTGCCGCGTGGTCCCTTGGCGGCGCCACCAGCGTTGCCACAGGGGCGCTAGGCGGCTTTTCCTGGAACCTGTGGAGGCAGAGGAGGAGGACGGCGTTGCGGGCATGGACAAGTAGGGAAAAGGAGATAGATCGTTATACCGCGCGATCCCCTATGTATTCTGCAGGGAATTGAATTTCGTTATATGAAATATAAAACCACAATTTGAAATTGGAAAATTTTGTGAGAAACTGCCAGACTTCGATTCCAACCCTTCTCTCATCGACTTCAGGAGATTGGCATGACGGTAAATCTCGATACGGCGTTGAATCCGGCGGCCTCTGATCCGGAGGTGCAGGAAACGCGCGAATGGACCGATGCGCTCAGCGCGGTGATCGAGCAGGCCGGTCCGGCGCGCGCGCACGATCTGCTTGAACAACTGCTCGATCATGCGCGCCAGTACGGCATCGACCGGCCTTTTTCGGCCAACACGGCCTACGTCAACACCATCCCGCCCGATCAGGAGGAGCGCTGCCCCGGCAACATTGAGATCGAGCGTCGGCTGCGCGCCTACATGCGCTGGAACGCGATGGCGATGGTGGTCAAGGCCAACCGGCTGCACCCGGCGGATGGAGGTGACTTGGGCGGGCACATCGGCTCGTTCGCTTCGCTGGCCAGCATGTTGGGTGTGGGCTTCAACTATTTCTGGCACGCCGAAACGCCCGAGCGCGGCGGCGATCTGCTTTATCTGCAAGGCCATTCCGCGCCGGGGATTTATGCGCGCGCTTTTCTCGAAGGGCGGCTGACCGGGGAGCAGTTGCTCAACTTCCG
>JAITWT010000071.1 GCA_031285125.1 Burkholderiaceae bacterium | reverse complement strand
TCAACCAAAAGGGCTCAGGGCGTGTCCTGGTGTCCATCTGCGCGGCAGGCGGTCAGGGTGTGACCGCTATCATCGAAAAGTAATCCCTCCACAGCACACTCAGCCCGCGATCGCGGGCTTGGTGGATGGCCGTTGCTTGTCTTCGTCTTGAATAAACTGAAAATAACCTTAAAGGCTTACGGTATAAGGTTTCTCGTGATGGAACAAACCCAGGTCAATCTTTTTCACTTGACGAGGCAAATGTGTCGAAAGGTACTTTAGACTTATGTTTTCTGAGGTCGGGATTCAGCGCAACCACACTGGCATCTTTTTCTTGCAGCATAAACCAGCGGGCCCTTTCACCTCTTTCTGAACGAATTATTGAGAAATAGCAAAATGAATAAGCAGGACATCATCACGCCCGTAGGGTTCGCCCGCCATGCCATCGCCGTTGCACCGAAGCTGCCGAAGATGGGGCTGGGTCTGCTCATCGCCGAAAGCACGAAACCGACCAAGGTCACGGGTTTGGGCTGGGCCTTGGAAAAAGCCACACGTAAAAATCCCGAGGGTTGCGCTGTGCTCTACCGTGATACCCGGCTGACCTATACGCAGTTCAACCAGTGGGTCAACCGCATTGCGCATTTCTTTTTGGCACAAGGCCTGAAAAAGGGTGATGTCGCCGCGATCTACATCGAAAACCGTCCGGAAATGCTGGCCACGGTGGCTGGCCTGGGCAAGATCGGCGTCATCTCCGCCATGCTCAACACCTCGCAGGGCGGTAAAGTGCTCACGCACAGTGTGAACTTGGTGAAGCCCAAAATCGCCATCGTGGGTGACGAGCTGGCGAACGACTTCACCGCGGTGCTGCCCGATCTGAAATTCGACCGCAAGACCCTCTTCTGGTTTGCCGATATCGACACCTTGAGCAATCCCGGTACCGCCCCTGCCGGCTACCGTAATCTGGCCACTGAGCTGCAAGGCCAGCCCGTAAACAATCCCAGCACCACCGGCCAGATCTATCGGCGTGACGGACTGTTCTACATCTATACCTCCGGCACCACCGGCCTACCCAAAGCCGCCGTCTTCACGCACGGCCGTTGGACCAAAGCCTATGGCGGTTTTGGCTACACCATGCAGTTGAAGAAGACCGACGTTATCTACTGCACGCTGCCCTTCTACCACGCCACCGGTATCGCGGTGTGCTGGAGTTCTGCGCTTGCCGGCACCGCGGGCATGGCGATCCGCCGCAAATTTTCGGCGCGTGAGTTCTGGAACGACTGCCGCAAGTACCGCGCTACCGCCATCGGCTATGTGGGTGAACTGTGCCGCTACCTGAACGAATTGCCGCCCAAGCCCGATGATCGCGACCACCTGGTGCGCAAGACCATCGGCAACGGCCTGCGCCCCGGCATCTGGAAGCCCTTCAAGGAGCGCTTCGGCATCGAGCAGATGATGGAGTTTTATGCTTCCTCCGAAGGCAACATCGTCTTCACCAACATCTTGAACTTCGACAACACCGTGGGCTTCTCGCCGCTGCCCTACAAGCTTGTCCGGTACGATCGTGACACCGACAAGCCGGTGCGCAACAAGAAGGGCTTCATGATCCCGGTCAAGAAGGGTGAAGCGGGTCTGCTCATCGGTAAGATCACGGCCAGGACCCCCTTTGACGGCTACACCGATCCGAGCAAGAACGAGGCCAGCATTCTCAAAGATGTGTTCACCAAGGGCGACCGCTACTTCAATACCGGCGATCTGATGCGCAATATCGGCTTCTGGCATGCGCAGTTCGTCGACCGCACCGGCGACACCTTCCGCTGGAAGGGCGAAAACGTTGCGACCACGGAGGTCGAAAACATCATGGCCGGTCACTCTGGCCTACAGGATGCGGTCGTCTACGGTGTGGAAATTCCCCACACCAACGGCCGCGCCGGCATGGCTGCGATCACGCCGAACGAAAGCCTCGGTATCCAGGGGCTCGACCTTCCGGGCTTGCTCAAGCAGCTCAGAGCGGATTTGCCCTTCTATGCAGTGCCTATTTTTCTGCGTATCCGTGCCGCCACAGAAGCCACCGGCACCTTCAAGTACCAAAAGAACAACCTCAAGAAGGAAGGCTTCGACCCCGCCCAAGTCAGCGGCGAACACCTTTTCGTGCTGCTGCCCGGCAGCAATGCTTACGAACCGCTGACGAGCGAGATCTACGCCAACATCCTGGCAAGCAAATACCGCTTTTAAATACCGCTTCTGAGCGCTCCTTGCGCTACACACAACGCCAGCATTTTGCTGGCGTTGTCGTTTCTGCTGCGTCCAGAGCAAAGGGATGATGCACCAAAAAAAACGGCAGATGGAAAAACCATCTGCCGTTGCCTCATGGCGCGGGACACAGCGCCTATTTCATGGCCCTATTTCAGTTCGGCAGAGCTCTTGCCCAGCACGCGTCGCGCGATGATGAGCTGCTGAATTTGTTGAGTGCCTTCGAAAATGTCCAGGATCTTCGAGTCACGGGCCCACTTTTCAAGCAGCTCGTCTTCACCGTAGCCGATGCTGGCGGCCAGCTCGACGCATTTGAGCGTGATCTCGCTGCCGATGCGCCCGGACTTGGCCTTGGCAATGGAGGCTTCCTTGGAGTTGGGCTTCTTGTTGTCCGCCATCCAGCAGGCTTTGAGCGTGAGCAGGCGGCACGCTTCCCATTCGGCTTCGAGGCGATAGATCGTGGCCTCGATGTTCGAGGCATTCAGCGGCGGCGTGCCATAGTTGGGATCGAGGTGGTCTTTGCACAACTCCTTGATTCGATCCAGCGACGCCCTGGCGCAGCCGACCGCCATGGCCGCCACCAGCGGGCGGGTGTTGTCAAAGGTTTCCATCACACCGGCGAAACCCTTGGCGACATCAATTTCCGGGTTGCCCAGCAAATTGGCCGCCGGGACGCGGCAGTCGGTGAAGGAGATCGCTGCGGTATCCGAGGCTTTGATGCCGAGCTTGTGCTCTAGGCGTTCGACCTTCATGCCGGGCGTACCGCGCTCGACCACGAAGGATTTGATGGCGGCGCGACCCAGACTCCGGTCCAGCGTGGCCCACACCACGACGCAGGCGGCACGCTCGCCGCAGGTCACAAAAATCTTTTCGCCGTTCAGGATGTAGTGGTCACCGTCCTTCACCGCGGTGGTGCGGATGTTGGCGGAGTCGGAGCCGGTGCCGGGCTCGGTGATGGCCATGGCGGCCCACTTGCCTTTGAAACGCTGGAGTTGCTCATCGTTGGCGACGGCGCCGATGGCGGAATTGCCCAGGCCCTGGCGCGGCATGGTCAGCAGCAGGGCGGTATCGCCGCAGCACAACTCGAACACGCCCAGCGCGGCGGACATGTTGGCCCCGTTTTTCACGCTGCCGTCATTGCTGGCGCCACGCTTGCCTAGCGCGGCGGAGCTGGGCGCCTCGGCGGCACCGTCGTTGAAGCCGTCGAGTATCGAGGCGAGCATGTCCAACTCTTTGGGATAAGCATGCTCGGCCTTGTCATACTTGCGCGAGATGGGGCGGAAATAGTTCATCGCCACCTGATGCGCTTGGTCGACCAGCATTTTGAATTTTTTGGGATTCTCAAGATTCATTTTTCAGTTCCTCGCATTGGGCTTTTCCCCCTTTTCCCAGGCACGGGAAAAGGGAGTGAAGTGCATCAGGCATGAAGCCCGGAGTGCATGACGGCAACCGCACGCAGGTCGCGGTACCAGCGCTCCACAGGGTGCTCCTTGGTGAAACCGTGACCGCCGAGGACCTGCACACCGTCGTTGCCGATCTTCATGGATTTCTCCACGGCCAGCAGGCGCGCCAAATAAGCTTCGCGGTGGAAAGGCTTGCCGGCTTCGGCCAGCGAGGCGGCATTCCACAGCAGCATGCGCATGGCGTCGATCTCGATGGCCATGTCGGCGATCATGAAAGCCACCGCTTGGCGATGCGAAATGGGCTCTCCGAAGGCGGTGCGCTCGTTCGCGTAGTTCGCGGCGTAGTCCATCACGGCCTGGCAGGTGCCGATGGCCAGACCGATCCAGGCGAGGGCGCCGAGGTCCAGGAAAGCCTGGTAATCGAAATCGTCGTCACCGAGTTTTTCCGCACGCACGTCCTGCAGGCGCAGCTTCATCGTCTCGCCGGCTTTCAGGCCCATGGCCGGGTCTTCCTCGAAGCTGAGGCCGTCGCTGCCGCCTTGCACGATGAACACGGCGGGCTTGCCGTCGAGTGCGGCAACAACCAGGATCAGTTCAGCTTCCCGCGCCATCACGACCAAGGTTTTTTCGCCGTTGAGCCGATAGCTGTCGCTGTCACGGCGCGCGCTGGTGGCTGGCCGATTGGGGTTGAAGGCGGGTACCGCTTCGCAGGTCGCGAAGGTGGCCATCGGCGGCGTTTCTTCGGCGAAGGCAGAAAGATATTTTTCCTGCTGCGCTTTCGTGCCCCAGCGCGTCAGGGCATTCGCTACGCCCATGGACGAGAGGATGGCAGCGCCCAGCGTGAAGTCTCCGTAGCCAAAATCTTCGGCCATCAGCACATTACTCAGCACCGACTGCTCGGCGGCCATACCGCCCAGAGCTTCGGGAACCGCATAAAAATTAAGGCCCAACTCGAGCGCCTGAGTGCGTAAGGCTTGGGGGAATTTGGCGTCGTGATCGGCGTCGTGCGCGGCCGGGCGCAGCACTTCTTTAGCGAAGCGCTGCAACGTGTCGCGCATCATCTGCTGCTCGTCGGTCAGGCTCAGGTCGAACAGCCCTTTTGCGGCAGCCGGCAGGCGCTGCTTGTCATTGAGCTGGGAGCCGCTCTTGCCGAACTGGCGCGACATGACACCGGCGAGCTGGAAACCCGTGCGGCTGCCGGTGTAGAGGACGCGTTCGACGGATTTGCGGATCTTGAGGCGGTCGGGCCAATTACTTTGCGCAAAGCGGTTCAGCATGCTGAGGCTGCGGCCCTGAAAATTATTAGCGTTAGTCAAGAGAACTACTCCCTTTTCCTTTTACACAAGGTCTGGATACTGATACTTAATGGGGGATGATGAATATGCCACAACCTCAGACATGCGCATGGGCCATACAGACTGAACTTATCTCTGAATTTTGCATTTCATCGTCATGCCTATTATGCAGTTGGCTTTAACTGTTCAACCAGCTACACCCTTTTAAATTTCCAAACGGTATCGGACTAATCTGGCTGATCTAGTACCGCCTGGAATATGCCCGTGCCTCGTTCCTGTACAACACAGCACCCGATGCGGTTGCAATACGCCGGGCGCTTTGAGCCGAACCTTTGAACCGAACAAAGGCCCGCGCTGCCCGCCTGTCTGAGCCCTGTAAAGAGGGCTCAGACAGGCGTTCACTTCGCTTTGAGATTGCGCTTGTCCGCTCTGGGGATGAGGGTACCTGCGAGATGGGGTTTATCGGATTTGGCGTCGTTGAGAGCGAAGGTCAATGAGCCATCTGAGGCGGGATGAGAGCGCAATGCGACCCGTGC
>JAITWT010000068.1 GCA_031285125.1 Burkholderiaceae bacterium | reverse complement strand
ACCTCCAGCTTCCAGAAGCGCTGCCAGCCGGTCAGGTGAAAGCCGCGCGAAACCTCGTCCAGATCGCGCGGCACGGTGCGCAGCGACTGGTAGAAGCTGAACGTCATGTTCCACGCCTGACTGGTGAAGATGGCGAAAATCGCCGCCAGCTCCGGCCCCAGCACCTGACGCGGAAACAGCGCCAGAAAAAACGTCACCGTGAACGAGATGAAGCCCAGCACCGGCACCGATTGCAGAATGTCGAGCACCGGCACCAGCACCATGCCCGCGCGCCGGCTCTTGGCCGCCAGCGTGCCGTAAGCCAGCGTGAACGTCAGCGACAGCGCCATCGCCGCCAGCATCCGCAGCGTGGTGCGCAGCGCATATTCGGGCAGATGGGACGGGTCCAGCGAAATCGGCGTGTTCTGCAAGGTTGCAATCGGCGCCATCGACTGGTGGAACCCCACCATCACCATCGCCAACAGGCCCACGATCAGGGGGAACGCGACAAAGTCCCAGCGGTTGGGCAGCACCCGCCAGGCCGATGCGCTGGCAATGCGATCGAGGTCAATGATGGACGCCATCAGGTTTCCGGAAAATTTCAGGCATGACCGGGACAGTCAAGATCCCAGGCGCGCAACGCCAAGCTGCGGCGCAAACCGCACGCTACGCGCCACTCCCGCCTGCGCTGGCGGGACGGCGGCCCATCGGATAGAGGCGCGGACGTCCTGCCGCTCAGGCAGAAAGAGTGATCGAAGATCGGCTACTACCGCTGTCCAACGCGCACGCCCCAGTTGTTGAGATGTGTGAATTGTAGGCAATGCGTCTCGGCTCGCGCGGTACCCGCCTCTGGACGCAACCGTAACGGCTCAATGTGACATGACGATGTCTTCGCCTTGCGCCCGTGCGCGCAATGGCACCGCCGATACCGCACCGCGGCACCGGCAACACGCTGCTGTTATTGGGTTCACTCTCGTGGATTACGTAAGCGTTTCGTCTCTCATTTTGATGGCGGCGCAGAAGATTTTTTGACAACTGTTGATGAGCGTCCGTGTGGCCATCACCGCGCGCCAACCTCGGTCTCTGGCGCGGTGCACACAACTTGGTTCGATCCGGTCAACAGGGAGGGCTCAGAACTGCCCCGACTGCCCTCACAGCTGCTGACGCGCGCCACCGCACAGGACCGCTTGAGCCGCGCGCCGCGCGTGCGCGATTGGCACCGCTATCGGCGCGGCCAAATGTACAGGGTATCGCGTAACTGCTCGAAGCCGGCGGCGGCGCGTTGCACGTCGTCGGAGAAGTCCGACAGTTCGAGGATAGGGCGGATTTCGATGGTTTCGCCATGCATCATCGGGCAGCGCTTGGCCCATTCGATGGCTTCTTCACGCGTGGGAACGTCGATGATCCAGTAACCGCCAGAAACCCCTTTGGCGTCGGGGAAAGGCCCGGGTTGCACCACGGGTTCGCCGTTAGACGTGAAGCTGACGCGCGCGCCTTTGGCGGGGGGGGCCAGTCCTTCGACGACACGCAGCACACCGGCTTGCGCCAGCGCTTTGTTGAACTGCATCATGGCAGCCACCGCGCGCAAGTCGGGCCGGGCCTCAGGCGCGTTTTCGTAGTTCTTGGGGATGATGAGCAGCATGAATCGCATGGCAAATCTTTCTTGGGCTTGAGGGGGTAGCAGATAGAGCGGTCAAATTTTTTAAGACAAGGGCGCCAGGGGGGGTGCCGGCGGGCGGTTCTTCGAGCCGCTGTTCGGGTGTCTCCGTCATGGGCTGTGTGACTGACATGGATGTTTTGGGAGAGGCCCTTCAAGCAACGTCTCGGGCAGGGGGCTTGCGATAACGCTGCGCAGGCTGGCCACTATAGGCCAGAACAATCCGGTCGTCGACTGCCCACGCGCCGTGAGCTCACGCGGTTTCCCGCACGGTTCCATGCACAGTCTCCATGGGGTGCCCGCGCCGTTGCCCGCGTTGGACGGGCTGCGTGTGTTGTGTCGGCGTGAAATCGCCGCGCGGATTGCGCTGTTCCGTATTTTTGCGGCCGGGGGACACCGGCGCCGGATTTTTTATGATGCCGCAGGATTGCCTCATGTTGCCCCCTCCGATGTCAAACATTTACGATTGCACCGCAACGCTGTCTTCAGGGCGTACGCCAAGTGCTTCAAACGCGCTGCGTTCGCCGTGCGCATCCAGCTATGCGGCTTTTCTGGCGGCCACGCTGCCGGATCAAACGCACACGGTGGCGGTCCACAGTTTGGGTGCGGAGCGGGTCTGGATCAAACGCGCCGGCCCGCGCCATGGGCCGTGGCGCTATCGCCTGCTCGCCCTTGCCGTGGGCGCGTTGCGCTTGGATGCGCTGGCGCCGGTGCCCAACTGCGGCGGCACGGCAGCCATCGCCATCGAGGCGCGCCGTCTGCGTGAATTGGAACAGGCCGGTCTGCGCGTTCCGGCGGTGCTCGCGCAGCAGGACGATGGGCTGCTCATTTCCGATCTCGGCGCGAACCGATCCGATGGGCACGGTGCAAAAGCACGGCCCGATGGGCCCGCCGCAGTGGCGCTGCACGATGCGCTCGAACACAGTGCCGCCGACCCGGCCGCGTTGCTGGCGCTTTGGCGCCGGGGGCTGGAAGCCCTCGCGGCGGTTCATGCGCGCGGTCTGTATCTAAGCCAAGCATTTGCTCGCAATCTGGTCCTGTGTCCCGATGGCGTGATCGGTTACATCGACTTCGAGGATGACCCTGGCCAAACGCTGAGCCTGGTGCAATGCCAGTTGCGTGACTGGCTCAGCTATCTGCATTCGACCGCGGCGCAAATCGACGTTGCCCATGTCGCGCGTGACGCAGGCGGCCATTGGCATGCGATATTGGCCGAATCGAGCCTGGCCGTGCGTCAGGGGCTGGCCCAGACGGCGCGCCGGATGCGCTGGCTGGGCCACCTGCCCGCCGGCCGCCGCTGGGGCCGCGATACGCAGCGCGTGCGCGCGGCCGCGCGCTTGCTCGATCAGTGGTATGCGAATGGGGGCGGCGGCCTATCGGCACCGCGCTCCTGAATGATCCTGAGCCGGTCGGGGCGAGGCAAGGCCGGTTTGGCCGGCCCAATGCAGGCACTCAAACCGGTACCAAAACAGGCACAAAAATCTCGGCGCTGTTTTTATCTCAGGCCGCGGTCTTTATGCGCACTCCGTCGCGCGGGTTCTCTGGCCGCGCGCGCAATCAAGTCCTGTGTGCCGGCTTGGAGCCGGTCGCGGGATAGCGTGCGTTGTCAGGCCCAGCACGCGATCCAGCACAAAACGTCCCGCTTGGGGACGGCCCAGCGCGGCGCTTTTGCGCCGCATCGCGGCCAAGCGCTCAGGGGCCTGCAGCAGTTCAGCGACGCGAAACGCAACGGCATCACTGTCGATGGCTTTGAGCGCCGCACCCTGTTCCAGCAGAAAGTCGGCGTTGCGCTCCTCCTGTTCTGGAACGGGCGAATACACGATCATCGGCAGACCGATCGCCAAGCATTCAGCGGTCGTCAACCCGCCCGGCTTGGTGATGATCAGGTCGGCGCAGGCCATGAAGCGCTCGACCTGCTCCGTGTAGCCTTGCGCAAGCAACCGGCCCGGGTGTTGCCGTGCAAGGTTTTGCAAGGCGTTGAGCATGGTTTGGTTGCGTCCGGCCAATACGATGAGTTGGAAATCCACGGGCATGGCCAGCAAGCGCGCAGCCAGGAGATCGAGCCGGCCCACGCCGGCGCCGCCGCCCATCAGTAAAAGCGTCTTACGCGCGGGGTCCAGGCCCAATTGCGCCGCGCACTCGCGGCGGTTAAGCGCGGCGCTGAACGCGGGCATGACCGGAATGCCGCTGACCGACACCGCATCTGCCGCGATCCCGCGCTGGCGCGTGCGCCAGGCGATTTCTTCGTTGCCCGCGAAGTAGCCGCGCATCTTCGGGACGAGCCACAAGCTGTGCAGGTCGAAGTCCGTCAGCTGAACCCATACCGGTGCGATGGGGCGGCCTTTACAGAGCTCATGCGAAAGCAAGCCTGCGGGCAGGAAGTGCGTGCAGATGATGGCGTCGGGGCGCTGACGCTCGATCTCAGGCAGCAGCGCGCGGCAGCAAAAGCGCTCGGTCGCGCTGCGCAGTCGCTGAAGTAGCGCGTCTGGCGGCGTGACATCGGTTTTTTGATAGATATAGCGCCACACCTGTGGACGTTCGCTGCTGACCTTCAGGTACCCGTCGACATAGAACTTGCGGGCACGTGCAGAGGCAAATTGCGCGACGTCCAAATGCACGGCCTCTATACCGGCCGGGTGGATCGCGGCGAAAGCGCCGAGGGCTTCTGCAGCACGGGTGTGCCCATTGCCAGCGCTGAGACTGAGAAGCAGGATTTTTTTTACGGGTTGCATGGTCGATGATCAGCGCCGATGGGCGGCTGGCTGTCGGACCCAGCACGCGGCTCAACACGAAGCGCCCGCGCTTGGGGTCGGCCCAGCGGCGGCGCTTTTTCATCGCATCGCATCCAGACGCTCAGGCGCTTGAAGCGGCGGCACGGTGCGCGATGGCATCACCGCCGATAGCCTTGAGCGCTACGCTGTTGTTCCAGCAGAAAGTGGGCCTGGCGTTGTTTTCCTCCTGCTTCGGATTGTAGTTATTTGGCTTATTGTTCCCGGGGTTTATAGATATTTAGTTTGCGACATTCCCCATGTACGGCCTTTACGACAAGCGGGAGGACGCGGCAGGCTTATGCGGTTTTTTCTGCGGGAAACACGTGGTCAACGAGGGTTGTTAGGCTGAATGGCCGATGATCAGCGTCGATGAGAGGCTTTTTCAGGCCCAGCATCCGGCCGGGCACAAAACGCCCTGTTTTGGGATGCCCCAGCGCGGCGCTTTTGCGCCGCATCGCGGCCAGGCGCGTGTCGCCCTGCGCCAACAACCGGCCCGGGTATTTCCGGGCGAGGTTTTGCAAGGCTTGGAGCGTGGCGCGGTTGCGTCCGGCCAATGCGATGAGTTGGAAATCCACGGGCATCGCCAGCAAGCGCGCAGGGCTTCAGCAGCGCGGGTGTGCCCGGCCGCGCCGCCGCCGCCAACACTGAGCAGCAAGATTTTTTGCGGGTTGCATGGCCGATGATCATGTGCTGATGGCGGGCGCCCTCAGGCCCAGCACGCGGTCCAGCACGAAGCGCCCCGCTTTGGGACGGCCCAGCGCGGCGCTTTTTTGCCGCATCGCGGCCAAGCGCTCAGGCGCCCGCAGCAACGCGGCGACGCGGTAGGCAACGGCATCACTGTCGATGGCCTTGAGCGCCACGCCTTGTTCCAGCAGAAAGTCGGCGTTGCTCTCCTCCTGCCCTGGAATGGGCGAATGCACGACGAGCGGCAGGCCCATGGCCAAACATTCCGATGTCGTCAGCCCGCCCGGCTTGGTGATGGCCAGATCGGCACAGGCCATCAAACGCTCGACCTGGTTCATGAAGCCTTGCGCAAACAATCGGCCCGGGTGCTGCTGCGCCACGTTTTGCAAGGCTTGGAGCATGGCTTGGTTGCGTCCGGCCAATGCGATGAGTTGAAAATCCCCCGGCATCGCCAGCAGGCGCGCGGCCAGGAGATCGAGTTGGCCCAGACCGGCGCTACCGCCCATCAGCAGGAAAGTCTTGCGCGCGGGATCCAGGCCGAATTGCGCGGCGCACGCGCGGCGGTCGAGCGCTTCACTAAAAACGGGCATGACCGGGATGCCGCTGACCGCGATCGCATCCGCCGCGATGCCGCGCTGCTGCAGGCGCCAGGCAATTTCCTCGTGGGCCATCAAGTAGCCGCTCATTTTCGGCACGATCCACATGCTGTGCAGCTCGAAGTCTGTCACCTGCACCCATACGGGGGCACTCAGGCGCCCTTGGCCGATGCCATGCGAAAGCAGCTCCGCCGGCAGGAAGTGCGTGCAGATGATGGCGTCGGGGCGCTGACGCTCGATCTCGGGCAGCAGCGCGCGGCAAAAGAATTTCTCAATCGTGCGGGGCAGCTTTCGCAGCAGCGCGTCGCGCGGCGTTTTATCGGTTTTACGGTACAGATAGCGCCACAACTCCGGATCCATGTGCCCGGTATAGAGCTTGCGGTAACTTCGAGAGGCGAAGTCCATGACGTCTAGATGCACGGCCTCAATGCCGGCCGGGTGGACCGCGGCGAAAGCGCGGATGGCTTCAGCGGCGCGGGTGTGCCCGGCGGCCGCACTGACACTCAGAATGAGGATTTTTTTCATAAATTAGATGGTCGATGATGAGCGCCGGTGCCGGACGCCGTCAGGCCCAGCACGCGGTCCAGCACAAAGCGCCCCGCTTGGGGACGGCGCAGCGCGGCGCTTTTTTGCCGCATGGCGGCCAGGCGCTCAGGCGCCTGCAGCAGCGCAGCAACCCGATACGCGATCGCATCCCCGTCGATGGCCTTGAGCGCCACGCCCTGTTCCAGCAGAAAGTCGGCGGTGTGCTCCTCCTGTCCCGGAATCGGCGAATGCACGATCATCGGCAGTCCCATCGTCAAGCACTCAGCGATCGTCAGCCCGCCCGGCTTGGTGATGGCCAGATCGGCACAGGCCATGAAACGTTCGATTTGATTCGTGTAGCCCTGCGCAAACAACCGGCCCGGGTGTTGCCGTGCAAGGTTTTGCAAGGTGTCGAGCATCGCCTGGTTGCGTCCGGCCAATGCAACGAGTTGGAAATCCACGGGCATGGCCAGCAAGCGCGCGGCCAGGAGATCGAGCCGGCCCACGCCGGCGCCGCCGCCCATCAGCAAAAGCGTCTTGCGCGCGGGGTCCAGGCCCAATTGCGCGGCGCACTCGCGGCGCTCGAGCGCCGCGCTGAACGCGGGCATGACCGGAATGCCGCTGACCGCGACCCGCTCTGGCGCGACTCCGCGCCGGCAGACGCGCCAAGCGATTTCCTCGTGGGCCGTGAAGTAGCCGCTGATCTGCGGCAGGATCCACACGCTGGGCAGGGAGAAATCTGTGATTTGCATCCACACCGGCGCCATCGGACGCCCTTGGCTCAGTTCATGCGAAAGCAAGCCTGCCGGCAGGAAGTGTGTGCAGATGATGGCGTCGGGGCGCTGACGTTCGATCTCGGGCAGCAGCGCGCGGCAGCAAAAACGCTCGATCGCATCGCGCAGCTTCTGGATGGGCGCGTCCGGCGGCGTTTCATTGGCTTTGTTATAGATATAGCGCCACACCTGGGGGTATTTGTTAATGACCTTGATATACCCGTCGGTATAAAACCTGCGAAACCTTGGAGAGACGAAATCCATCGCGTCCAGATAGACGGTCTCTACGCCGGCCGGGTGAATCGCGGCGAAAGCGCGGAGGGCTTCAGCGGCGCGGGAGTGTCCAGCGCCAACGCCGCCCGTGCTCAGGAGTAGAACTTTTTTCATGGGGAATGACTGATGAGCCCAATGAATTGGTGATCAGGCAACGAAGCCCGTCAGACAGTCAGGGGACGGCCTTGAGTCGCAGCGTATCGACCTTCCACCCCTGGGTGCGCAAATGGGCCAACAAAGCCGGTTTGAGTTGGCGCAGCTTGGCCGCGGCGGCGCTGCCGCGCACCAGCAGGCACCAGGCGTCGTCATCGGCGGGCCCTGCTGCGATGGCGCCGTGCAATTCTTGCGGAATCAGGTCGCGCACGGCCGCCAGCCGTTGCGCCGAATCTTGCGCGCGTGCGGCCAGCGCAGCCAGCGTCGGCGAGGCTTGTGCGGCTTCCTCCAAAGTGTAGGTATTGCGATTCATGAGAGCGGGAGAACTATAACGCTAGAAGCGGCCGTTGAGCGCGGGGTATCTTCATGAGAGCAGCATGAATATTGGCTTACGCTGCTTCGCGGGTCTTGGCCTTGGGGGGAGGGCGTGAGGCGCACCGATCACGGCATGGGCGCGCGCATTCAACCGTCATCAACTGCCGTTTCTAGGTTTGATCACACCCGGTTTGGCGTCGCGCGGGGAGCCTGTCGCGCAGGGAGCACTAAAATGACCAATTCACCGGCTCCGAGGCCGTTCTGGTGTTTGACAGGCGTTTGTACACCTGTCCTTTCACCGGATCATGCATCGTCACCCCAGTTGTTCTTATGTAGGAATCCGATCGCGTTGCCTGTATCCTGAAGCGACGGTCGATCCCCCATTCATGGCCACCCAAAACATCCTGACCAAGATCTTCGGCAGCCGCAATGACCGCCTGCTCAAGCAATATCGCAAGACGGTCGAAAGCATCAACGCGCTGGAAAGCGCCTATGAAAAACTCAGCGACGATGCCTTGCGCGCCAAGACACAGGAGTTCAAGGACCGCATCGCCAAGGGCGCGTCGATCGATTCGCTGTTGCCCGAGGCCTTTGCCATTGTGCGCGAGGGCTCCAAGCGTGTCATGAAGATGCGCCACTTCGACGTGCAGCTTGTCGGCGGCATCGCGCTGCATCAGGGCAAGATCGCCGAGATGCGCACGGGCGAGGGCAAGACGCTGACCGCGACGCTGGCGGTCTACCTCAATGCCCTGAGCGGCGAGGGTGTGCACGTGGTCACGGTCAACGATTACCTGGCCAGCCGCGACGCGCAATGGATGGGGCGTCTTTACAACTTTCTTGGGCTGACCGTGGGCGTGAATTTGCCCTTGGTGTCGCGCGAGGAAAAGCAGGCCGCCTACGGCGCCGATATCACTTACGGCACCAACAACGAATTCGGCTTCGACTACCTGCGCGACAACATGGTCTATGAGCCGGGCGAGCGCGTGCAGCGGGTCTTGCACTACGCGATTGTTGACGAGGTCGATTCGATCCTGATCGACGAAGCGCGCACACCGCTGATCATCAGCGGCCAGGCGGAAGACCATACCGACCTGTATATGGCGATGACCAAGGTTGTGCCCTTGCTCTCGCGCCAGGAGGGCGAGGCCGACCCGCGTACCGGCGAAGGCGTCATCAAGCCGGGCGATTTCACGGTCGATGAAAAAACGCACCAAATTTTCCTGACCGAAAGCGGGCACGAGAAGGCCGAACACATCCTGGCCGAATTCAAGCTTCTGCCCGAAGGCGCATCGCTGTACGACCCGGCCAACATCATGCTGCTGCATCACCTGAATGCGGCGCTGCGGGCGCAGTACCTGTTTCACCGCGACCAGCACTACGTGGTACAGCAAGGCGAAGTCGTCATCGTTGACGAATTCACCGGTCGCCTGATGACGGGCCGGCGCTGGAGCGACGGCTTGCACCAGGCGGTGGAAGCCAAGGAGGGCGTGCAGATCCAAGCCGAGAACCAAACGCTGGCCTCGATCACCTTCCAGAATTATTTCCGCCTGTACGCCAAGCTTGCGGGCATGACCGGCACCGCGGATACCGAAGCCTACGAGTTTCAGAGTATTTACGGACTCGAAACCGTCATCATCCCGCCCAACCGCCCGAGCAAACGTGACGACCAACTCGACCGCGTCTATAAAACCACGCGCGAGAAATACCAGGCCGCTATTGACGACATCCGTACGTGCTACGAGCGCGGCCAGCCGGTGCTGGTGGGCACCTCGTCGATCGAAAACTCCGAAATCATCTCCGAGCTGTTGCAAAAAGCGAGCCTGCCGCATCAGGTCCTCAATGCCAAGCAGCACGCGAGCGAGGCCGAGATCGTCGCCCAAGCAGGTCGGCCCAAGATGATCACCATTGCCACCAACATGGCCGGCCGCGGCACCGACATCGTGCTGGGCGGTAATGTCGACAAGGCGGTCCAGGCGCTGGATGTCGACGAAGCGCTCGATCCCCCGGCGCGCCAGACGCGTACCGAGGCCTTGCGCGCGCAGTGGGCCAAAGATCACGAATTCGTCAAGCAGCAAGGGGGGTTGCGCATCATCGCGACCGAACGGCACGAATCGCGCCGCATCGACAACCAGTTGCGCGGCCGCTCCGGGCGCCAGGGCGACAACGGTTCCTCGCGCTTCTATCTGAGCTTGGACGACCCGTTGATGCGTATTTTTGCGGGCGAGCGCGTCAAGGCGATCATGGAGCGTTTGCGTATACCCGAGGGGGAGGCGATCGAAGCAGGCATCGTGACGCGCAGCATCGAAAACGCCCAGCGCAAGGTCGAGGCGCGTAACTTCGACATCCGTAAGGAGCTGCTCGAATACGACGACGTTTCCAACGACCAGCGCAAGGTCATCTACCAGCAGCGCAACGACATCTTGGATGCAACCGACCTGGATGCGCAAATCCGCGCGTTGCGCCAAGGCTGTTTTACCGACTTGGTTCGTCAGTACGTGCCCGCCGAATCGGTCGAGGAACAATGGGATTTGGCCGGACTGGAAACCGCGCTGGCCAATGAATGGGAGCTCACACTCCCATTGCGCGCTGAGGTGGAGGCGTCGAGCTCTTGCACCGACGAGGATATCGTTGAAAAAGTGGTCGCCGCCGCCAACGAAGCCTTCGAGGCCAAAGTGGCGCTGGTCGGCGCCCATAACTTTGTCCCCTTCGAGCGCATGGTGCTGCTGCAAAACATAGACATGCGCTGGCGCGAACACCTGTCATCGCTGGACTATCTGCGCAAAGGCATCTACTTGCGCAGCTACGCGCAAAAGCAGCCCAAACAGGAATACAAGCGCGAAGCCTTCGATCTCTTCGGCCAGATGCTCGATGTGGTCAGGGACCAGGTAACGCGCCAACTGATGACGGTGCGCATACAAACCGCTGAACAACTCGACGAAGCTGCCGATACCATAGAAAACCAGGCGACCAGCGTGACCAACGTTCAATACACCGCGCCTACCGAAACCGGCGAAGCTGAAACCCGGCTGGACGAGAGCACGTTGAGCCGCGCTGTCGGCGGCGCTTTGGGGCTGGGCGGCGCGATAAGTCCCGAGGCGCAAGCCTTTGCGCGTGCCGGGCGCAATGATCCCTGCCCTTGCGGCAGCGGCAAAAAATTCAAGCATTGCCACGGCAAGTTGAGCTAGGGAATCGCTCACGAAGCGGAGCACGCGGAGGCGCCTGGGCTCGGAATTGAACCCGGTCACCGGAAAAATGAGCGCATTCTGGCGCGGGCTGCAAAGCCGTGCTAGAATTCCAAATTCAGCGGCTGTAGCTCAGTTGGATAGAGCACTTGGCTACGAACCAAGGGGTCGTGGGTTCGAATCCTGCCAGCCGCACCAAAGAGAAAAACGAAACAATCCTAAACCCGCATGGTGTCTGGCCTTGCGGGTTTTTTATTGGATTGCGCCTCCCTCGCCGCCGTGACCCGATGCGGTATTTTTGGCCGTATCCACGGGAGGGGGCAGTTGGCGTTGGGTATCTCAGCAAAATTCACGGTGCTGTTTGCGTATCGCTATGCCGCGATTGGGTCAAAGTGGTTTCTCATTGAAACAAGCGCGAACAAATCCGCCTGCATTGGTTCCAACACCTATTTCCACATTCGTTCGAAAGGAGACACCATGGCACTCAAATGTCTGCTCATCAGTGTAAGTATGGCGAGCTTGGCGACGTTGTCCGGTTGCGCCTACGGCGGCCCCAACGAGCCCTACGGAACCACCTATGGATCGGAGCCGGGGGCTTTCAATCGACAACCGGATGTGCTGTATGGCCGGGTCACATCGATCCAGACCGTACAAATTCCGATCGATAGTCAAGGGGTCGCCGGTACTGTTGCTGGCGGTGTTCTGGGCGGGGTGCTGGGACACCAGGTGGGTCGTGGCAATGGAAGAACGGTCGGTACGGTCGTGGGCGCGGCGGCGGGCGCTTTTGCCGGTAACCAGATCCAACGCTCGGCCGGCGGCATCGGCTCGAAAACCGCCTATCAAGTGACCGTGCAACTCAACGATGGCCGTGTCGCGACAGTCACGCAGCCTTCCGAAAACAACTTGCGTGTCGGCGACCGCGTGATGGTGGTCAACGATCAGGTCACACGGGTCCGCTGATATCCCGGTTTATCCCGCTTTTCGGTTCAGCGGCCGTTTCTGGGTTCAATTCGCCGCTAATCGGCGTGTGCGAACGGGCGCGCGCGAACGCCCGTCTCACCCGTCTGTCTGTTTGTGCTCAAACGGGTGCAGGGCATGGAGCGCGCCAGTTTTTCCAGCGCGTTTGCCCGCCGATCGATGATGTGGATCCCTACAATCGGTCCATGATTTCCCGCCAACCCACCCTTGAATCTCTGGCCGTGGCGCAGCAGCTTTTGCTGACGCCGTTCGGGCTGGACGAATCCGCGCTGACACGCGCGCTGAATGAAATCCGCTCACACGGGGCCGACGACGCCGATCTGTACTTCGAGTACACCCGCAGCGAAGGCTGGAGCCTGGAAGAAGGCATCGTCAAAACCGGCAGTTTCAGCATCGACCAAGGCGTGGGCGTGCGCGCGGTCAGCGGCGAGAAGACGGCGTTTGCCTATTCGGATGAAATTTCGAGCCAATCGCTGCAGGATGCGGCGCGCACGGTGCGTTCGATTGCCGCAGGCGGGCATGCCGCGCGCGTCGAGGTGCCCGCGCGCAAGGTCGCCGCCGGCCATGCGCTCTACCAGGACATCGATCCGATCGCCACACTGGACAGCACCGCCAAGGTGCAATTGCTTGGGCAAGTCGAAAAGCGTGCGCGCGCACGCGATCCGCGCATCGTGCAGGTGATGGCGGGCTTGGCCAGCGAGTACGACGTGGTGTTGATCGCGCGCGCCGATGGCACGCTGGCTGCCGACGTGCGGCCGCTGGTGCGCTTGTCGGTCACGGTGATCGCCGAACAGGGCGGGCGGCGCGAGGTGGGTTCCAGCGGTGGCGGCGGGCGCCTCGGGCTCGCCTATTTCAACGACGAACAGATCGCCCAATACGTCGACCAGGCGGTCGATGCGGCCTTGGGAAACCTTGAATCGCGTCCGGCGCCTGCCGGCGAGATGACGGTGGTGCTTGGCCCGGGCTGGCCGGGCGTGCTGCTGCACGAGGCCGTCGGTCATGGGCTTGAAGGCGATTTCAATCGCAAGGGCTCAAGCGCCTTCAGCGGCCGTATCGGCCAGCGCGTGGCTGCCAAGGGGGTCACGGTGCTCGACGACGGAACGCTTCCCGGCCGGCGCGGCTCGCTCAATATCGATGATGAAGGCCATGCCACGCAGCGCAACGTGCTGATTGAGGATGGCATCCTCAAGGGCTACTTGCAAGACACGCTCAACGCCCGCCTGATGAAGGCTCAGCCCACCGGCAATGGCCGGCGCGAGAGCTATGCGCATGTGCCGATGCCGCGCATGACCAATACCTACATGCTCGGTGGCGACAAGGACCCGCAGGAAATCATCGCCAGCATCGACAAGGGCCTGTACGCGACCAACTTTGGCGGTGGACAGGTGGACATCACCAGCGGCAAGTTCGTCTTTTCGGCCAGCCAGGCGTATTGGGTCGAAAAAGGCCGAATCCTGTACCCCGTCAAGGGCGCGACCCTGGTCGGCAACGGCCCGGATGCGCTCACGCGCGTGAGCATGATCGGCAACGATATGGCGCTGGACAGCGGCATCGGCTCCTGCGGCAAGGAGGGCCAAAGCGTGCCGGTCGGCGTAGGCCAGCCGACGCTGCGCATCGACGCGCTGACTGTCGGTGGTACGGGCTAGCTTTGTGCTACATTGCACGCCATGACTGCGGCGCGCTTTCACTTTTATGCCTATTTTTGGTTCCCGGATTCCGGCGAGTCAGAGGCATGCGCATCACGCTAGATAGCAAACCCAAGTTCACCTCCAATCGCCGGCGCCTTACCCGCCCGGCGTTTTTTTTGCCCTCTCGATTTCGCAACCTGTCCAGAAACCAAGGATCGACCGATGAGTACTCCCTCTGTTGCGGCTAACCCCGTGTATGCGCCACACCTGGAAAAGTCCAGCAAAACCGATGACCAACGCATCAAAGACATCGCCGTGCTGCCTCCACCGGAAGCCCTGATCCGTTTTTTTCCGATCCATGCCACGCCGGTGGAGTCGCTGGTGGCGCAAACGCGCCATGTGATTCACAACATCATCACCGGCAAGGACGATCGCCTGCTGGTCGTCATGGGGCCGTGTTCGATCCACGACCCGGCCGCCGCGCTCGAATATGCGCGGCGTTTGCAGGACGAACGCAAGAAGTACGCCGGTACGCTCGAAATCCTGATGCGCGTGTACTTTGAGAAGCCGCGCACCACCGTCGGCTGGAAGGGGCTGATCAACGACCCGTATCTGGACGGCAGCTACCGGATTGACGAGGGTTTGCGTATTGCGCGCCAGTTGTTGATCGACATCAACCGCCTTGGCGTGCCCGCCGGCAGCGAGTTTCTCGACGTGATTTCGCCGCAATATATCGGCGACTTGATTTCCTGGGGCGCGATTGGCGCGCGCACCACCGAAAGCCAGGTCCACCGTGAACTGGCCTCGGGCCTGTCGGCGCCCATTGGTTTCAAGAACGGCACGGACGGCAACATTCGCATCGCCGCGGATGCCATTCAAGCGGCCGCGCGCGGCCATCATTTTTTGTCGGTGCACAAAAACGGCCAGGTTGCCATCGTGCGTACCCAAGGCAATCAGGACTGCCATCTGATCCTGCGCGGCGGCAAGGCCCCCAATTACGGCGCTTCTAGCGTAGCCGCTGCCTGCGCTGACTTGGCTGCCAGCGGGCTGCCGCCGCGGCTAATGGTCGATTGCAGCCACGCCAACAGCGCGAAGCAATACCTGCGGCAAATCGACGTTGCGGGCGATCTGGCCGCGCAGATCGCTGGCGGTTCGCACAGCATCTTTGGTCTGATGGTGGAGAGCAATTTGCAGGCCGGTGCCCAGAAATTTGCGCCCGGCAAAGACGCCGCCTCGGCACTTCAGTACGGCCAGAGCATTACCGACGCCTGCCTCGGCTGGGAAGAGTCGGCCCGGGTGCTCGTAACACTGTCTGAGGCTGTCAGACAGCGGCGCGAGAGATAAAACATGATGTTACAAAATAATACGGTGCAACCAGAAGATTCCGGCGAGGTGGTTTATCATTGAGCTAAGTCAAGGTTTATATGCTGCGAAGCCTTCGGAATGCTTGTCGTTTCGTTGAAATCCTAGGGCGACTGTTCTCCTCCTCCCTCCCTCCCTCCTTCGACCTAGGGCGCTTCGCGGCATTTTTCTATTCCTGTTGGAGCATGTCCCCCGTTGCATGTACCGTGACAAAGAAAAGGCGCTCGGACGAAGCGCCTTTTCCTTTTGGGAGCGTCGACACCCCCCGTGGAAAGCGCGATCCACGCCATTCTGATGCTGAAAGACCTTTTTAGGCGGGCTGGGTATCGGCAAAGCTCGGACGTCGCATCAGTTTGTCGTACAGACGAACGAGGTTCTGAAATCGATTGCGCCAATCGATTTCAGGATGGCGAAAGCTGATCCAGCCCAGCGCGCATCCGACACCGATATCCGACAGTGTCATCGAAATACCGCTACAAAAGGGCTTTTCGCCTAAACCCTTGGCCATGGCGGCGATGCCTTCCTCGACCTTTTTGCGCTGGCGCGCCATCCAAGTCGCGCTGCGCTCACCCTCGGAGCGCTTAGGCCAGGTGGCCTCCAAACGCCAGAGCACACCCGCGTCGAGGACACCGTCAGCGAGCGCTTCCCACATCTTGACGCCGGCCCGTTCGCGGCCCGAGGCGGGGATGAGTTTGCCCACGGGCGAGAGGGTGTCCAGGTATTCGACGATCACGCGCGAGTCATACAGCGCATCGGACTCCTCCAGGATCAGGCAAGGCACCTTACCCAAAGGGTTTGAAAGGGCAATCGTGGTTTCGTCAGCCCAGACATCCTCTTGGACGAATTGACAATCGAGCCGTTTCTCGGCCAGCACAATACGCACCTTGCGAACGTAAGGGCTTGTCAAGGAACCGATCAGCTTCATTTGAGACTCCCACAAAAGATTCTGCCGGAGCGAAGAGTTCGAGCTTGCCCGGCGTAGAACCTGTGCACGGGCAAGCTTGTATTCACGGGTCTCATCGTGCCTTATCTTATAAAGGCCTGTCCATGAATCGCGCTTTCGCCGCCTGCGGCGACGTTGCAAATTCACACCATGACAGGCTCCGGCAGGTTCGGCAGCCGCAGCGTATCGAAGGGGCCGATAAATTCGGCAGGCCCGATTTCAGCGCCAAAGCGCAGCCATAGCACAGACCTTTATGCAGGCGCTCGGCCATGAAACCAGCCAGGCGCTCCCGCAGCCTCATAGAATTCCGGAATGCTAGACATTACTTTGCTGCGCAAGGATCTAACCGCTGTGGTGGCCGGCCTGGAAAAGCGCAAATCACCCCAACCTTACCTTGACGTGGAAGCCTTCAGCGCGCTTGAAGCTGAACGCAAAACCCTGCAAACCCGTACCGAGGAGCTTCAAGCGCAGCGCAACGCGTTGAACAAACAAATCGGCCCGCGCAAGGCCAAGGGCGAACCGGTCGATGCACTGATGGCGGAGGTCAACGCACTCAAGGCCGAGCAGGAAACATCGGCCCAGCGGCTTGAACAAATCCAGCCTGAGCTCCAGGCGCTGCTGCTGGCCGTTCCCAACCTGCCGCACGAGAGCGTGCCGGTGGGCGTGGACGAAAAAAACAACGTCGAAGTGCGCCGCTGGAGTCCGCAAGGCGGGCTGGGCGCGACGGCGTCCGCGCTGGGTTTCACGCCCAAGGACCACGTCGATCTGGGCGCCCCGCTCGGGCTCGATTTCGAGATCGGCGCCAAGCTCGCCGGCGCGCGCTTCACCTTCATGAAGGGCGCGGCCGCGCGGCTGCATCGCGCGCTGGCGCAATTCATGGTGGATTGGCAAACGCAGCGGCATGGCTACACGGAGTGCTACGTGCCCTACATTGTCAATGGTGAGACCCTGCGCGGCACGGGCCAGTTGCCCAAGTTCGAGGCGGATCTGTTCGCCGCCAGGAAGGGCGGGCAGGACGGCGAGGAGATGCCCGACCTGAGTGCGCTGTACTTGATTCCGACCAGCGAGGTGCCGCTGACCAACGTTGTGCGCGGCGAGGTGCTCAACGAATCGGCATTGCCGATCCGGCTGACCGCGCACACCCCGTGCTTTCGTTCTGAGGCCGGCAGCGCCGGACGCGATACGCGCGGCATGATCCGCCAACACCAGTTCGACAAGGTCGAAATGGTGCAGATCGTGCATCCGCAAAAAAGTCCGGAAGCGCTTGAAGAAATGACGCGCCATGCCGAGGCGATCTTGCAAGCCCTGGAGCTGCCCTACCGCGTGGTACTGCTGTGCACGGGCGACATGGGCTTTGGCGCGGTCCAAACCTACGACCTCGAAGTGTGGCTGCCCGCGCAACAGGCTTACCGCGAAATCAGTTCGGTCTCCAACTGCGCAGCGTTCCAGGCGCGGCGTCTGCAGGCGCGCTTCAAGAATGCACAGGGCAAGAACGAACTCGTGCACACACTCAATGGTTCCGGCCTGGCGGTTGGCCGTGCGCTGGTGGCTGTGCTGGAAAACCATCAGCGCGAAGACGGCGCGATCGCCATTCCCCCGGCGCTGCGCCCTTATCTCGGCGGGCTGGAGGTGTTACGGGCTTGAGCTAGAATCGCCCGCTCGACAGACGCCGGAGAGGTGGCAGAGTGGTCGAATGTACCTGACTCGAAATCAGGCGTACGCGCAAGCGTACCGAGGGTTCGAATCCCTCCCTCTCCGCCAAATGCCGCATTGGATGCGGCATCGCAGATGCCAAAGAACCCGCATGTTTCCTGACGTTGCGGGTTTTTTGTTGGCTGAAGAAGGGGGGCAATGCGCTCTGGCCGATCAAGGGATGCTTGGACAAACCCCACCTGCGCAGCGTGCGACAGGCGCGCTGCGCAAAGTTGATACACGCTGCACAAAAATCAGGGACCCAAGGTCAGGCACTCAGAACCTGTTGACGATCTCAAATGGCTCACGCAGAGGCCTTTTCGGGAGGGGATGCGAGGCGCAAAGCGCAGCGATACCCGGTGGTATCGCGCGCATTTGCAACGAAGCAGACCACCCGAATACGGGATGCGCCAGCCGCGACGGATTTGTTCAGGTCTTCTTGCCGCGCGTGCCTGTGGGGGCTTGCTGGG
>JAITWT010000233.1 GCA_031285125.1 Burkholderiaceae bacterium | reverse complement strand
TGGGCCAGCGTTGCAACGCCGCAGACCGCCCGAAAAGGCCTCTGCCCTTCGGGTTGGGCCAAAATCGGGCGATTGGGCATCCCAGTCGCTTGCATGGGCACCAGCCCATGCGGCGCGCCATGGGCCACCCACTCATCACGATTGCGGCCCAACGTGAGCCATTTGAGATCGTAAACAGGTTCTTACGCATCATGTGCCGGGAGGAAGCGGCGGTGCCGCCGGTGTCGCCGGCGCCTTCGTATCGGTCACGAAGGCGATACGCGCCAGGCCGGCGCGGTTGAGCGCATCCATCAGTTCGACGATGCGGCCGTACGGCACGGCGCGATCGGCGCGCAGTTGGACCTCGGTCGCGTGACTTTGCGCGGCGGCGCGCGCCAGCGCGGCGGCCAGCTGCGTGGCATCGACCGGGTGGCCGTCAACATAAACCTGGCCTTGGACGTTGATGGCAAGGCTGAGCGATGGGGTGTTTGGGCTGGGCTGCGCGGCGCTGCTTTGGGGCAGATCCAGGGGAATGGAGCGGGTCATCAGCGGCGCGGTGATGATGAAAATGACCAGCAGCACCAGCATAACGTCCACCAGCGGGGTGACGTTGATGTCCGATAACGGGCGCTGGCCGCCGCTGCCCAGCGCCCGCCCGCCCGCGCTGGGGGCACCGCCTAAGGGGCTGCGTCCGAAGGGCATCAGGGGGCCTCATGGGCGCCGCATGGGCGCATCCGCTCCTGGGGCGCGCGCGCGGGTGCAATGGAGCGGCAGCCAGGGCATCATGGTTTGAATCGGGCTAACAAGTCGTGCGCGAAGCCTTCGAGCTCGGCCTCGATGCGCGCGATCACCCGGCTGAACACGTTGTAGGCGAGTACGGCGGGGATCGCCACCGCCAAGCCGAAGGCGGTCATGACCAGCGCCTCGCCGACGGGGCCGGCCACCTTGTCAATCGTGAAACCGCCCGCTTGTGCGGCAATGGTCGCCAGGGCATGGTGGATGCCCCAGACGGTGCCCAGCAGCCCGACGAAAGGTGCCGTGGCGCCGACAGTCGCCAGCAGAATTTGGCCCGATTGCAGACGGCGCAGCGCGCTATGCAGGCCGTTACGCAACGCGCGCGTCAGGCGCAGCGCGCCATCGCCGCTGGCCTCCAGGCGGCTGGCCGGCTCCTTGGCTGTGCGCACGGCTTGGGCTTGCGGCAAGACCAGTGCGGCGCGGTCGAACCGCGCCGCGGCGTGGAGGGCCGCGTCCAACTCATCGGCGTGCCAGAAAGCGGCGATCGCGTGCAATACGGCGCGTGTCCCGCCGCGCAGCAGCCAGGCTTTCCACAGGATCGTGACCCAGCTGGCGATCGACATGAGCAGCAGCAACACGGCGATGGCGCGGCTGATGCCGTCGCCTTGGATGAAACGATCGGCCGCGCCGCCCATCACGATGGTCTATGGCCGTTGACTCAACGCAAGCCGAGTACGTCGGCCATATCGAACAGGCCGTTTTTGCGCTCGGCCAGGAAGCGCGCGGCGCGCAGACTGCCTTGCGCGTAGGTGGCGCGGCTGGAGGATTTGTGGGTGATCTCTATGCGCTCGCCCGTGCCGGCAAACAGCACCGTGTGGTCGCCCACGATGTCGCCGCCGCGCACGGTGGCAAAGCCGATCGTGGAGGGATCGCGTTCGCCGGTAACGCCCTCGCGGCCATAGACGGCGCATTGGCTGAGCTCCCGGCCCAGCGCGTGCGCGACGATCTCCCCCATGCGCAGCGCCGTGCCCGAGGGCGCATCGACTTTGTGGCGATGGTGCGCTTCGATGATCTCGATGTCGTAGCCGGTCGCCAGCGCCTGGGCCGCCATTTCGAGCAGTTTGAAGGTGACGTTCACACCCACGCTCATGTTGGGCGAGAGCACGATGGCGATGTCTTGCGCGATGCGCTCGATCTGCGCTTTCTGGGCATCGGAGAAACCCGTGGTGCCGATTACGGCCTGCACACCGCGTTCGCGGCAGACCGCCAGATGCGCGAGTGTGCCTTCGGGGCGGGTAAAGTCGATCAGCACTTGTGCAGGGGACAGGCCCACGCGCAGATCGTCAGTGATGGCCACACCGCAGGGTTGGCCGAGAAAGGACGCGGCGTCCTGGCCCAGGCCCGGCGCATCGGCCCGATCGAGCGCGCCAGCCAGGCGGAAATCGCGTGCGGCCTGCACCGCCTCGATCAGCATGCGGCCCATACGCCCGGATGCGCCCGCGACCGCAACCCCGCGCGCTTGGGCCTGTGCAGGGGATGTACCCACGGCAGGACTCATTGCGAGGAAGATTCGTCCAGGGGCGGATAGCTGTCCGGCAGCGGCGGCGCATCGGTCGGAACGAAGAATGGCGCCTCTTGATTCGACGTGGCGGATGCGGCGTTGTTCGAAGCGTGTTTGGCCAGTTCCTCTTCGGTGGCGTCAAGCCGCGGGATCTTGCTGGGCTTGCCGTGGGTGTCGAGGGTGGCGACGAAGTCGTTCTCGGAAGGCATCTCATCGCCTTCGAAGCTGGCCAGGCGGTCGTCGGCGAAGACCACGGTGAGGCGGCGTTTTTGCTGCGTGATGCCGGGGCGGTCGATCGTGAAGATGTAATCCCAGCGGTCCTTGTGGAAGACATCGGTCAGCAGCGGCGTACCGAGAATGTCGCGCACTTGCTCGCGCGTCATCCCTGTTTTCAGCGTTTCCAACTGTTCTTTGGAAACCAGATTGCCCTGCTGGACCTCAATCCGGTACGGCGAGATCGTGTACAAGAAGCTGCGGGTACCGCAGGCACTTAAACCCAGGCTGCCGGCCACAGCCACGATGAACAACCCCGAGCGGGCCAAAGAAGTCGCAGACATGGAAAAACACCCAACGATATGATCTGACTCATTGTAACGGTAGGTTGATGGGGGTCGTCCTTCAGTCCTTCAGAGGCGGTGTCTTCCGCATGCCTGTTAGGTTCTAAGAACCTGTTTACGATCTCAAATGGCTCACGCAGAGACCTTTTCGGGAGGGGATGCAAGGCGCGGCGCGCAGCCCATAGCCCGGCTATGGGCCAGCGTTGCAACGCCGCAGACC
>JAITWT010000214.1 GCA_031285125.1 Burkholderiaceae bacterium | reverse complement strand
GAAAAGTCCAGCGCGCCATGGCCGGCAAGGCTGTGCGCCGCATAAATACTGCGGGCCAGGCCCCCCAGCGGCGTTGCCGCACGCACGGCCATGGCGTTTTCCTGCGCCAGACTCAGGTCCTTGAGCATGAGGTCCGTGCCGAACCCCCCCGCATACGCCTTAGAAGCGGGAACGTTTGCCATCACGCCAGGCATCGGGTTGTACTTTTCCAGGACCCAGTTGCCCCCCGAGCTGCGCTGCATGATTTCGGAAAGCACCTTGGAGTCGAGCCCATTGGCCGCGCCCAGTGCAAGCGCCTCGCTGGTGCCGATCATCAGCACGCCCAGCAGCATGTTGTTGCAAATTTTTGCGGTCTGGCCCGCGCCGATCTCCCCCGCATGGAAGATGTTGCTGCCCATTTTTTCAAGGATTGGGCGCGCACGCTCAAGATCGCCGGCCTCTCCACCGACCATGAATGTCAGCGTGCCTGCCGCCGCACCGCTGACGCCGCCGGAAACCGGCGCATCGATCATTGCCACCCCGCGCTCAGCGGCGGCTTGCGCCACCTTGCGCGAACTGGATGCGGCGATCGTGCTGCAATCAACCACCAGTGTGCCGGGATGTATCCGTTCCAGCAGGCCATGCTGGCCTTTAGCATTCAGGTAGAGCGCCTCAACATGCGAACTCGCGGGCAGCATACTGATGATGGTGTTGGCCCCGCTGGCCGCCTCCTGCGCGCTGCTGGCGATGGCTATGCCTTGATCGGCAAGCTTTTTACAGGCAGGCGCCGAAACATCAAAAGCCGCCACGGCATAGCCCGCCTTGTGCAGGTTCAAAGCCATGGGCCCTCCCATGTTGCCCAAGCCGATGAATGCGATTTTCATGAGTGCGTCTTTCACGGAGTCAAAAACGTAGGGAAAGCGTGTCAAATGATACCTGCCGGATATCGCTTTGATGGCGCGCGGCTCCAATATTCATACGGGCTCACCGTGCCTCCTTCAAGGGCGAGCCGGCCCCGAACCCGCACAACCTCCCCGGATGATGCGGTCTTCTGGAAAATTTTCAACGCTCCCCTCAGCGCGCACGCCCAAACTTGCGTGTCACCCAGTTTTTAAAATCATCAATATAGGTAAATACCGCCGGCACCACCAGCAGACTCAGCGCGGTAGAAGTCATCAGGCCGCCAATCACGGTGATGGCCATCGGCGAACGGAAGCTCGGGTCGGCCGCGCCCAGGCCCAGCGCGATGGGCAACATGCCCGCGCCCATCGCCAGCGTCGTCATGATGATCGGGCGCGCGCGCTTGTGGCAAGCGTCGCGCAAGGCCTCCAGACGCGACAAGCCGTGGTCGCGCCGCGCAACGATGGCGTACTCGATCAGCAGAATCGAGTTCTTGGTCGCAATGCCCATCAGCATGATCAGGCCGATCAGCGAGGCCATCGACAACGCTTGCCCGGTCACCAGCAAAGGGCCGAAGGCGCCGCCCAACGCCAGGGGCAGCGCGCACAGCAGCGTGATGGGGTGCAGGAAGTCCTTGAACAGCACGACCAGCACGGCATAAATGCACAACACGCCGATGAGCATCGCCAGGGCAAAACTGGAAAACAGCTCGGCCATCATTTCGGCGTCGGCCACATCGACGACGTGCACACTGGCCGGCAGCTTGCGCATCGAAGGCAAGGCCATGACCGCGGCCTTGGCGTCGCTGAGGCTGACGCCGGACAGTTCGATTTCAAAGTTGACGTTGCGCACGCGGTCATAGCGGGAAATTGCCGAGGGGCCGCCCGCCAACGCGAGCGTGGCGACCTGTTCGAGCATGACCGGGCCGTGCGGGCTGGGGACCTGCAAGCGCATGAGCTGCGCCAGATCCTGGCGCGCATCGTCGCGCAGTTTCACGATGATAGGAATTTGCCGCTGCGCCAGGTTGAGCTTGGGCAGCGCGTAGTCGTAATCGCCCACGGTGGCCACGCGCAAGGTCTCGGCCATCGCGCTACTGGTCACGCCCAATTCGGCCGCGCGCGCAAAGTCCGGGCGCACCAGAATTTCGGGGCGCACCAGGCTCGCCGTCGAGGCGATGTTGCCCAGGCCGGGCAGACCGCGCAATTCCTTCTCCACGGCACGACCGGTCGATTCAAGCGCGATCGGGTCATCCCCGGCGAGCACCAGGATGTATTTCTCGCCCGAGCCGCCCAGGCCGACCGCGCTGCGCACGCCCGGCAGCGTTTCAAGTGCGGCGCGAATTTGGTTTTCGATGATGCGCTTGCGTGGCCGCTTGTTGCGCGGGTCGAGCTGAATCGTCAACGTGGCCTTGCGCGTTTCCGGCGCGCCAATGCTGGCCAGCGGATCGCCCCCGGCCGCGCCGCCGCCGACAGCGGTATAGACATTCTGAATGTGTGCGATCTTCAGCAGCCGCTGGCGCGTCTGCTCGGCCGCCGCGAGCGTCTGCGCCAGCGTGGCGCCCGGCGGCAGCGCTAGGTGCACTTGCGTCTGCGAACTGTCGTCGGGTGACATGAAATCTTTTTTCAGGAAATTCGTGGCCCCCAGCGAGACGATGAAGAACAGCAGCGCCAGCACCACGGTCAGCAGCCGATGGCGCAGGCACCCGTTGACCGCTCGCATATAGAGCGCCAGCCAGGACGGCTCGCGCGGCGCGCTCTGTGCGGGCTTGAGCAGATAGGCCGCCATCATCGGGGTAAGCATGCGCGCCACCACCAGCGAGGCGAACACGGCAAACGCCGCCGTCCAGCCGAATTGCTTGAAGAACATGCCCGCGATGCCGCTCATGAAGGCGGTGGGCAGGAACACCGCGATCAGCGTGAAGGAGGTGGCGACCACCGCCAGACCGATTTCGTCGGCGGCCTCCAGCGCGGCCTGCCAGGGTGTTTTGCCGGCGCGCAGATGGCGCACGATGTTTTCCACTTCGACAATGGCATCGTCCACCAGCACCCCGATGACCAGCGACAACGCCAGCAAGGTCACGACATTGATCGAAAAATGCATCAGCGCCATGCCGATGAACGCCGGCAGCACCGACATCGGCAGCGCCACCGCCGAGATGATGGTGGCGCGCCAGTCGCGCAGAAACAGCCACACCACCAGCACCGCCAGCAAGGCGCCTTCGTAGAGCAGGTGCATGGAACCGTCGTATTCATCCTGCACCGGCTCGACGAAATCGAAAGCTTTGGTCAGCCGCAGATCGGGCCGCTGCGCGCTCATCTGGCCCAGCGCTCGTTGCACTTCGCGGCCCACATCGATTTCGCTGGCGCCGCGGCTGCGCGAGACTTCGAAGCCGATCACCGGTTTACCATCGAGCAGCGCGGCGGCGCGCGGTTTGGCGATGGTGTCGGTCACGGTGGCGACCTGGTCAAGCCGGATGCGCCGCCCGTCGGTCAGCGGAATCTGCAGCCGCGCGAGCTGGTCGGCTGTTTGCACCGTCGCCAGTGTGCGCACCGGCTGCTCGCTTGCGCCGATATCGGCATGGCCGCCGGCGCTTTCCAATTGCACCTGGCGCAACTGGCGCGAGATGGCGGCGGCGGTCACGCCCAGCGCCTGGAGTTTGAGCGGGTCCAGATCCACATGCACTTCGCGCGTGACACCGCCCACGCGGTTGACCGCGCCCACGCCGGGCAGCGCCAGCAGCTTCTTGGTGATGTCGTTGTCAACGAACCACGAAAGCTGCTCGTCATCCATGCCGGTGGAGGCGACGGCGTAGGTCAGCACCGGCATGCCGGCCAGATCGAGCTTGTTGATGATCGGATCGCGCACGTCCTGCGGCAAATCGGCGCGCACGCGCTGCACGGCCGAACGCACATCGTCCACCGCCTCCTGCATCGGCTTCTCAAGCTGGAACTCGGTCAGCAGCGTGACCTGCCCGTCCTGGATCCGCGTGGTGATGTGCTTGAGCCCCTGCACCGTAGCGATGGCGTTTTCGAGCTTGCGCGCAACATCGCTTTCCAACTGCGTGGGCGCCGCGCCCGGCAGCACGGCCGATACGGTGACGACCGGCAGATCGGTGTCCGGGAAGCGTTGGACCTTCATCGCGTGAAACGCCAGCACGCCCGCCAGGGTCAACAGCACAAACAGCAGGATGGCCGGGATCGGGTTGCGGATCGACCAGGCTGAAACGTTGAGCTTCATCGCACGGCCATCACTTCTTTATCGAAGCAGGTGCCGGAGCCGAATCGACCACGCGCACCAGATCGCCGTCGTTGAGAAAGCCCGCGCCCTGCACCACGATGCGCGCATCGGCGGGCAGATCCGCATGGACCCCCTTGATCTCAACCCGGTCGCCGAGTTGGCGGCCCAGATGCACACGCACCATCGTGACATGCTGATCGGGCCGCAACAGCAGCACATTGTTGAACCCATCGCGCGGCGCGACCGCCTCCTGCGGCACGATGCGTGCGCTGCTGCGCCCCAGCTCGAATTCGCCATGCGCGAACATGCCCGCCTTCAGATCCGCGCCATCGGCGGAAACGCCGCCGGGTAAATCGACATAGACCAAAGCGTTGCGCGTTTGCACGTTGACCGTCGGCGCGACACCGCGCACCGTACCCATGACTTGCGCGCCGTTGACGCCGGTAATGCGCACGCGCATGCCTGGATGAATGCGCGCCAAATCACTCGCGGTGACTTCAGCGCGCCATTCGATCCGGCCGCCGCGGATGAGCCGGAACAACTCCATGCCCGCGCCCGTCACCGCGCCGACGCTGGCGCTGCGCGCGGAAATCACGCCGTCATCGGGCGCGAGCACCCGCGCGTTGCGCGCGCGCACCTGTTGGGCGTCGAGCGCGGCCTGGGCCGCTTGAACACGCGCCTGTGCGGTTTGTTCGGCGGTCTGGTACTGATCGATCTGAATTTGGCTGAGCGCGCCGGTGTTTTGCAGTTTGCGCGCGCGCGCCGCGGTGCGCGCGGCATCGACGGCGCTGGCTTGCGCTTGGGCCAGAGCAGCACGTGCCTGCGCCACATCGGCGCGTACCGATGCATCGGCAAAGGTCGCAAGAACCTGTCCTTTTTTGACGCGTTCGCCCACATTAACGCGCACTTGCGCCAGCCGCAGCCCATTCGATTCGGAGCCGATCGACGCCTCCTGCCAGGCCGCGACATTGCCGTCGGCCTCCAAGGTCTCATCCAGATCCATGCGCTCGGGCGCCTGCACCGTGACCGTGAGCACCGGGCGCGCCGAAACCGTGGCGGTGGCCGCGGCGGATGAAGCCGCCGGATGGGCCAAGGCGCCGGGCTGGCCTTTGTGCAGGACGACGGCAAAGATCCCGATCAACGCGACCACCAGAACGATCAGCGCAGCCCCCAGGAACAACAGATGCAAAAGTTTTGTTTTCATGGCAACGAGGGTGAAGAGATGCGCGCGGCAGCGGCGGCGTTATTTGCGCCTGGGCGGGCGCCTTGGTTTTTTTGAACCGCACTTTTATCCGCACTTTTATCCGCGCTTTTACCCAGACTTTTATCCGCGTTTTGATCGGCGTTTTGATTGACGTTTTGGTTGACGTTCTGATCTCCATGCCCGGCGGTATTTGCATCCCCGCCCTCAGCGCGTGACCAACCGCCCCCCATCGCCCGGTACAGCGCCACAAAGGCTTCGGCGCGCTGGCGTTGCAGGTCCACCAGCCCGCTGCGCTGGCTGAGCAAGGGGCGGCGTGCGTCTTCCAATTCCAGCAAGCTCGCCATACCGGCGTCATAACGCAGCTGTGTGGCGGCGAGTACGCCTTGCGCATTGTCCACCGCGGTGCGGGCATCGGTGGTGCGCGCATCGATGCTGTCGAGGTTGACCAGCGCCTGCTCAACCTCGCGCACCGCTTGCCGCACGCTCGCGCGGTAGAGGCTGACGGCCTCGTCATAACGGGCACGCGCGGCCTCGACCTGCGCCGCCTTGCGGCCCGCGTCGAAGATCGGCAGGCTCAGTGCCAGCGGCCCAAAACTCCAGGTGCTCATGCTCTCGGAAAAAGTCCCGCCCTGGTATTGGAGGCGGCCGATGTTGCCTTGCAGCGTCAGCCTCGGCAACTGCTGCGCGCGTGCGACGCCGACCTGCGCACTGGCGGCCATCACGGCACGCTCGGCGGCATACAAATCCGGACGTTGCAACAGCGTCTGCGCGGGCACAGCGCTGATCGAGCCCAGAGCGGGCAGATCAGGCTCCGGCGGCGCGGCGTCGAGCTGGGCCTCCAGCGCGGCGGCATCGATCCCGGTGAGAGCGGCCAAGCCCTGGCGCATCACGGCGCAGGCCGCGCGCTGCTGCTTGAACTGCGCCGCCGCGCCGGCCGCGCCGGCGCGCGCGCGCTGCACATCGGCCACCGCCTGAAAGCCCGCTTGGGCGGCCAGCTCGGCCAGCCGCGTGGTTTCCGCGCTCGAAGCCGCGTTCGCGGCGAGCACATCGGCCTGACGCCGGCAGGCGCGCTCGTTGAAATAGGCCAGCGCCGTATCCGCCGCAACCGACACGCGCGCCGCATGCCACTGCGCTTGCCGCGCTTCGAGCTGCGCCTGGGCGGCAGCGCGGTTGGCGCGGACCGCGCCGAATAGATCGATCTCCCAACCGGCCTGCAAGGCCGCCTGCGTAGTGACCAGCGGCGGAATACTCAGGCCGCCGAGCATGCTGCTGGGCATGCTGCCCGACAGCGCATTGCCCTTGCTGGTTGAAAGCTGCCCATCCAGCGTCGGCACAAGCGCCGCCCCTGCGGCGACGCGCGCGGCTTGCGCTTCGACACGGCGCGCACGGGCGCTGGCCATATCGGGACTGGCGGCCTGTGCCGCATCGATCAACGCCGCCAGCAGCGCATCGCCCTGGCCGCGCCACCATTGCGTCAGACGCATCGGCTGGCCCTCATGCGGCAACGGCGCGTGCCACTGGGCCGGCGCCAGCTTCGCAATCGGTGCGGGTCCAGGCGGTGTGCTGACGCAACCCACCAGCAGCAGCAGCGCCGCACTCAGCGCAAGACCCCGCAAAAAAGGAACGGTCATTTAAGCTGCACCGTGACGCCGTTCGCATTGACCTTGATCTCTCCGATCTCGTAAGTCTTCCAGCCCATGCGCAGTTCCTCGGGGCGAAAAGTGTGCAAAGGCTGTCCTTCGAGCAAGGCCTGCGCGACAGCGGCGCCGATGTTTTGCAGATTTTGCGCATCGGTCTGGTTCAACCCCTGCAGTTCGATGCGATCGGCGTTGGGATGTTCGAGCAGCAGCGAATGGCTGGCCGGGTCATAACGCAGCGCGCTACTCACGGTCAGCACACCTTGCGCGGTCTGAAGCAGCGGACTTTGGATGGTCACCCCGGTGGTGATCCCGATCCGGTTGTTCGCCGCATCCAGCCCCAACTGCGGATCGTGCAAGGTCACGTTGAACAAATTGCCATAGCGGCGTTCGAGCGGGAAGTGCTGCACCAACTGAGTCTGCAATTCCTCGCGCGTGGCGCTGTACTGGCTGGTGAAAAAGTTGAACCCCGCCTGTGCGCCCACGGCGGCACAGATCGTCAGGCAGGCCATGGCGGCACGGCGAATAAAAAGAGATGAAAACATACGCAGAGCTTTGATTTCTAAGGGATACGGCAGATACGGAAATTTTGGCGCACATCGGCGCTGCGCCCCGTGCGATTTTTTTGATCCCGCGGCGCAGGACTGTTTGTTTATGTTCTATCAAATATCGGTGAACGCCCCTCTGAAGTCGCGCGCGTCCACAGCGATTGACTCAACCGATTCACTCAACCCATTGCGCGTTCACGATACCAGACTAAAGAAGCTCTGCACGAATCCGCGCGAGCGAGCGGGCGCCCATCCGGATTCGGGATGGAATGGGATGCGCGGCGGTATCGCGCGCCATTTCAACGAAGCAGATAGCCCGAATACGGGATGCGCCAGCCACGTCCAATTCGTGCAGAGCCTCCCTAACCCGGCCTCCCTCCGGGCCCAGGCACCGCCATTCCGCCCTCGACCGCCACCCAAAACCCGGGGGGCCGCTGCCCGGGCTCTATATCACGCTGATTCTCTTCGAGCGCCTGGCTTAAATACCCCGACGCTCTGTTACGTTTACTGCCAGTTGGCCGCGATCACCTGCTCCAAGCTAGCGTGGTAATTTTCCGGCAAGGAAGTCTGCCCCGCTGTCGGTAGGCTGAACGCCGCCATTGCCTTTACCAGGTTCTGCACCTGACTGTCCAGGAGCACCTTACCATCGCTGGTCTTAGAACCTGTTTACGATCTCAAATGGCTCACGTTGGGCCGCAATCGGGATGAGTGGGTGGCC
>JAITWT010000159.1 GCA_031285125.1 Burkholderiaceae bacterium | reverse complement strand
CGCAGACCGCCCGAAAAGGCCTCTGCCCTTCGGGTTGGGCCGAAATCGGGCGATTGGGTGGACGATTGGGCGGCCCAGTCGCTTGCATGGGCACCAGCCCATGCGGCGCGCCATGGGCCACCCACTCATCCCGATTGCGGCCCAACGTGAGCCATTTGAGATCGTAAACAGGTTCTAAGGCCGCCCGGTCCCCTTCTCTTTTTCCGGGGCCGGAAAGAACCGGCCCTTGAAATTCTCACTTTTGCACTTATCATTAGCACTCGTTGACGCTGAGTGCTAACAGCATTTTCAACGGCTTCAGAGCTTTCCCAGGCGTCCAATTCAGCGTACGCCGGGTGTTCAGACCATCCCGTTTCACAGGAGATTGAATTGAAACTTCGTCCTTTGCACGATCGCGTGATCGTCAAGCGTATTGACAGCGAAACCAAGACCGCCTCGGGCATCGTGATCCCCGACAACGCCGCCGAGAAGCCCGACCAGGGTGAAGTGCTGGCTGTTGGCCCGGGCCGGAAAAACGACAAGGGCGAACAGATCGCCATGAACGTCAAGGTCGGCGACCGCGTTCTGTTCGGCAAATACAGCGGCCAGACCGTCAAGGTCGATGGTAACGAACTGCTGGTGATGAAGGAAGACGACCTGTTCGCGGTCGTTGAGAAGTAATCCTCTCATCCCCGCATTCATCTTCCCTATCCCCATTCATTCAGGAAATTCCGGAGTCATACAACATGGCAGCAAAAGATGTAGTGTTCGGCGGCGAAGCCCGCGCGCGCATGGTCGAAGGCGTGAACGTTCTGGCCAACGCGGTCAAGGTCACGCTCGGCCCCAAAGGTCGCAACGTGGTGCTGGAGCGCTCCTTCGGCGCCCCCACCGTGACCAAGGACGGTGTGTCGGTCGCCAAGGAAATCGAACTGAAGGACAAAATTCAGAACATGGGCGCGCAACTGGTCAAGGAAGTCGCTTCCAAGACCAGCGACACCGCCGGTGACGGCACCACCACCGCCACCGTGCTGGCCCAAGCGATCGTGCGCGAAGGCTTCAAGTACGTGGCCGCCGGCATCAACCCGATGGATCTGAAGCGCGGCATCGACAAGGCCGTGATCGCGCTGGTCGAGCAGTTGCAGAAAGCCTCCAAGAAGACCGAAACCAGCAAGGAAATCGCGCAGGTCGGCTCGATCTCGGCCAACAGCGACGAAGCCATCGGCAAGATCATTGCCGATGCGATGGACAAGGTCGGCAAGGAAGGCGTCATCACCGTCGAAGACGGCAAGTCGCTCAACAACGAGCTGGACATCGTCGAGGGCATGCAGTTTGACCGCGGCTACCTCTCGCCTTACTTCATCAACAACCCGGAAAAGCAAAGCGCGATCCTGGAAAACCCCTTCGTGCTGCTGTTCGACAAGAAGATCAGCAACATCCGCGATCTGCTGCCCACGCTGGAGCAAGTCGCCAAGGCCAGCCGCCCGCTGCTGATCATCGCCGAGGAAGTCGATGGCGAAGCGCTGGCCACCTTGGTGGTCAACACCATCCGTGGCATTTTGAAGGTCGTCGCCGTCAAGGCGCCGGGCTTCGGTGACCGCCGCAAGGCCATGCTCGAAGACATCGCCATCCTCACCGGCGGCAAGGTCATCGCTGAGGAAGTCGGCCTGACGCTGGAAAAAGCCACGCTGGCCGATTTGGGCCAAGCCAAGCGCATCGAAGTGGGCAAAGAAAACACCACCATCATCGACGGCGCCGGCGCGGCTGCCGACATCGAAGCGCGTGTCAAGCAAATCCGCGTGCAGATCGAGGAAGCCACCAGCGATTACGACCGCGAGAAGCTGCAAGAGCGCGTGGCCAAGCTGGCCGGCGGCGTGGCCGTCATCAAGGTCGGCGCGGCCACTGAAGTTGAAATGAAGGAAAAGAAAGCACGCGTCGAAGACGCGCTGCACGCCACCCGCGCCGCTGTCGAGGAAGGCGTGGTCGCCGGCGGCGGCGTTGCACTGCTGCGCGCCAAGCAAGCCGTAGGCGGCGCGCTCAAGGGCGACAACGTCGATCAGGACGCGGGTATCAAACTGGTGCTCAAAGCCATTGAAGCGCCCCTGCGCGAAATCGTCGCCAACGCGGGCGGCGAGCCCAGCGTGGTGGTCAACAAGGTGCTCGAAGGCAAGGGCAACTTCGGCTTCAACGCCGCCAATGACACCTACGGCGACATGCTGGATCTGGGCATTCTGGATCCGACCAAAGTCACCCGCACCGCGCTGCAAAACGCGGCTTCCGTGGCTTCGCTGCTGCTGACCACCGAAGCGATGGTCGCCGAAGCGCCCAAGGAAGAAGCGCCTGCCGGCGGCGGTATGCCTGGCGGCATGGGTGGAATGGGCGGCATGGGCGATATGGGAATGTAATTTCCCCGTGCTGCCGGCATTCGGGTGGTTCCCGAATGCCGCAACCCTTATCAAAAAGCCCTGCGGTATTTGCCGCAGGGCTTTTTTCGTGGATTGCCTATCGCCTCATTCCATTGCCCTATCAATCGGTGACGCGGTTCGCTGCGCGTGCCGTGTTACCGCGCTACTGCGCTACTGCGCGGTCTGTGCAACGCTCTCGCGCACGCGCTTGATCTGAATCTGAAAAGGGCGTCACGCCTCTTGCACCACCCGCCCTGCATCGAGCCGTACTACCGTCTGCGCCAGCACGGCCACGTCTTGCGGGTCGTGTGTGACCAATAGTGCGGGCATCTGCACGCGGTCGAGCAACTGCGCCAGTTCATCACGCAGGCGTGTGCGCAGGTCGGTGTCCAGTGCCGACAGCGGTTCGTCAAGCAACAGCAAGCGCGGCTGTGTCGCCAGCGCGCGCGCCAGTGCCACGCGTTGCTTCTGCCCGCCCGAAAGGTGGCGCGGCAGCGCGTGGCGCACCGGCTCCAGATTGAACTGGCGCAGCAGCGCCTGGACCCGTGCGCGTGCCGCCGGCGCCAGCGGCTGGCCGATCCGGCGCACGCCGAACAGCAGGTTGTGCTCCACATCCAGATGCGGGAACAGCGCGTAGTCCTGAAAAACCAAGCCCACGCCGCGCGCGCGCGCGGGCCGGTCGATGCCGCGTGCCGAATCGAGCAAGGTTTCCCCGCCCACGCGCATATGCCCCTGCGCGTTTGGCAGCAGCCCGGCCAGCGCCAGCAGCAAGGTCGATTTGCCCGAGCCCGACGGGCCGAGTAGCGCGGTGCGCGGTGTTTGCGAGCTGAAAGCCACATCCAGCACGAAACGCCGTCCGGGCGCGCGCAGCGTCAGGTCAATGGCGATGTCCAGCACCATGGGGCGGGGTGTCGATTCCATGCGTGTTTTTTGTTCTAAGGTTAATGCCGCGCCTGCAACAACCGGCTCGCCAGCACCAGGAGGGCGATGCACAGCACGGAAATCACCAAGGTCAGCGTCAGCGCCAGCCGATCCTCGCCAGCCTGCACGGCCGAATAGACCGCAACCGATAAGGTCTGGGTGCGTCCTGGCAGATTGCCCGCGACCATCAGCGTGGCGCCGAATTCGCCCATCGCGCGCGCGAAAGTCAAGGCCATGCCCGCCGCGATTCCGCGCAGCGCCAGCGGCAGCGAGATGCGCCAAAACACTTCCCACTCGCCTGCGCCCAGCGTGCGCGCGGCCTGTGCCAGACGCGCGTCACCCTCCTCGAAGGCGGCGCGTGCGGCTTTGTAGATCAATGGAAAACAGACGATCGCCGCCGCAATCACCGCGCCTTGCCAAGTGAACAGCAGCTCGATACCGAACCAGGCATCCAGCCAATGACCCAGCGCGCCGTGGCGGCCCAGCAGCACGATCAGGTAATAACCCAGCACGGTCGGCGGCAGCACCATCGGCAACATCAGCAGCGCATCGAGCGTCTCGCGCCCGGCAAAACGCCGTCGCGCCATCAGGCGGCCCACGGCGATTCCCGCCACGCCCGAAACCAAGGTTGCGAGCAGCGCGACTTTGAGCGTAAGCCACAGGGGTTGCAGCATAGGCATCCAGATTAAAACGTCGATTGAACGCACATGAGCCGCGGATCAGGGCGCCTCGAAACCAAAGCGCCGCAATACCGCCTGTCCCTGCGGGCTGCGCACATGGGCGATGAATGCTTGCGCCACCTTCTGCTGACGGCTGGCTGCCGTCAGGGCCATCGGGTAACGCACCGTGTCCGTCATCGGCACGGTGAAGGCAATGCGGGTCTGCTCGGGGGCCAGCAGCGCGTCGGTACGATAGACGAAGCCCGCGTCCACCTCGCCGCGCGCGATGTAATTGAGCACCTGGCGCACGCTCTCGCCAAAGATCCATTTGGGCGCCAGCGCCGCGCTCAGGCCGGCCTGCTGTAGCGCTTGCGCGGTGTAATGTCCGGCCGGCACCGTGGCAGGCGTGCCGGTGGCGATGCGCTTGAAGGCGCTGCCCGCAAGGGCGCGCAGATCGGCCGGTGGGGCGGCGGCCCTTGCGGCCGGTACAGCCACCACCAGCACATTGCGCGCGAACACCGCGCGCGTGCCTTCGGCGATCAGACCTGCGCTGACGGCGCGATCCATCGTTGCCTCGTCGGCACAAGCGAGCACATCCACCGGCGCGCCTTGCCGAATTTGTGCCAGTAAGACCCCCGAGGCCGCGAAATTGAAAATCACTTTCTGCCCCGGATGGCTGCGCTCGTAATCGGCACCCAGCGCCTGAAAAGCGTTGTTCAGACTGGCCGCAGCAGAGACCACCAGTTCTTGTGCATGCAGCGGCCAGGCGCTCAACGCCACGAGAGCGGCGGCAAACCAGAGGCGTGCGCGAGTCAGCATGTGATGAATGCAAGAGAGGGTGGGCCGCATGGCTCTATTGTGTCGAATATGCGCGCGCATCCAAGCCGCGCGGGCGGCATTCGCGCGGCGGTAACCCTCCGGTCGGCCCGATCAGGCGGGACAACGGCCCTCCGCCTCGCGCCGCAACAGTTCACGCTTGCGCTCCACGCCCCAGCGGTAGCCCGCGATGCCGCCGTCGTGCCGTACCACGCGGTGGCAGGGAATCGCCACGGCCACCGGGTTGGCCGCGCAAGCTTGCGCGACCGCGCGCGCAGCCCTCGGCCTACCGATGCGCGCGGCGATCTGCGTGTAGCTCGCGGTGGTGCCCGGCGCAATGTCGCGCAGCGCCCGCCAGACGCGCGCCTGAAAAGCCGTCCCGCGCACATCCAGCGGCAGGTTCAGGCCGATCGCCGGCGCCTCGACAAAGCCGATGATCTGGGCGATGCTCCGTTCGAACCCGGCGTCGCCGCCGATCAGTTGCGCCTTGGGGAAGCGGTCTTGCAAATCGCGCAGCAGCGCATCGGGATCGTCGCCCAGCAAAATCGCGCAGATGCCGCGCTGGCTTTGCGCGGCCAGAATCGCGCCCAGCGAGCACTGCCCCACAGCAAAGCGGATGACCGCGCCCGCGCCGCCCGCGCGGTAGTCGCGCGCGCGCATGCCGATCAGCCGGTGCGACGCTTCATAAAACCGGCTGTTGGCGTTGAAGCCCGCACCGTAAATGGCCGCCGTGATTGACGCGCCCGGCTGCTCCAGCCCCTGCCGCAGCCGGCGCGCGCGGATGGCTGCTGCGTAAGCTTTGGGCGTTAAACCCGTTTCGGCCTTGAACAGGCGATGGAAATGAAATGGGCTAAGGTTCGCATGGGCGGCCAATTCCTTCAGCGTAGGCGGTGTTTCAGACGCTTCGATCCGGCGGCAAGCTGAAGCAACCCGTGCGGCGCGCTGGGCCAAGGTCTGCTGGATACGTGCTTTCATGGGCTTTTTCATTGAAAGAGGTCATCAAGATGCCCGCCAGGCCGCGCGCGGGCACTCCGATTCTTGCTTTTCTTTCTATGGACATGAAACGGCCCCCGGCTTGAGACAGGCACGACCGCTCTTGCGGGTTTATAGGCACCTCGCTATAAACGAAACGGGTAATTCCAATTCCATTCATTGAAACGACAGGTGCTGCGTTTCAACCCAGCAATTCCTGCACCGTGCGAATACTGTGATGCCGCGTCCGCAAATGAGCGCGCATACGCTCCAGCAGCTTGGGGCTGCGAGGGACGTCGGCAGGGGCCTCTGACAAGCCTTCCATCCGGAAAAATTTAGGTTTGCCTAAATTGTGCCATGTTAGAATTTTACTGTGAATTTCAGTCGTTGTGTTGTTTTATCCGACGCAATTGCATACAATGCCAGTCGTCTAAATCTATTTGGGCTTTATGAAAATCCGCATAGTAATTCTCGTCACTGCGGCTACGCTTGTTCAGGGTTGCGCTACGTCTGGCCATCCGCCAGGTAAACCTGTTGCGCCTAGCGAGTCGTTCTCAGGCGGCTACATCAACATCAAAGCGCCAGCCTCCGCAGGTTGGCAGCTTATACAGTCATCAGGCGCAGGAATGGCTTTTGCCAAGGGCGGACAAAGTAAAAATGAAAGCTTTGTTGCTCAAGTATCAATGTTCAATCTGCCGCCCACGCAAACGCCAGAAGCTTTCAAGTCGTTTATTCAGTCAGGCGTAGAAAAAGACACGGACACAAACCGCTTCGAGGTTCAGTCTGCATCATTTCGCATTACAAACGAGCGCAACTATCCATGTGTGCGCTACGAAGCAACATCACAAGACAACGAACCAGCGGGTTCGAGCGGCCCTCTGCTCTTTGAGTTGTCGGCCATTTACTGTCGGCACCCTGTGCGCCAAGAAACAGGTTTTTCAATTTCATACTCTCACCGAGGCGAGGGGCTGCATCCAACCTTTCGCAGCGAGGCAGAGAGTTTTATCCAGAGTGTTCAAGTTCCATAGTGCAGACCAACAATACGCTGCACCGGAAAAACCTGCCTCCGCTTCGCTACGGCAATTTTTCCGGTGAGCTTAGTATTTAGCCCTCAAGGAGCGCGGATGCGCAAGGTGACACTCAAGATTCTTCTATTGACGGTGATGGCCTGGTCGTTCGGCCCGGTCTCGGCCCAGGAGCAGCGAATCGACGACATTCCCATGTACGGACAACCTGCTATTCCGCGGCCTGAAAACCTGAAGAAGGCCGACGAGGATTTCATCAACGAAGCTGTGGCGGGCCTCGGTACGCGTGAGGCGGCAAGCAAAGCATGGTTCGCGCAAGGTGAAGAATTCCTACAGAAGCGCAACCTCGATTTTGCGATGCGCCGATACAACCAGGCATGGCTCCTCAATCCAAACAACTACCAACCATATTGGGGCTTCGGGCGAGTGATGCTGGAGCGCGGTAAGTTCGACGAGGCGATCGATTATCTGGAAAGGTCGAAGGCTCTAATCGATGACCAATACCAAAGAATCGGTCTTATTGTTGACCTTGGCACCGCGTACTCGGTGAAGGCGGAAGCCGTTTCGAAGACCAACGCAGCTGATGAGGGCGCGCGTTTCTTTGCGCTAGCCAATCACACGTACAACGAGGCCTTATCTCTCGACCCAAAGTATGGAAATGGTTGGTGGCGTTGGGCGATGTCGCTATATGAACAAGGTGACTACGCTCAAGCGTGGGAGAAAGTACAGCAAGCGCGCGCGCAAAACGCCCGTCCGTTTCCGCCCGCTTTTCTCCGGGCACTCGAACAAAAGATGCCGGAACCACGCTACTAGGCAATGTTGAGGGCTAACCCCCAGGTGGAGCGGACCGGCCAACAGCTTCGCTGTTGGCTACCCTCGGCGCGCTGCGCCTCGGCGGCCGCTCACCTGGATCGTTAGGTGTAAAACCATTCCGCTTATGTTTGCGCTTTTACCGTTTTCAATTTTTTGCGCTGCATTTGCCGGTTTTTCGTTTACGCCGCGTTTATGCTCCTGCGCTGCACCCGGCCAGTTTTCGGCTTTGCGGTTACATCCCGCGCTTCGCGCGAAGGCGCAGTTTCAAAAGTTCCGCGCTCAGTGGGCATCGCGGTTCATTGGGGTGGCGCGCTCGTTTACCATTGGCACCTAACATGGCGGTCAAGCGGACGCCTTACCTTGGGCGTTAGGCATATGATGAACAACACTGCGAATCAATGGGAGCGATTTCTAGACCCCGATATGGTCAGGCCGTCACTCTTCTTGGCGGCAATG
>JAITWT010000148.1 GCA_031285125.1 Burkholderiaceae bacterium | reverse complement strand
CCGCTGGCCGCCCTGGGCTGGCTCAACCCGATGGCCGCCGGCGCTGCCATGGCGTTATCGAGCGTCAGCGTCATGACCAATGCCTTGCTGCTGCGCCGCTGGCAGCCGCGCGCTGGAACCCCGGCACGATAAGGGCAAACGCCGCCGCTCCGCATCCACAGCGGAAAACAGACCGGTCTTCCCGCGCAGAGCGTGCGTAAGAACCTGTTTACGATCCCGGCGCGAACGTGCGGGCGCGGGCTTGGGCGGTCTGCGGCGTTGCAACCCTTGCCCATGGCACGCGCCATGGGCTGCGGTTTGCGCCTTGCAGCCCATCCCAATCCGCATCCCGCACCCCTCACGCCGAGATCGTAAACAGGTTCTAAGCACTGGGTTCGAGGCTCCGCGGCCGGCGGCCGCCCCTACGCCACAACAACGCGCTACACAGACCCCGTTTACTCTATAACCTCAAAAAATGTGAGATTTTTCTCATAAATTGCATTTTTGACGTTTCTTTGATTAAACTCATAAAAAGCTGATTGATGTGACGGCCTGTCCCCCGGCACAGAAGCACGTACCGATCGGCTGTTTTGGCGTTTGAACGTCCTCAACCGGACTGACTAAAAAAAGAAAAAAACTACTTCACTGGCACGGCACATTCCACTCTTGAGGCCAACGACGATGCTGAACGCTCCGACAACGTTTCGATTCTCATTGCAAGCGGTACCGCAGCCCCAGCGCCGCGAAGTGGCGATGGAGGTATTGAGCACATCGCTGTGCCGCCTGGATCTCACTGCGCACGACGGTGCGTTGGAAATGGAGGTGCAATCGCGCATATTGCCGGGCATCACGGTCACCGAGACACGGCTGTCCCCGCACCGCGGGATAACCCATCTCGATGGCCCCCAAAAGACGCACGATTTCGTGCTGATCTGGTCCGCCTCACCGGGCAAAGGCTGCGTCACGCAGTTAGGCAAGGAATTCAACGCCAGTGGGGGGCAGGCGGTCCTTTTTTCCTCTCAGGAGCAGATCGCCTGGGAAACAGGGGAAGCCTTTCCTTTTATCAGCGTGAAGATACAACGCTCGGCACTGCATGCGTTGCTGCCCAACGCCGAGACCGGGTTTCTGCGCCCCATCTCCCCGAACAATGAAGCGCTGCGGCTGCTCAACGCCTATCTTTCCGGCTTGCGTTTGCTCGGCGATGCCGATGGCGGAGCGGCGTTCGCGCACGCGACCGCGACCCATATTGCCGATCTGGTGGCACTGGCGGTGGGAACCAATCGGGATGGGACGCAACTGGCGGCCCAGCGCGGCCTGCGCGCGGCGCGGCTGGATGCCGTCAAGCGCTGGGTGCTGACCCAGCTGGGCTCGCCGGATCTAAACATCAACACGGCGGCCACGGCGGTAGGCTTAAGTCCGCGCTCCGTGCAGATGCTTTTCGAGCTCGAGGGCACCACCTTCACCAGCTACGTTCTGCGCGGACGGCTGGCGCTGGCGCACCACCGCCTGTCAATGCCGCAACCGGAGAAACCGACCGTCAGCGAAATCGTCTATCACTGCGGCTTCGGAGACCTGAGCTATTTCGCCAGCATCTTCCGCAAGGTCTATGGTGAAGCGCCTTCGGATGTGCGGCGCAGAGCGATCGCCGAGTTCGATCAATGGCACGAACAGGCACAGGCCGGCATGGCCTCGGACCGGCACACGCGCACCGGCGATTCGCTGCAAGCCCCCCGGCTCAATAAAGCCATACAACGCATCGGCGCGCTGCCGCAGCCCAACCCCATCCTGCTCAAGAAACCTGAACGGCAGGCCCGCCCACGGCGGACCGCCCAGAGGGCGCTGACATGAGCCCCGCGCGTTCGACCAAAACGCTGCGCCGTCTCTCCCACAGCGCAGAACACCTCGAAGCGCACTACGAGATCGTCGTCATCGGGTCCGGCTACGGCGGTGCGATCGCCGCGTCGCGGCTGGCCCGCGCCGGACGGCAGGTCTGTCTGCTTGAACGCGGCCGCGAAAGGCAGCCGGGGGAGTATCCGCAATCTGAATTTGAAGGGCTCGGCGAATTCCAGCAAAACACGCCCATCGGCCATCTGGGTTCGCGGCTGGGCTTGTTCGAGTTGCATCTCAATGATGACATCAGCGCCTTGGTCGGGTGTGGGCTGGGCGGGACGTCCCTGATCAACGCCGGCGTTTGCCTGCGCCCCGATGCGCGTGTCTTAAGCGACGCCAGATGGCCCGCCGCGTTTCGCAACGACCTGAAGACACGCCTCGCCGAGGGTTACCTGCGCGCCACCGAAATGCTGCGCCCGACGCCGCTGCCCGCCGATTTCCCGCATCCGCCCAAGCTGGCGGCCCTTGAGAAATCGGCGCACGGTTTGCACTGGGGCGAACGGTTCAGCCGCCCGCCGATCAATGTGACATTCGCCGACGGGCCCAACCACGTCGGCGTCGAACAAACGCGCTGCAACGGCTGCGGCGATTGCGTCTCGGGCTGTAATTACGGCGCAAAGAACACCACGCTGATGAATTACCTGCCCGATGCCGTTGCGCACGGTGCAAAGATTTTCACGGGCGCCAACGTACGCTCGATTGCCAAGCGCAGCGGCAACCCCCCGTGGATCGTCCACTACCAGCTGATCGGCGTCGGCCGTGAGTCTTTTGATGCACCGGAACTGTTCATTACTGCGGACATTGTCATCATCGCTGCCGGGGCGCTGGGTTCCACGCAAATCCTGCTGCGCTCCAAGGCCCGCGCACTGGCATTGTCCGAGCGCATCGGCGAGCACTTCACCGGCAATGGCGACGTCCTTGCGTTTGGCTACAACACCGGCACGCCGATCAACGGCATCGGCTGGGGGACGAAGAAAGCGGGTGCGATCGCGCCAGTCGGGCCGTGCATCACCGGATTGATCGACAACCGCGCGACGGCCGATGTCAACCAAGGCTTTGTCATCGAAGAAGGGTCGATCCCTGGGGCGATCGGCGCCCTGATGCCGACACTGCTCAACGGCGCCGCGTTGGTCAGCAGCAAAGCCGAGCCGGCCGGACTCGGGCAACGGATCCAGGAGATGGAGCGCGTCGCCGAAAGCGCATTACTGGGGCCGCACCGGGGTGCGGTAGCGCATACGCAAACCTATTTGGCCATGGCGCACGACGGCTCGGCGGGCAAGTTATCGCTGGCCGATGACCGCCTGCGTATCACCTGGCCCGAAGCGGGCAGCCAGCCGATCTTCAAAACCGTCAACGATGCGCTGGACCAGGCCACCGTGGCGCTTGAAGGCGGCGCGTACGTGCCCAACCCGATCTGGAGCCGCCACTTTGGCCGCAAGCTGATCACGGTCCATCCGCTCGGCGGCTGCGCGATGGCCGAACGCGCCGAAGAGGGCGCTGTCGATCACGCGGGGCGTGTGTACGCGGGCGCGACCGGCACCGCCGTCCATGACGGCCTGTGGGTGGCCGACGGCTCAGTGATGCCCCGGTCACTGGGCGTCAATCCGCTGCTGACCATTGCCGCGATCGCCGAGCGCACCTGCGCGCTGCTGGCCGATGCGCGCGGCTGGACGATCGATTATTCGCTCAGCACGCCGCCGCCGGTGATGACCGGCATGCGCCCAGGGCTGACGTTCACCGAGACGATGCGCGGCACGTTCGACACCGGCTCTGGCGGCGATCCGGCGCCGATGTGCTTTACCTTGACCATCACCTCCGACGATCTCCAAGCGCTGCTGACGGATCCATCGCATACGGCCCGCATGACGGGTACCGTGGTGTGCACGGCGCTGTCGGCCGAGCCGATGTCTGTCGAGAATGGCGAGTTTCACCTGTTCGTCGAGGATCCGACGCATGCGGGGCATCGATTGATGACCTACCAGATGGTGCTGCACGCCGAGGAGGGCCGCCAGTTCTGGTTCAGCGGTACCAAGACGATCACTGCCGCGCCGGCCTACGATGCGTGGTCGCAGCTGACGACCCTTGCCGTCAAGGTCAACGCCGGCGCCGATGCGCAAGGGGCGCTCCTCGGGCAGGGCGTGCTCAAGATCGAGTTGCTCGATTTTCTCAAACAGTTGCGCACCATCGATGTTCCCAACGCGCCGGATGCGGCAACACGTCTGAAAGGTATCGCACGTTTCGGTGAGTTTTTCGCGGGCGCGATGTGGGATGCGTACGGCGGTGTTTTCGCAAAAGTGCAGCGCTTCGATCCCGATGCGCCCGCGCGCATCAAGCGCGCGCTGCGCGTTGGGCCGGCCCAGGTCTATCCCGTGCGCACGTCCGATGGCGTTGACCTGCGCCTGACCCGTTACCGGGGCGGCACCAAGGGGCCGGTGCTGCTGCTGCACGGCGCGGGCGTGTCGAGCCAGATCTTTTCAACCGATCTGATCGACACCAACCTGCTTGAATACCTCTACGCACACGGCTATGACTGTTGGCTCGGAGACTTTCGCGCCAGCATCGACCTGGCCTGCAGCGCCGAATCATCGGATGCCGACCAAGTGGCACGGTACGACCATCCGGCGCTGATTGGACGTGTCCTGGAAATCACCGCAGCCGCCAATTTGCAAGTGTTCGCACACTGCTATGGCGCGACGACATTCACGATGGCGCTGCTTGCGGGCGTGGCCGGCGTGCGTTCAGCCGTGCTGTCGCAAATCTCTGCGCATATCAAAACGTTGCCGATGACCCGGTTGAAGGTCGGGCTGCACCTGCCCGACATCCTGGCGGCGCTTGGCGTCAAGGATTTGACCGCATACAGCGATACCCATGAGCGCTGGATGGATCGATTGTTCGACGACGCGCTGCGCTTGTATCCGATAACGCACGACGAACTCTGCCGCAGCGCGGTATGCCATCGAATCTCCTTTCTGTACGGGCTGCTGTACAACCACAAAAACCTGTCGTCCGCTGTGCACGAGCGCCTGCACGAACTGTTCGGCGTGTGCAACGTGAAGACGTTCGACCATCTGGCCCAGATGGTGCGCGCCGGTCACGTCGTGTCAACCGACGGTGCCTATGACTACCTTGCGCATCTTGACCGGATGAAGCTGCCGATCGCGTTCATCCACGGCAGCGACAACCAATGCTTCCTGCCCGAAAGCACCGCGATCACTTTTGATCAACTCTGCAAACGCAACGGCGCCGGGCTTTATTCCCGGCACGTGGTTGACGGATATGGCCACATTGATTGCATCTTCGGGCAGAACGCGGCGAGCGATGTTTACCCGCTGATCCTCGCGCATCTGGAAAAGACCGCGCAGTAACAGTAATAAATTGTGTCCACACCGAAGCCCTCTTGCAAAATGACAGGCAAGGACTACCATGCAGAAATATTGATCCAAGACAACAAATGCATCGGCGCTTACCCCGCCGGTCAAATGCCCGGCGATATGGAACCGCCGAGGAGACAGACGCAGTGTGTATCGAAAAAAAGCGCCCAGCGCGCGCCTGCCGTCGCCGCGTACTTATTTTTTTCAAGTCCCCTGCAGGAGCTATTTCGCATGATTGCTGTACTCATCATCATTCTGGTGGTTGTGGCCGGCGTCGGCCTGTGCGCGTGGTACGCCGCCATTGTCAAGCGCAAGAATCAGGTCAGCAGGGCGCTGGCAAACATTGACGCACAACTGACACTGCGTCATGAATTGGTGCCCAAGGTGCTCGAAGTCGCCAAACACCATCTCGCCGACGAGCAGGACCTGATATTCAACACCGCGCAGTTTTGCGCCATCGGGCAGGAGCGCATCGGCGCGACCGCCCCGCGGGATCTGCTGGAGAAGTTCCGGGCCGAAATCTATCTCTCGCTGGGTTTGGGCCGGTTGTTCGCGCTCAGCCAGAACTGCCCCGAGCTCAAGGACGAAACGCTGATCGCGCGCGCGCGGACCGCCTGTCAGAAGGTGGAAACCAACGTGGCTCCAGCCCGGCGCTTTTACAACACCGCGGTCTCGAATCTGCGCAACGCCTGCCAGCACTTTCCCGGCAGGTTGCTCGCGCAGATGGCGGGCCTGCCCGGAATGCCGCCGTTTTACCAGGAGCCTCCGGATAGCCGGGTGCAGTAAGAACCTGTTTACGATCTCAAATGGCTCACGTTGGGCCGCAATCGGGATGAGTGGGTGGCCCATGGCGCGCCACATGGACTACATACCCATGCAAGCGACTTGGCCGCCCAATCGCCCGATTTCGGCCCAACCCGAAGGGCAGAGGCCTTTGAGATCGTAAACAGGTTCTAAGCTCCCGAAGTTATTCCATTGACAGATCAAGCGCGCACGCGATGGCGTTGCGCAGGCCGTGCTGTCAGTCATTGTTTAATAAGCCAATCCAACGAACGGGCTTGACCCGGAGGGAAAGCCCATAACTGCCGTGCCGCGCCATGTTCATCGCTCAGACCCGGTCGGCCGGAAATTGACCCGCAGCGCCATAAGTCGCCCCTGGAGATCATCATGATCCGAAAAGCAACAAGCGTCTTCCAGACGCTCCGTCAGAGAGACCTGCGCTTATTTTTTGCGGCGCTCTTGGCGCTCCTTTTGCTCTTCACGGCGGGCGCCGTCAGCGCCAGCCTCCCCACGATCAATGCCGTTCATCGCTCTGACGCATCAGGGACGCCCATCGGCGGAAACGTGGGACTCAACGATTGGATCCGGGTCGCGCTGAACCTCGACCCCTCCATGGAGATCGATCCGTCCAAAACGACGCTCTGCCTGAATGGCCGGCCGATCAGCGGACGCGGTGACGCACTTTTCGTCGACAACGCGCTGGTCTTCCATCTGGTGCGCGACAACCAAAATGCCGCCAATTGGAAGCCCATGCTCCTTTCGCCCAGCCTTGCGCCGCGAAAGATTGCGGTCAGTGTCTCGTTAGACGATCCGAATGAGAGCTGTTCGAATCCGGCCACCCTCATCAAAGGTGCCGACAAGACACCGACCTTCGAATTCGCGACGTTCACTGGACTACGCCTGACCTTCGCCTTGGTTATTGTGCTTATCGTCGTCGCCGCCGTCTGGGCTGGAGCGCTGAAGACGACGCTCCTCAAAGACAGCCTGCTCCCTCAACTCGCGCCCAAGGAGCAAACCTTCAGCCTGGGCCGAACGCAAATGGCGTTCTGGTTCACCATCGTCTTTGCGGCCTTCGTCTTTCTGTTCTTCTTTCTGGGCGATTACAACAACGCCATGACGGCGCAGGCGCTCATTCTCATGGGCCTGTCCGGGGCGACGACGATTTTTGCCGTGGCCATAGACGCCTCCAAGGACACCCCCATCAGCGCAGCGAACGCAACCTTGAGGGCCAGCGGGATCACGACTTACGCGGACGTCGAAAAGCTTGATGCCGAAATCGAGCTGAAGCAGCGGGAACTTCAAACACAACAGAAAGCACACCCCTCTGACGCCACCGCGATCGTCCGGCTCCAGGCGGAGATCTCAAGCCGGCAGGACCAGAAAAAAAGCTGGTACGACACCACCAGGCCGTTCATCAGCCAAGGCTGGTACCACGACCTGACCACCGATATCAACGGGCCCGCGCTACATCGGCTTCAGATGTTTTACTGGACGCTGGCGCTTGGCGCTATTTTCTTGTGGCAGGTCATTCAAGACTTGGCGATGCCTCAATTCAGCGAGACCCTGCTTGCGCTGATAGGCGTCACCAGCACGGGCTATCTCGGCTTCAAATATCCCGAAAAGCAAAACTAGAGGGCGGGGGGGCTTGGAAAAATGGCCGCCGCGCGCCCCAGCCCTGCGACGGGAATCCAGGCCGCCGTGGATACAGTGACACGGATCAAGTCCTTCCTTGGTTTGTAAAACCCTGTTGACGATCTCAAATGGCCCGCCGCAATGAATTGATGCGGGGGTTCCCCTCGAAAATTTCGCTCCAGCCATAACCCCATTGCGCCATAGCCCAAGACAGACTGGTGGCATCACGGCAAACTTTACGGCGATGACCCCGGCAATGACCCGTGGGTCAGCGATCCCTTCCTGGCGGATGGAACGGCGAACCGACCGCCGCGCGATCAATACACCGACTCCTTTCAGTCACGAGGTTTTCAATGTCCCTCCTCACCAGCGTCAACATCCAGTTCCACACGCATGACGACGGCAAGAATCCCGGCACATTGGTGTACGTTTTCGTCAAGAACCGGCGCAGCAACGCGCTGGACGCCGGCGGCCCATCCGATCTGGTCTCGAACTGGATCGAGTACACCCGCTATCAGGATTTTCTCGCCCGCAATCCGGCGCCCAACCCTCTCGGCGGCGCTCCCCAAAACCCTTATCTGGCCTATGGCCTGGCGCTTGGCGCTGGCGCCTTGTTCGACGATCCCTCATCGTCGCCCGCGTTTGAACTGACGCTGCGCTCAACCGCGATTGGTGCCGATGAGATCCTCCTTCCCGCGGTCGACATTCACATCCTTGCCGACGGGAACGCGCGCTGGATTTTCGACTACACGGTCGCGCTGACCTTTGATGATGACCGTCGTAAAACATTCAGCTTCACGTCGAAGAACATCATCCTCGACCGGGACAATCAAAATTATTCCGGCATCGGCATCGAAAACCCGCTGACAGCGGCCCTCCCAGTATTTCCCAAAACAGCCCTCCATTCGATGTTCAAAAAGGCCATGCTCGAACTCACCCTCCGCGAGGACAATGAAGACTTCGATATTGACCTGCTTCATGTGCACCCCATCCATCACGGCAAGATGGGCGCAATGAAAATCCCGGGTTGACTGATTGGCGAGATCCCATCAAAGGATGGCTTTCTTCTGCCCCGACGCCAGATCAATTAAACCTAGAAACCGCAGCTGGCCGCTTGTTATCTTGAGGGCAGCCTTGTGAATATTGACCGGCGCTCCTTCGCTGACCCTCCCTTTTAGGTGAGGGCGAGGTGAGGGCGTTATGCACGCGCCAATCCCTCTGCTGCCCGCGCCTGGCACGCCGATCACGCCACTGACGCGCGCGCTCAACGACCGTTTCTAGGTTAGCTTATTGCGCCCCTGAGTGCCCTTGGCGCAATGTTCACGGCAACGCCGGATAGTCGGTATACCCCTTCTCCCCGCCGCCATAGAAGGTTTTGCTGTCACCAGGGTTGAGTGGCGCGTTTTCGCGCAGACGGCGCACCAGGTCGGGGTTGGAAATGAAGGGGCGGCCAAAGGAGATCAAGTCGGCACCCTGGGCGAGGGCGGCTTCAGCGAGTGCACGGTCGTAGCCGTTGTTGAGCATCCACGCGCCTTTGCCGCCGGCTTCGCGGTAGGCTTTGCGCATCGCCTCATAGTCAAAGGGACGCTCGGGCAGCGCGCGCGGGCCGCCGGTGCTGCCTTCGACGGTGTGCAAGTAGGCCAGATCGAGCTGGGCAAGTTGGCGCGCGACGAAGTCGAACAGCGGCTGCGGGTTGGCATCAACGATGTCGTTGGCCGGGGTCACGGGCGAGAGACGCACACCACAGCGCCCCGGCCCAACGGCGTCAACAACGGCACGCGCGACTTCGAGCAGCAGGCGGGCACGGTTGGGGATGGCGCCGCCGTAGTCATCGGTGCGCTGGTTGGCGCCGGTTTTGAGGAACTGATCGAGCAGGTAGCCGTTGGCGCCGTGAATTTCGACGCCATCGAAGCCGGCGGCGTGCACCGCATTGCGCGCAGCGGCGGCGAAGTCGTGCACGATACCGGGCAGCTCAGCGGCGGTGAGCGCGCGCGGCACCGAGGTCGGCGCGAAGACCGGCGCGCCATCCTTGATGAGCACCGTGCGGGTTTGCGCGGTGATGGCCGAGGGCGCAACGGGCGCAGCGCAGCCCGGTTGCAAATCGGTGTGTGAGACGCGGCCCACATGCCAAAGTTGGCAGACGATCTTGCCGCCGGCACGGTGTACGGCATCGGTGACGCGCCGCCAGCCATCCAGTTGCGGGCTTTCATACAGACCCGGCACGTCAGCATAGCCCACGCCTTGGGGACTTATCGCCGCGCCTTCGCTGATGAGCAGTCCCGCGCTGGCGCGCTGGACGTAGTAGGTGACGGTGATGTCACGCACAATGCCCTGCGGCGCGCGGTTACGCGTCAGCGGGGCCATGACGATGCGGTTGGCCAGCTGCAGAGCGCCGGCCTGGACGGGTTCAAAAAGGGAGGACATGGCGGGCAACGAGCAAGAAATAAAGATGAATTGTCCCCCCTCCGGGGCAGGAGAACACTGTTTTACCGCTTTGGAATACGCGTTCTCTCTTTTTCTGCTTATTTGAGCAGCCCTTCGGCCTTCATCGCGGCCTGCACGGCGGGACGCTGGGCAACACGTTCACGCAAGGCGTTCAGCCGGGTCAGCGCCGAGATATCCAGACCGACGGGGCCCGCCCAGTTGGTGACGGTATACAGATACGCATCGACAACGCTGAAGTGTGCCCCGATCAGGTGGGGCTTGTCTTTGAGTTCGCCATCGACCCACTTCAAGCGCTCCAGCAAACGCGCCTTGGCGATGACTTTGTAGGCCTCGGGCGCGGCTGGATTGAACATGGGACTGAAGTTCTTGTGCAGTTCGGTACCGATAAAGCTCAACCACTCTTGCAGGCGATAGCGCGCGAGCGTACCGTTGGCGGGCGCCAGATTTTTCTGCGGCACTTGGTCGGCGATGTATTGCATGATCGCGGCGCCTTCGCGCAGACGGCTGCCATCATCCAGTTCAAGCACCGGCACATAGCCCAGCGGGTTGATGGTGTAGAAGTCGGTGCCGTCTGGCAGCTTGTGCGTCTTGGTGCTGGCGAGTACGGTGGTGTAGGGCAGACCCGATTCTTCGAGCGCGATGTGCGCGGACAGCGAGCAGGCGCCGGGAGAGTAGTACAACTTCATGGAGAAATCTCTTCGTGACGAATGAAATGGAACATGGGAAAATAATCATCCTAGCGGGTTCGGACAAATTTTTCATGTGCGAGGTCCGCTCAGCGGGCAAAACACGGGGGAAAAGCCGGAGAATTCCCCTGTTTTCCGCTCAATGAATTCATCATGAAACTCCGCTTTTCCCGCTTTTTCCCTCTATGGGCTTGGCTCTTCGCGGGCCTGCTGCTTATCGCTGGCGGCGTGCCAGGTTCGGCTTTTGCGGCGTCCGCGGCCACGCCGCTGACCGGGCGCACCATCGTCGTCGGTCTGGATGACAACTTCCCGCCGATGGGCTTCCGCGACGAGAAGGGCAATATCGTCGGGTTCGACATCGACATGGCGCGAGAAGCCTTCAAGCGCCTGGGCGCAGCGTCGGTTCAGTTCAAACCGATCGACTGGGACGCCAAGGAAGCCGAGCTCAACAGCAAGCGCGTGGATGTGCTGTGGAACGGCTTGACGATCACCGACGAGCGCAAGAAACAAATTGCGTTTACCGCACCGTATATGCAAAACCACCAGATCATCGTGGTCGCCGCCAAATCGCCCATCGCCAACAAGGCCGCTCTGACGGGCAAGGTGGTTGGCGCACAGACCGGCAGCAGCGCTATTGATGCGATCGAAAAAGACGCCGCCGTACGCAAGAGCTTTAGATCGCTCAAGACCTATGGCGACAACGTCGCAGCGCTGATGGATTTGAACGCGGGCCGGCTGGACGCCGTGGTGCTCGATGAAGTGGTGGGCCGCTACTACACCGCGAAAAAGCCCGGACAATATCGCGTCCTGCAGGACAATTTCGGCACCGAGAGCTACGGCGTCGGCTTGCGCAAGAGCGATGCGGCGCTGCTCGCCGAGCTGCAAAAAGCGCTGGATGGGATGAAGCGCGATGGCGCCTCGGAACGTATTTCCAAGAAGTGGTTTGGTGCCAACGTTATTCAGTGAGCATGAAGGCCTTCTGAGCGGGCCTGCCCCGGCGGTGCCGGTCTGCTCAAAGCGCCGCCGCCCAACCCATGCGCCGGTTTTTTGGCGTACCGGCGAGGCATCCGAACGCCCGCAGGCAAAATTCCACCCTGCATTTCAAATAACCGCGCCATCTTTTCCCATGCAGTGGGCATGAACACCATCATCGGCAACTGGGGCCCGCTGCTTGACGGCAGCGTACTCACACTCAAGCTGTTCTTTATCACCCTGCTGCTCTCGGTGCCGCTGGGGCTTTTGCTGGCGCTGATGCGCATCTCGCGCGTGCGCGCTCTCAGCCTTGCAACCAACGGCTACATCTGGCTCATGCGCGGCACGCCGCTCATGCTTCAGATTGTGTTTTTCTACTTTGCGCTGCCGATTTTGCTCGGCCCTGCCGGCGCGCTGCCGGGCCTGCCGACAGCCGTCATCGCCTTCACGCTCAACTACGCGGCGTACTTCGCTGAGATTTTTCGCGCCGGGATCCAATCGATCGACAAAGGCCAGTACGAAGGGGCGCGCGTCCTCGGTTACAGCTATACGCAGACCATGCGCCATATCATCCTGCCGCAGGTCATCAAGCGCATCCTGCCGCCGATGAGCAACGAAACGATCACGTTGGTCAAGGACACTTCGCTGGTCTATGTGATCGCGCTGGACGATCTTCTCAAGGTCGTGCGCGGCATGGTGCAGCGCGATTTCAGCATGACGCCCTTCGTGGTCGCGGCGGCGTTCTATCTGCTCATGACTCTGGCGCTGACCTGGGGTTTTCAGCGTCTCGAAAGGCGCTACGCTGCTTATGACTGATGTCACGCACGAGGCCGCGCCCAAGGCTGCGGACCAAGCCAATCCAGCACACGGGCCGGTACCGGCACCCGCCTCAACGCCGGCCCCCATGATCGAGGCGCGCGATGTACACAAGCGTTTTGGCGCGCTCGAAGTGCTCAAGGGCGCCTCCCTCAGTTTGAACGCGGGCGAGGTACTCGCCATCATCGGCCCCTCGGGCTCCGGTAAAAGTACCTTCCTGCGCTGCCTGAATCACCTGGAAACGATCGACCGCGGGCGCATCAACATCAAAGGTGAAACCCTCGTACACACCCCTCCCGCCGGCGTCTGCGTCTATGCGCCCGAGGCCCAGCGCAAACGCATCTGCGCGCGCATGGGTATGGTGTTTCAACACTTCAACCTGTTCCCGCACATGACGGTGTTGGAAAACGTCATCGCGCCGCCCATGACCGTCAAAGGCCGCAAACGCGCTGAAATCCTGCCCGAAGCGCAAGCGCTGCTCAACAAAGTCGGCCTGTGGGATAAGCGTGACAATTACCCCTCGCATATTTCCGGCGGACAGAAGCAGCGCGTCGCGATTGCCCGCGCACTGGCGATGCAGCCCGAAATCATGCTGTTCGACGAACCCACCTCCGCGCTCGACCCCGAGTTGACCGGCGAGGTGCTGCGCACCATGCGCGAGCTCGCCGACGAACACATGACCATGCTCGTGGTGACCCATGAAATGGCCTTCGCGCGCGAAGTCGCCAACACGGTCGCTTTCATGGATCAGGGTGAAATCGTCGAAAGCGCCAGCGCTGCCGAATTCTTCAAACATCCGCAACGCCAGCGTACACGGGCGTTTTTGGAAAACGTGCTGTAAGAACCTGTTTACGATCTCAAATGGCCCACGCAGATGCCTTTTCGGGAGGGGATGCAAGGCGCAGCGCGCAGCCCATAGCCAGCGCTATGGGCCAGCGTTGCAACGCCGCAGACCGC
>JAITWT010000081.1 GCA_031285125.1 Burkholderiaceae bacterium | reverse complement strand
CCGCTCGATTACGAAGCGCTGGCCGCGCACCGCGCCATGCTCGGGCACGGCGGCATCGTGGTGTTCGACGACACGGTGGACATGGCGCAGATGGCGCGCTTTGCCTTCCATTTCTGCGCCGCCGAAAGCTGCGGCAAATGCACCCCCTGCCGCATCGGCGCGACGCGCGGGCAGGAGACGATGGACGCCGTCATCGCGGGCCGCGATGTCGCTGCCAATCTGGCCTTGGTGCGCGATCTGTGCGAGGTCATGACCGCCGGTTCGCTCTGCGCCCACGGCGGGCTGACGCCGATGCCGGTGCTGTCGGCGCTGGAGCGGTTTCCAAAGGATTTCGGACTGAGATGAAACTGAATGGCTCTTTTCCCCGCAGGCCGCCGTTGCAAAAGGGCGCGCGGATCAGTCTTTCCCCTCTCCCGCTTGCGGGAGAGGGGCAGGGGAGAGGGCAAACAGCGTCACCAATGGATACGTCGTTGACCTTCTCCCGGCCTGCGGCCATCCCCTCCCGCAGCGCCCAATGTTGGGTATCGCTGCGCTCCACCCAACCTACAACGACAACTTAGCGCCGAATGGAGAACGATCATGTGGACTGTGTCATCCTATCGCCGCTTGGTGCGCGTCAGCGCCATCTACGATGTGTTTGCGACGGCGGCTTTCGCCACCCCTTGGAGCTTCGCATGGCTGCACGCGCAACTGGCCCGCTTGACCGCCGGTTGGCCGGGCGAGTTGCCGCCGTTCGCGCCCGCCCATGTGCTCATGGCCAACCTGCTCGGCTCACTGGTTCTGGTCTGGGCGGTCATCCGCATACGCGACCCCCAGGTGCAATACGGGCGCTACGATGCCGTTGCGCGTTTTCTCTTTGCGGCCTGGCAAGCCTATGCCCTGGCGCATGGCGTAAGCGCCATCCTCATCGGATTCCTGCTGTTTGAACTCGGCTTTGGCTTATTGCAGGCATGGCCTGTAGGCTCAACCGGAGCGCGCCATGAATCTCATCCATGAAATCGACTTCGGCACACCGATCCGCGCCAGCGATGCCGCAGTGACCCTGACCATCGACGGCGCGCCCGTCACCGTGCCCAAGGGCACGTCGGTCATGGCCGCCGCCATGCAGCGCGGCGTCAAAATTCCCAAGCTGTGCGCCACCGACACGCTGGAGCCGTTCGGTTCCTGCCGCCTGTGTCTGGTCGAGATCGAAGGCCGCAACGGCACACCCGCATCCTGCACCACGCCCGCCGAAGACGGCATGGTCGTGCGCACGCAGACCGAGCGGCTGGCCAGACTGCGGCGCGGTGTGATGGAGCTGACCATCTCCGACCACCCGCTCGATTGCCTGACCTGCGCCGCCAACGGCAATTGCCGGTTGCAGGACGCGGCGGGCGAAGTCGGCCTGCGCGAGGTGCGCTACAGCCCGCAGGGGAAAAATCATTTTGCCGACGCGAAGGATTCGTCCAACCCCTATTTCGCCTACGACCCGGCCAAGTGCATCGTGTGCAGCCGCTGCGTGCGCGCCTGCGAGCAGGTGCAGGGCACCTTCGCGCTGACCATCGAAGGGCGCGGTTTCGATTCGCGCATCAGGCCGGGCATAACGGATTTTCTGCAATCGGAATGCGTCTCCTGCGGCGCTTGCGTACAGGCTTGCCCGACTGCGGCGCTGATCGAAAAAAGCGTGATTGCGCACGGCCAGCCGGAGCACACGGTGCTGACCACCTGCGCCTATTGCGGCGTGGGCTGCGCGTTCAAGGTCGAGATGCGCGGCGAGCAGGTGGTGCGCATGGCCCCGTACAAAGGCGGGCAGGCCAACGAGGGGCATTCCTGCGTCAAAGGCCGTTTCGCCTACGGCTACGCGACGCACCCGGACCGCATCCGCAAACCGATGATGCGCGAAAAGATCACCGACCCGTGGCGCGAAGTGAGCTGGGGCGAGGCCATCGCCCGCGCTGCCAGCGAATTTAAACGCCTGCAAACGCAATACGGGCGCGAATCGGTCGGCGCGATCACCTCATCGCGCTGCACCAATGAAGAAGTTTTCATCCTGCAAAAGCTGGTGCGCGCGGCCCTGCACAACAACAACGTCGATACCTGCGCCCGCGTCTGCCACGCGCCGACCGGCTACGGCCTCAAGAGTACGCTGGGCACGTCGGCGGGCACGCAGGATTTCAAATCGGTCGATCAGGCCGAGGTCATCTTCGTCATCGGCGCGAACCCGACCGACGCGCACCCGGTGTTCGGCGCGCGTTTGAAAAAGCGCGTGCGCGCGGGCGCGAAGCTGATCGTGGCCGACCCGCGCGCCATTGATCTGGTGAAAACGCCGCACGTCAAGGCCGATCATCACCTGCAACTGCAACCCGGCAGCAACGTCGCGCTGCTCAATGCGATGGCGCACGTCATCGTCACCGAGGGGCTGGTTGACGAGGCTTACGTCCGCGCCCGCTGCGATAGGGGTGAGTTCGAAAACTGGGCGCGCTTCGTGGCCCTGCCCGACAATTCACCGGAACACATGGAGCGCCACACCGGCGTCCCGGCAAGCGAAGTGCGCGCCGCCGCGCGGCTGTACGCGGGCAGCAGGCGGTCGGCCATTTATTACGGACTGGGCATCACCGAGCACAGCCAAGGCTCGACCACCGTCATGGCGCTGGCCAATCTGGCGATGGCCACCGGCAACATCGGCCACGCCGGCGCGGGCGTGAACCCGCTGCGCGGTCAGAACAACGTGCAAGGCTCGTGCGACATGGGCAGCTTTCCGCACGAGTTTTCGGGCTACCGCCATGTCTCGGATGACGCGGCCCGCGCCCTGTTCGAGTCGCACTGGAACGTGGCGCTCGACGACGAACCGGGCCTGCGCCTGCCCAACATGATCGACGAGGCCGTGGCGGGCCACTTCAAGGGCGTGTTCATTCAGGGCGAGGACATCGCCCAGTCCGACCCCAACACGCAGCACATCACGGCGGGGCTGGCGGCGATGGAATGCGTGGTGGTGCTGGACCTGTTCCTGAACGAAACCGCCAAGTACGCCCACATCTTTTTGCCCGGCTGCTCCTTCCTTGAAAAAGACGGCACCTTTACCAACGGCGAGCGCCGCATCAGCCGCGTGCGCAAAGCCATCGCCCCGCTGTGCGGCAAAGACGAATGGCGCGTCATCACCGAACTGGCGCAAGCGCTGGGCACCCCGATGGATTACGCCCACCCCTCCGAAATCATGGACGAAATCGCGCGCCTCACACCCACCTTCGCCGGGGTCAATTACGCCAAACTGGACCAGCTCGGTTCCGTGCAATGGCCGTGTAACGACGCCGCGCCGCAGGGCACGCCGCTGATGCACGTCGATCGCTTCGTCGGCGGCAAGGGCCATTTCATGCTGACCGAATACGTGCCCACCAGCGAGCGCACCGGGCCGCGCTTTCCGCTCATCCTCACCACGGGCCGCATCCTGTCGCAATACAACGCGGGCACGCAAACGCGGCGCACCGGCAACGCCGTTTGGTGTCAGGAGGACGTGCTCGAAATCCACCCCTTCGACGCCGAACAGCGCGGCATTGCCGAGGGCGATCTGGCCGCGCTCGCCAGCCGCGCGGGCAGCACCGTGCTGCGCGCCAAAATCTCCGGGCGGATGCGCCCCGGCGTGGTCTACACCACCTTCCACTACCCCGGCTCCGGCGCGAACGTGGTCACCACCGACAACTCCGACTGGGCCACCAACTGCCCCGAATACAAAGTCACCGCCGTGCAGGTGCGGCGCGCCGCCGCGCTGTCGGACTGGCAGACGCGCAACGCGCAAGAAGACGCGAGCCTGCGCCGGATTCAAGAGGCGGCGCCCGATGACCCACGATGATCCCGACCTGCCGCCGCCCTCGCGCCTGACGCGGGCGCTGCGGCTTGAACACGCGCGACCCGCAGTAAACGCACAAAGCGCCTCTAACGCCGGTCTTTTTTCCTCCCCCTCTGGGGGAGGATCAAGGCGGGGGCCAGCGGCGCTTCCAAACGACGATCCTGCGTTGTTGATGCGCCGTCGGCCACCATCCCCACCTTCCCCCAGCGGGGAAAGGGGTCAGATGGCCCGCCCCACCACGCTAGATCAGTTGATCGGCCGTCGCATGCGCGAGAGCGCTTGCCCTCATGGCGGCACCCTACTGGAAGCCACCCCACCATGAACCAGGACGTCCATCTGTACACCGACCGCGACAACCAGGCCAAGTTGATTCGTATGGCCGGTGAAATCGCTGCTTATTTCCGTGCCTATCCTGCGGAAAAAGCCGCGCGATCGGTGGCTGATCACATCAACCGTTTCTGGACGCCGAAAATGCGTGAAGATTTTCTCGCTGCGGCTGCCGAGTCCGGCCAAGCGCTGGCGCCGCTGCTGCAGACAGCGTGCGCACGGATCAAAAGAAAAAAAGCGGAACAGCGCCTGGCCGTCGATGCTGCGGCGCAGGCTCCATTGGGCGATATGTCGGGCGATGGATTGGGCGGCAATGCGTTGCGCGCTGTGCCGCCACGTCATGCGCAATGAGCCGCGATTGTGCAACCACGGTCGCGGCGGCGGTTGCCAGCCGCAAATCGGTCCGCCGCTTTCTCGGCAAACCGGTGGACCCGGTGCTGATCCGCCGCATTGTCGAGGCGGCAGCGCAAGCGCCTTCAGGCGGCAACATTCAACCGTGGCACGTTCATGTGCTGGGGGGCGATGCGCTCAGGCGTTTCAGGGCGCTGATGCGCGAGCGCGTCCTGGCGCAGCCCGAAGGTGAGCCGGGCGATTTTTCGCCTTATCCGCCCGGGCTGGTTTCGCCGTACCGCGAACGGCGTGACCAGGTCGGCGAGGCGCTGTACGCCAGCTTGGGCATCCCGCGTTCAGACAAACCGCGCCGGATGCGCCAGTTCGTGCAGAACTTCCAGTTTTTCGATGCGCCCGTGGGCATGCTCTGCAGCATCGACCGCAACATGGGGGCGCCGCAGTGGGTGGATTGCGGGATATTTCTGCAAACACTGGCGCTGCTGTTGCGCGAGGCTGGTTTGCACGGTTGCATGCAGACCTGCTGGATACGTTATCCGCGCACCATTGAAGAATTTCTCGCCTTGCCCGCCGGACGCACGGTGCTGGCGGGCATGGCGATCGGCTACGAAGATCCGAGTGCGCCGATCAACCAATGGCGTACCCCGCGCGCGCCGCTGGAAGCGTTTGCAGCGTTCGTTGGGATTTGAACCTGAAAGCCGGCTGTTGACCGCTGCGTCGGCCCGCGCGGAGGAGGCCGCGGCTTCTCAACTCCCCATCGGTATAAATCGGTGTAGTATTCCAAAAAATCATTAGCTTAGGAGACAAAATGAGCAATAAGTTCATTGAATCGCATAGGCTTTGGTCAGCTGCTCAAAAAGCTGCTGCCGCAGAAGTACTCCAGCAGATTGACCAGGCGGGCCTGCAAATGGTGCGCCTGTCCTGGCCGGACCAATACGGTTTGCTGCGCGGGAAGATGCTGTCGGTGGCGGCCCTCAAGTCAGCCTTTGCCAGCGGCTCAGAAATCACGATGGCCCCGTTCTTTTTCGATACGGCCAGCGCGGTTGTGTTCAATCCGTTCTCGACCGACGGCGGCTTGGGCAGCGCCGAGTTGGCGGGCAGTCCGAATGTCATGATGGTGCCCGATCCCCGCACTTTCCGCATCCTGCCGTGGGCCGAGCGCACCGGTTGGATGCTGGCCGATCTGTACATGATGAACGGCCGTCCCTTCGCCTTGAGTCCACGCACATTGCTCAAGAAGGCGCTGGATGAACTGCAGGAACTGGGTTACGACTACAAGGCCGGTTTGGAGGTGGAGTGGTATCTGACGCGCATCGTCGATCCGTGCCTGGAGCCGGAAACGCTTGGCGCTCCCGGTACGCCCGCGGCTCCGCCCAAGGTGATGCCGGTGGCCAAAGGCTATTCCTATCTGCTGGAAAACCACCTGGACGAGGTCGAGCCGATCATGGCCGAGGTACGCCAACACTTGCTGGCGCTGGGCTTGCCGTTGCGCAGCATCGAGGACGAATGGGCGCCGAGCCAGATGGAGACCACCTTCGATGTGATGACGGGCCTGGAGGTGGCGGATGCGATGGTGCTGTTTCGCAACGCGGTCAAGCAGATTTGCAAGCGGCGCGGCTATCTGGCCAGCTTCATGTGCAAGCCCGCGATCCAAGGGTTTTACTCCTCGGGCTGGCACTTGCACCAATCGCTCACGGCGCGCAACACGGGCGTCAACGCCTTCATTGCGCAGCAGGGCGAGCCGTTGTCCGCCTTGGGGCGCGCCTATGTGGGCGGACTGCTGGAGCACGCCTGCGCGGCATCGAGCTTTACCACGCCGACCATCAACGGCTATCGCCGGCGCCGGCCTTTTTCGCTTTCGCCCGACCGTGTGACCTGGGCCAAGGACAACCGCGCCGCGATGGTGCGCGTGATTTCTTCACCGGGCGATCCGGCCTGCCGGGTCGAGAACCGGGTCGGCGAACCCGCCGCCAACCCCTACCTGTACGTGGCCTCGCAGGTGTTTGCGGGGCTCGACGGCATCCGGCGCCAACTCGATCCCGGGCCGCTGCAGGAAACGCCCTATGAGGCCGCGGTGACGCTCCTGCCGCACAACCTGTCTGAGGCGCTGGACGCGCTCGAATCCTCCCCGTATTTCCGCACGGTATTCGGCGAGGATTTCATCCGCTATTGGCTGCATTTGCGGCGCAGCGAATGGGCCCGATTCACCGCCGCCGAAGGCACGGTCGATTTTGCCGGCGACACCGTGACCCATTGGGAGCACCGGGAATATTTCGAGCTTTTCTGAGAAGGTGCTGTGAACCCAAGCCAATGAAGACCAAGCCATGAAGAAATACGCCGTGATCTCGTGCCTCGGTGATTTGGGCGGCGCGCAATGGCATGAAAGAATGATTTCCGCCTTCGCTCAGAGCGGCCAAACATGGGAAGTCATCCGTCCCGCGGCAGCCGGTTTTATCGAAAAAGCCTTTGAATATTCAGGTCATGTGATCAGCGGCGGCCCGATGTCCGTGGTGGATGACGCCGGGCAGCCGGCGATGAAAAATCTTTTGGCCTTCGTGCGGGCCGCGGCGCAACGCGGCAACGTCCCGGTGGTGGGGCTGTGCCTGGGCGCCCAGATCATTGCTGTGGCGCTGGGCGGAACGGTCGGCAAGAACCCGTCCGGGCGCTTCAAGCTCGGCGTTGACCGGCTGCAATGGCGCCCTCAAGCGCGGGCGCTACTGGGCGAACCGATCGACACCGCCGCCGCTACCTTGCTGGTGCAAAGCCATGGGGAATGCGTCCTCACGTTGCCTGCGGGCGCGGTTGCGTTGGCCTCCTCCCGCACGATTGCGCACGAGGTGTTCCTGATCCAGGGCCAGTTCCTGGGGATCCAGGGGCACCCGGAAGCGGATATCGAGACCCTGCGCAAGACGTTCATGGTGTACCACCGGGCGCGGTTCAACGAGGCCCAATGGACGATCGTCGAGCAAGAGGCGCAGCAGATCCCCGATCCCTCCCGCGTCATCGCGCTGGGGCGGCGTTTGTTGAACGCGGGGCGGCTGCCCGCAACGTAAACGGAACATGTCGAACATGTTCTAAATCAGGAGAAACCATCCTATGACGACCACCGCCAAAATAGCTGAGCTCCCCCGGACGCCCGCCGCTCATGATGCGCATGACGCTTGGGACGCGTTGGTGCAGGCTGACCGGGTCCACCGCCGCGTCTATACCGACGAAGACATCTTCGCGCGCGAGATGAACAACGTTTTCGCCGCGACCTGGGTGTATCTGGCCCACGAAAGCGAAATCGCGCAAGCCAACGATTTCAAGCTGGCCTGGATCGGTTTGCGCGAAGTTGTCGTTGCGCGCGGCGAGGAAGGCGCGATCCACGTTTTCGCCAACCGTTGTTCGCACCGGGGCGCGACCGTGTGCCGGGAACATCAGGGCAATGCCTCCGGTTTTACCTGTCCTTACCATGGCTGGCGCTTCGACAACCGCGGTCAATTGTTCGGGGTTCCGGGCAAGAACGCCTATGGCCCTTCCTTCAAGTCGCGCGGCATGAATTTGGCGCGTCCGGCCCAGGTGCAGTCGTACAAGGGCTTCATCTTCGCCACGCTCAACCCCGAGGCGCCGCCGCTGATGGCGCACTTGGGTAATGCGGCGCGCTACATGGACGAATGGATCGACCACAACGGCGGCCCGGAAAACCTGCGCTTGGCCGGTGCGCATCGCTTTCGTCTCGCGTGCAATTGGAAACTGATTTGGGACAACACCGCGGACGGCTACCACGTGCCTTTCTCGCACCAATCCCTGCTGGTGATGACCAACCAGCGCCATGGCGGCGGCGATATGGCGTATTTCGCTGATGCCGACCGCTCCAGGATGAGCAACAACGCGCTCGATAACGGTCATACGGTGATCGACCAGCGCCCGGACATGCATAGAGAATCGGCCTGGCGCATTCAACGTCCTCAGCCTGGGCGCGAACCCTACCAGGATCACGTGGCGTCCGCCTTCGGCGACCGGGCGCAACGCGTGCTGGACGCCACCGCGGGCGCCGGGATGAATCTCAACATCTTCCCCAACCTGGCGCTCATCGGCAATCAGGTGCAAGTGCTCCAGCCGCTGGCTGTGGCCGCGACCGGCGTTTGCTTTTACGCGACCCAACGCAAGGACGTTGACGATGCGGTCAACACCATGCGCCTGCGCACACAGGAGGATTTCCCCGTGATGGGCGAAATGGACGATGCGGCCAACTTCGAGGAATGTCAGCGCGGCCTGGCCAGCACCCCCGAGGATGAATGGGTGGACATGAGCCGGCACTACGAAACCGGCAAGGACTTGCCCGCGGAGGACGGCATCATCCGCGGCCCCGTGACCACCGACCTGTCGATGCGCAACTATTACGCGCAGTGGAAGCGATTGATGCGCGCCGAACCCACATTGCGCATGGAGAAGGGGAATTTGTCATGAACACCGCAACCCAGCCGCCCGCCGCAGTACGGCCTGAGATCCGCCACCAGCCGCCTTCCTGGTACGTGGTTGCCTCTTTCTACGATTGGCTGATGGAGGTCTCGGCCGACTTGGCCCAGGCCGTGGTACGCCAAAGCGGCAATATCGAGGACGCGCGTGCGCGCGACATCGCCCGGCTGCTCGCTTTGGAAGCGCGGTTGCTGGACCAGGGCGCGCTCGATCAGGCCGCCTACACCCACTGGCTCGGCCTGTACGCTGAGGAATGTGCCTACTGGATTCCGGGCGCCGCGCCCGCGCCCGATCCGCGCCACCGCGTCACGCTGGAGTTCCACGACCGACGCCGCCTGATGGACCGGGTCACGCGCCTGGGCACGGGGCTGGCGTTCTCGCAAATCCCCGCCTCGCGCACCGCACGGCAATACAGCGGCTTGGAAATCTGGCCCAGCCCGGGGCGCAGCGACGAATGGCGTGCGCGCTACAGCTTCACGCTGATCGAAAACCGTGCCGGTCATGCCCGCACGCTGGGCGGTTGGAACGGCTTCGTGCTGCGCCAAACCGGCCAGAACATGCGCATTGTGCTCAAGCAGATCAACTTGATCGATTGCGACCGCCTGCAGGGCAACAACTCTTTCTTTCTCTAAGAACCTGTTTACGATCTCAAATGGCTCACGCAGAGACCTTTTCGGGAGGGGATGCAAGGCGCGGCGCGCAGCCCATAGCCCGGCTATGGGCCAGCGTTGCAACGCCGCAGGCCGCC
>JAITWT010000110.1 GCA_031285125.1 Burkholderiaceae bacterium | reverse complement strand
GCCTGACCGGTGTGGTGCATGATGCGGCGTACACCCACTCCATCGCCCAGGCGATCACGTTCTATGCCATCGGCAAAATCGCCCGGGAGGCCACAGTGCCTGGGTAGGGCATGAAGGGGTGGGTTCAGGGCGCGGCGGCACGGATGGCGGCCGTGGCGGCGCGGCTATCCCAGCAGCAGCGCATCGTCATCGACCTGCTCGCCGCGCACTTTCTCGAACATATCCAGCAGATGCCGCACATCCATATTGCGGCGCTCCTCGCCGCTGACATCGAGCACGACCTGGCCTTGGTGCAGCATGACGGTGCGCTCGCCGACGTCGAGCGCTTGGCGCATGCTGTGAGTGACCATCATGGTGGTCATTTTCTTTTCGGCCACGATGCGCCCGGTCAGGCGCAGCACGAAATCGGCGGTGCGCGGATCGAGCGCGGCGGTGTGCTCGTCCAGCAGCAGGATGCGCGAAGGTTGCAGCGTGGCCATCAGCAGGCTGACGGCTTGGCGCTGGCCGCCCGAGAGCAGTCCGATGCGGTCGCCCAGGCGGTTTTCGAGTCCCAGGCCGAGCGTGGAAAGACTGGCGCGAAAGCTCTCGCGCATGGCCGCTTTGACCGCGTGCGAAAAGCCGCGTTTGTGGCCGCGCTGCTGGGCCAGCGCCATGTTTTCTTCGATGCTGAGGTCTTCGCAGGTGCCCGCCATCGGGTCCTGAAATACGCGCGCGACGGCCAGCGAGCGCGCCCAGGTCGGTTGCGCGGTGACATCGTGCCCGTCGATCAGGATGCGGCCGCTGTCGATGCTCTGATCGCCCGAGACGGCGTTCAAGAGGGTCGATTTACCCGCGCCGTTGGAGCCGATCACGGTGACGAATTGCCCCGCCGGAATGTCCAGCGACATCCCGCGCAGGGCGCGCGTTTCGATCGGCGTTCCGGGGTTGAAGGTCAGGTGCAGGTCTTGTGCTTGCAGCATCAGCGGCCTCCCTTGTTTTTGGCGCGGTTTTTGCCTGCCAGGCGTTTGCGCAGCATCGGAATGACCAGCGCGATGGTGACCAGCACGGCGGTGACGAAGTTCAGGTCCTGCGCTTGCAGGCCGATGAAATCGATGTTCAGCGCCAGCGCGATGAAGAGGCGATAGACGATGGCGCCCGCAACCACGGCCAGCGTCGCATACACCATGCGGCGCGAGGGCAGGATGCTTTCGCCCACGATCACGGCGGCCAGGCCGATCACGATGGTGCCGATGCCCATCGAGGCATCGGAGCCGCCTTGCGTCTGCGCGAACAGGGCGCCGGCCAGAGCGACCAGCGCGTTGGAAATCGCCATGCCCAGCAGGACCATGGCGCCGGTGTTGACGCCTTGGGCGCGCGCCATGCGCGGGTTTGAGCCGGTGGCGCGAATCGCCAGCCCGCGCTGGGTGGCGAAAAACCAGTCCAGCAGCAGCTTGGCAACGATGACGATCACGACCAGCAGCAGCGGCCTGAAGAGGGAGTCCGGGACAGCGGCGGGCTGCAACACCGTGAACACGGTCGGCTCGGTAATCAGCGGCACGTTGGGCCGGCCCATGATGCGCAGGTTGACCGAGTACAGCGCGATCATCATCAAAATGCTGGCCAGCAGATCCATGATTTTGAGCTTGACATTGAGCCAGCCCGTGATCAGCCCGGCACACGCGCCCGCGGCGCAGGCGAGCAGCGTCGCGGCAAAAGGGTTCCAGCCGGCAGCGATCAGCGTGGCGCACACGGCGCCGCCGAGCGGGAAACTGCCATCGACCGTCAAATCAGGAAAGCGCAGCAGCCGGAACGAAATAAAGACGCCCAGCGCGACCAGGCCGTAAATGAGCCCGATCTCCAGGGCGCCGAGCAGGGAAAAGAGAGACATGTAAAAAGAAAGCCGCCGGACCGAATAACAAAGAACAGGGTACTCAGCCCGGGTGGTCTATGAAGCCGGGAATGGCCCGGACTGAGGGGAGGATTACTGGATGACTTCCTTGGCCGATTTGATGAAATCTTCGGAAAGCATCACGCCCTGTTTTTTGGCCGCGCCGAGGTTGACAAACAGTTCGAGTTTTTCGCTGATCTCGGGCTTGATGTTCCCGGGCTTCTCGCCCTTGAGGATGCGCGCGACGATGCGCCCGGTTTGCTGGCCCAGCGTGTAGTAGCTGATGCCCAGCGCCGCAATGGCGCCGCGCTTGACGCTGTCGGTATCCGAGGCAATCAGCGGGATTTTCGCCTCATTGCCCACCTTGACCAGCGATTCGTAGGACGAGACCACGTTGTTGTCCGTGTTGGTGTAGATCACGTCGACCTTGCCCACCAAGCTGCGCGCGGCCGAGCTGACATCGACCGAACGCGGCGCGGAGGCTTCCACCAGCGTCATGCCCTGCTTGGGCAGCAGTTGGCGCAATTTCTTGACCACCACCACCGAATTGACCTCGCCGGGGTTATAGACCATGCCCACGCGCTTGGCGTGGGGCACGGCACGGCGGATCAGCTCGATCTGTTGATCCAGCGCGAGCTGGTCGGAAACCCCCGTGACGTTGGTGCCCGATGCGTTCCAGCCGCTGACCAGTTGCGCGCCCACGGGGTCGGTCACGCCCGAGAACACGATGGGCGTGGTTTTAGTCGCCGCCACCAAGGCCTGCGCCGATGGCGTGGCAATGCCGACGATGGCGTCGGGGTGCGTGCCGATGAACTGGCGCGCGATTTGTGCCGCCGTACCGGGGTTGCCCTGGGCGCTCTGGTATTGCCACTTGAGGTTCTTGCCCTGGACGAAGCCGGCCTCCTTCAAGGCGTCCTTGACGCCATCGCGGATCGCGTCGAGCGCCGGATGCTCAACGATGGCCGTCACCGCCACCGACTTCATTGTGCTGTCCGCGGCAAAGGCGGTGTGGGCGCCCAGCATGCTGGCCGAGCCCAGGGTCAGCGCGATGGCACAGCGGCCCAGAAAATCGCGCTTGTGAGAGGTGAACATCGGTTTTATCCTTAGAAAATCAAGGGTCGTAAGTATGCCGCGCTCGCCAGCCGATGCGGCTTGAGGAAAAATCGTGAAGCCCGATACTGCCAAAATTGCCCTCTGCTGACGAATGGGGCCTGCAAAATCCGAGGGGCAGCCCAAATTGTTCCACCAAATTGGGGGAACATACCGGGCGATTATCCAATCGCTTGCGGATGCTGACGCTTTGGCAACACAAGATGGCAACACAAGAGCCTGTTCAGATCGTAAATAGGTTCATAGGAGCCGCCGCCTCATCTTCAGCGGGAAAATAACCCGGGGTCAAGCCCCGCCCATGGATTCACCTGTTACCTGATAAGCGCCCCGATGTGCCCCCGTCCTGACTCCAACGCCGCGCCTGCAAGCGCTGTCCAGCCGCTTGTTGCCGCGTCCGCTCATGCGCTGCCGCCGGATGCGCCTTCAGCGCCAGCCCCCGATCCCGATCTGCGGCAGCGCCGTATCCGAAGTTACGTGTTGCGCGCGGGCCGAACCACGCAGGGCCAGGCGCGCGCGTTGCGCGAACTGGGGGCGCGCTTTCTGCTCCCTTATCGCGCCGAACCTCTCGATCTGGTCCAGACCTTTGGCCGCGCCGCGCCGGTCGTGCTCGAAATTGGTTTCGGCATGGGCGAGGCCACGGCGCACATTGCCGCCCTGATGCCGGCGACCCATTTTCTGTGCTGCGAAGTGCACGAACCCGGCATTGGCGCGCTGCTCAAACGCATCGGCGAACAGGGGTTGAGCAACATCCGAATCTGCGCGCACGATGCGGTGGAGGTGCTCGACCACATGCTGGCGCCGGCCAGTTTGGCGGGGGTGCACATCTTCTTTCCTGACCCGTGGCACAAAACGCGCCATCACAAACGCCGCCTGATCCAGCCGCCGCTGGTGGCCCGGCTGGCGCAACGATTGGTGCCGGGCGGCTACATCCACTGCGCGACCGACTGGCAGCCCTATGCCGAACAAATGCTTGAGGTCCTGCGCGCCGAACCCCTGTTGCGCAACCGCGCCCCGGACGGTGGCTACGCGCCCCGGCCGCCTTACCGCCCGCTGACTAAATTCGAAAACCGGGGCGTGCGGCTGGGGCACGGGGTGTGGGACCTGGTGTTTGAACGGGGTGAATAACCTGCGCTGGCCTGCACAGGCCAGCCCGTGCGTGCGGCGGCAATTGCCCGCGCCAATGATGCCAATGATTAGGGAACCTCTGAACAACTCCCTCGCGGCGGTCGTATCCCGTATTCGGGCGGTCTGCTTCGTTACAAATGCTCGCGATACCGCCGGGTATCGCTGCGCTTTGCGCCTCGCAGCCCATCCCGAATCCGGGCGCGCCCACGCGCGGGGAGTTATTCAGAGGTTCCTTAGGGCAACGTTAAAAAACTCTAAGATTTGAAGAAGCTTTGTGCAGAATGGCATTCTCAGACAGTCAAATAAGCCTGTTTGAGACAGAGGTCAAACGGCTCAAACAGCAGCTTCAGCATTGCAGCAATAAAAATCAAGTGGGCAATTAATTTCGGCGGCGCGCGGACGCAGGTCTGAATTCAGTAGGATGCCTCCGTTTTAGGAAGCTTTTGCGCGAATTCGCGCTGGGCGGTTTTTCGCAACGATCCAGAACCGGTCTTCGGGCCGCGGTTCCGAATTCAAATCAGTTTCACGATGAAAATTCTGGTCATTGGTCATGAGAATGTGCCCGGCGGAGCGCAGAACGCCTTGCGCAAATTGGTCGGGCTGCTGGTACGCAAACATCAAGTCGAAGTTGTTTTACCCATCCACGGCAACGGCAGTGAAACCGCGTATTACCGTGCGCTGGGATTGACCTGTCATGAGATCGACTGCGGCGCCTGCCTGCCCAATCTGGCCATGGCGCAGATGGGGCTGGCCGGGCCGCAAGCCCAGGCACTGAAGACCGGGGGTTTCGATCTGGTCATCACCAATACCATCGTCATGCTGCTGGGGGCGCTGTTGGCGCGTCAGGCGGGCATTCCTCATCTGTTTTATGTCCATGAATATTTGGACGACATTGAATTGCTTCCGGCCTGTATCGGCCGCCGCGCCTATCTGGCGATGATTGCCGAGGCGTCCGACGGTTTGCTGGTGTGCTCGAAATTCGTGGCCTCGCAATTTCCGGCGGCGCTGCACGTCGAGGTGTTGCCGCCGCATGACTTTTCCGCGCAAACCCCGCCTGCGCGCTCATGGAGCGCCACCGCGCCGCTGGCGATCCAATGCATCGGGGAGCAATCGCAGCGCAAAAACGCCCGCTTTGGGTTGGTTTTGTGCAAGGCGCTGCGTTTGCGCGGATTGGCGGCGCAATATCACATCATTGGCAAGCAAAGCGACGCTACCGCCGCGTTGATCACCGAGGCGCAGAGACGGGAATCTGTGGCGACGTGGCTCACCTCAGGCATCGACGATCCCTACGCGATCAACGCCGGGAAACAGGTGCTGACGCTGGTCGCGGCGACTTCGGAGCCGTATGGGTTGACCATTGTTGAGTCGCTGCAACGGGGCGTGCCGGTGGTAGCGAGCCGCAGCGGCGGGCCGCAAGAGCTGTTGCCCGAAGATTGCTTGTTTCCCGTGGAAGATCTTGAATGCTGTGCCCGCGCGGTGATGCGGGTGGCCGGTGACTATGGCGTGGCATCGCAGCGGGCATTGGCCCTGTACCACGCGCTCGCCGCCGCGGCAAGCGGCGAGGAGGCGCGCGTGGAAAAGCTGCTCGAGCGGGTGCGGGCGGGCGGCGCCCGCGCGAGCGCGGCCACCTTGCTCGATCGTCTGGCCGCGTTTCGGACCTTCAAGAGCGCCGCGCCGGACCCGGGCGCGCTGGTGCGCAACATTGGCGCCGTGGCGCGCCAGCGCGGGAGCGAAATGAGCGATGCCGATATGGCGCGGCGGGTTCAAGACGAGCGCGCCCATCCTGGTTCGGCAATCGCCGAAGACCTGGCGCGCTTCGACATCATTCCGTTCTGCTATTCGTCCGGCATGGACGCGCTGTACCGCGAGGGGCTGGGTTTGGCGGTGGAACTGGCGGCCCATGCCGGCGACACCGGGCACTTGCAGATGGCAGCCTATATCCTGAGTGTGCTGCTGGACAAGCAGCGCGCCTGCGGACGGAATTTATCGATCCTGGCGCTGGGCGACGGCCTGGGGTTGGATGCGATCCGGCTGGCGTCCTGCGGGTTCGCGGTGGATTACGCCGATGTCGAGGGTTCGGCGATGGCGCGGGTCGCTGCGCTCAATTGCGAGACGGTGTTTGGCCCAGAGCAGGACAAAGTGCGCTTTGTGGGCGCGATCGACAAAGTCTACGATGCGGTCGTCTGTCTGGAGGTGGCCGAGCATGTCCCCCATCCGGTGCAGTTCGTGCGCGGCCTGGCGGCGCGGCTCAAACCCGAGGGGCTGCTGTTTCTGTCGGAGTGCTTCGATGGGATCGAAGACCGCTGGCCGACGCACCTCTACGCCAATGAAGCGTTGTCGCATCGGTTGCCCGAGTTGGTGCGCGACGTGTTGCGCTGCGTCGGTTTCAATCGCCAGCCTTTTGCCAAGCCCTATGTATTCGTGCGCCGCGATGCGCCGGAAGATGGGCGGGCGGCGGATCAACCGGCCCTGTTTCGCGCGGCCGCGGTGGCCTTGGCGCGCCTGCAGCGTTGAGTGCTTGATCGAACCCGGCCTGTCTTGATGACTGGGTTGATTGGGCGGTTGACTGGGCCCCCGGCGCGCAACCGAGGGGCGGGGGCCGCGCAATCCGCACGGCCCCGCGGCTCGATCGATGTGCCGGCTGTTGCGGATGGGCCTTGCGGTGGGCCGCGCGCACCGGCAAGCTGCAAAACCTACAATTTTCCCCCTCTTCTCTCAACCTATCGGAGCGGCCTGCATGTTCCAAGGCTCCATCCGCATTCGCGGCGCGCGCCAGCACAATTTGCGCAACCTTGATCTGGATATCCGCACCGGCGAGCTGACGGTGGTCACCGGCCCGAGCGGCTCGGGCAAATCCAGCCTGGTGTTCGACACACTCTATGCCGAAGGGCAGCGGCGCTATGTCGAAACCTTTTCGGCTTACGCGCGCCAGTTTCTGGACCGCATGGACAAGCCCGCGGTGGACAAGGTCGAAGGCGTGCCGCCGGCGATCGCCATCGACCAGACCAACCCGGTGCGTTCGTCGCGCTCGACCGTGGGCACCATGACGGAGCTCAACGATCACCTCAAGCTGCTGTTCGCGCGCGCGGCGCGGTTGTTCGACCGTGAGACGGCGCTGCCGGTGCGGCATGACTCGCCGGATTCGATTTATGCCGAGCTGGTTTCGCGGGCTGCGGGCTTCGCCGCCGGGCCGTCCCAAGGCGAAGCAGCTCCCTCGGGGGGGGGTGAACCACGCGCAGCGGGGAGCCTGGGGGCCATGTCCGGTGATCCGCGTGTAGTGCTGACTTTTCCGGTGGAACTGCCCGCGAGCGCGTCCGCGGATGAGGTCGCGCAGTGGTTGTCGGCGAGCGGCTTCACGCGCATTCAGGCCGAGCGCGAGGTGGCGACGCCGACCGGGCCGCGCAAGGTGCTCGACGTGGTGGCGGATCGCTTTCGCATGTCGAATGCCGAGCGGGCGCGGGTCATCGAGGCGATCGAGGTAGCACTCAAGCGCGGCAGTGGAAGGCTCACGGTGTATGCGCTGGACGGCGCGCTCACTCCCCTCTCCCCTGGAGGGAGAGGGGCAGCAGAAATCTGGAAGTTCTCCACCGGCCTGCACTGCCCCGAGAGTGATATCCGCTATGCCGAGCCGACGCCCTCGATGTTCTCCTTCAACTCCGCGGTCGGCGCGTGCGAAGCCTGCCGCGGTTTCGGGCGTGTGATCGGGGTCGATTACGCGCTGGTGATTCCGAACAGCAAGCTGACCTTGCGCGCGGGTGCGATCAAGCCGATCCAGACGCCCGCGTGGCGCGAGTGCCAGGACGATCTGATGCGCCACGCCGAAGCGGCGGGTATTCCGCGCGACACGCCCTGGGCCAATCTCACGCCCGAGCAGCAGCGTTGGGTCATCGACGGCACGCCCAATTACAAGGAAGGCAACTGGAATCACCAGTGGTACGGCGTGCGCCGCTTTTTCGTATATCTGGAGAGCAAGGCGTACAAAATGCACATCCGGGTGCTGCTGTCCAAGTACCGCAGCTACACCGCGTGCCCGGCTTGCGGCGGCGCGCGGCTCAAGCGCGAAAGCCTGTTGTGGCGGCTGGGCAGCAAGGCCGATGCCGACGCGGTGCTCGACCCGGCCCAGCGCTTCATGCCCGTGGGCGTGCCCTGGTCGCGCGCGCAACTGGAGGCGCTGCCGGGGCTGTGCCTGCATGACCTGATGCTGCTGCCGATCGACCGGCTGCGGCGCTTCTTCGACGGCATGGCATCGGCTCCCTCTGATTCGCTCCCCTCACCCCTCGTGGGGGAGGGGTTGGGGGAGAGGGAGCAAAACCAGGGGGAGCGCCAAGCGCTCAAGCTGCTGTTTGACGAAATCACGATCCGGCTGCGCTATCTGCATGACGTGGGGATCGGCTACCTCACGCTGGACCGGCAAAGCCGCACGCTTTCGGGCGGCGAGGTGCAGCGCATCAATCTGACCACGGCGCTGGGCACTTCGCTGGTCAACACGCTGTTCGTGCTCGACGAGCCCAGCATCGGCCTGCACCCGCGCGACATGAATCGCATCACCGAAGCCATGCTGCGCCTGCGCAACGCGGGCAATACGCTGGTGGTGGTGGAACACGATCCGGCCGTGATGCTGGCCGCCGATCGCGTGATCGACATGGGCCCCGGCCCCGGCGCGCGCGGCGGGCAGATCGTGTACGACGGCCCGGTCGAGCCGTTGCGCGATGCCGATACGCTGACCGGCGCTTACCTGGGCGGGCGCAAGCAAATCGGCATCGGTTTCAAGCGCCCGGTCGGCGCGGGCACGCCGCGCCTGGTGCTCGAGGGCGCGCGTGAGCACAACTTGCAAAACATCGATGTCGAAATTCCGCTGCAACGGCTGGTCTGCGTCACCGGCGTGAGCGGCTCGGGCAAGTCAACACTGGTGCAGGACGTGCTCGCGCCCGCGCTGATGCGCCATTTCGGCAAGCCGGCCGAAAGCGTGGGCGCGCACGCGCGGCTGCTCGGCGCGGAACAACTGGCCGGCGTGGTGTTTGTCGATCAATCGCCGATCGGCAAGACCGCGCGCTCCAATCCCGCCAGCTACGTTGGCGCGTGGGACGCGATCCGCGCGATCTTCGCCGCCGCCGCGTTGGCGCGCCAGCGCGGCTATAGCGCGGCCAAGTTCAGCTTCAACAGCGGCGATGGACGCTGCCCGAGCTGCGGCGGATCGGGCTTCGAGCACATCGAAATGCAATTCCTCTCCGACGTGTATCTGCGCTGCCCCGATTGCGACGGTCAACGCTACCGGCCGGAAATTCTCGAAGTCACGGTGCAGCGCCAGGCGCGCGTGTTCAATATCGCCGGCGTTCTCGAACTGACCGTGGCCGAGGCGCTGCAGGTTTTTGCCTCAGACCGCGAGGTGCAGCGCGCGCTGCAACCGATCGTTGATGTGGGGCTCGATTACGTCAAGCTCGGCCAGCCGGTGCCGACGCTGTCCGGCGGCGAGGCGCAGCGCCTGAAGCTGGCCGGCTTCCTGGCCGAAGCGGCGCGCTCGGCCAGCGCGAGTCAGCAGGCGCTGGCCACCAAGGGGATGCTGTTCCTGTTCGACGAGCCGACCACCGGATTGCACTTCGACGACATCGCGCGCCTGATGCGCGCCCTGCGCAAGCTCCTGGACGCCGGGCATTCGCTGGTCGTGATCGAGCACAACCTGGATGTGATTCGCGCCAGCGACTGGCTGATCGACCTCGGCCCCGAAGGCGGCGAGGGCGGCGGGCGCCTCGTCGCACAGGGCGCGCCCGAGCAGGTGCGCGCGCAAGGCGCTTCGCACACCGCGCAGGCGTTGCGCGATTACGACCTGACACTGGGCCCGGCGCACCGCGCGGCCGAGCCTGCCGCGCGCCCTTGGCAAAGCATGCAGGAGGGCGCCCGGCCCGCGCATGGCGCGGCCGCGATCGAAATCGTCCATGCGCGCGAACACAACCTGAAAAACCTCTCGGTCAACATTCCGCGGGAGCGCTTCAGCGTCATCACCGGCGTCAGCGGTTCGGGCAAATCCACACTGGCGTTCGACATTCTGTTCAACGAAGGGCAGCGCCGTTACCTCGAATCGCTGAACGCTTACGCGCGCAGCATCGTGCAGCCGGCCGGGCGGCCCGAGGTCGATGCGGTCTACGGCATTGCGCCGACGGTCGCCATCGAGCAACGCCTGTCGCGCGGCGGACGCAAGAGCACGGTCGGCACCACCACCGAAATCTGGCACTTCCTGCGCCTGCTGTACGTCAAGCTGGGCGTGCAGCACTGCATTCATGATGGCGCGCCGGTGCAGCCGCAGACGGCTGACAGCATCGCGGCGCAAATTCTGCGGCAATTCCGCGGGCAGCACATCGGCTTGCTGGCGCCGTTGGTCAGCAACCGCAAGGGCGTCTATACCGAGCTGGCCGATTGGGCGCGCCCGCGCGGCTTCACGCATTTGCGCGTCGATGAGGCTTTTCTGCCGACCACGAATTTCCCGCGCATCGACCGCTTCAAGGAACACAGCATCGAATTGCCGGTGCTGAGCTTGGACATCCAGCCGGGCAACGAAACGCCGTTGCGCGAAGCGCTGGCGCGTGCGCTCGAATACGGCAAAGGCGTGGTGCAGGTGCTCAGTGATATCGATATCGCCGGCTTGCGTGCGGCGATGGCGCACGGCGGCAACCCCGCACGCATCGGCCGCACCAGCGTTTACTCCACGCTGCGCGCCTGCCCGGTGTGCGCGAGCAGTTACGCCGAGCTCGATCCGCGCCTGTTCAGCTACAACAGCAAGCACGGCTGGTGCCCCGATTGCGTGGGCACCGGCGTCAAGCTCACGAAGGAGCAGCGCAAGGTGTTCGACGATTCGGTGCTGGCCGACGACCGGAAGGGCCGTGAACAGACCTTTGCCGAACCGGAGGCCGAGGATGTCGGCGATGTGGTCTGCCCCACGTGCCAGGGCACGCGCCTGAACCCGACGGCGCGCGCGGTGCGGCTCCAATTTTCTTCCCCTGCTGGTCTCCTTCCTCCTTTGGGGGAAGGTGGGGATGGGGGCCAGCGGCACATCCATCCATCAGGTCGGTCGATTGGAAACGCCGCCGGCCCCCACTTTGATCCTTCCCCAGAGGGGGAGGAAAAAAGACAAGCGGGAGAGGGACAAGCCCCAGGCATCGCCATCACCGGCATCGCCCGCATGAGCGTCAGCGACATCCGCCGCTGGTTCGAGCGCCTGCGCCTCACGGGCCGCGAAGCCGAAATCGCGCGCGACCTGGTGCCCGAAATCCGCAGCCGCCTCGAATTTCTCGAAGAAGTCGGCCTGGGCTATCTCACGCTCGACCGTGGCGCGCCCACGCTCAGCGGCGGCGAGGCGCAGCGCATCCGCCTGGCCGCGCAATTGGGCAGCAACCTGCAAGGGGTGTGCTACGTGCTCGATGAGCCCACTATCGGCCTGCATGCGCGCGACAACCAGATTCTGCTGGATGCGCTGCACAAGCTCGGGGCCAAGGGCAACACGCTGGTCGTGGTCGAACACGATGAAGACACCATCCGCCGCGCCGACCACATCATCGACATCGGCCCCGGCGCCGGCTTGCGCGGCGGAACCCTGGTGGCCGAGGGCACGGTGGCCGATATCCAAAACCATGCCGATTCGCTGACCGGGCGTTACCTGCGCGAGGCCATGCGCCATCCGCTGCAAGCGCGCCGCGCCGTGGCGCCGCCTGTTCCTCTGGGGGCGCAGGCGCTGGCCCAGGAAAGCGCCGGCGCCGCATCAAAAAACAACCCAGCCGCCAGCCATTGCGATTGCAATGGCAATTGGCTCACCATCCACGACGCCGGCCTGCACAACCTCCAGCACATCACCGTGGCCATCCCGCTGCAACGCCTGGTGGCCATCACCGGCGTCAGCGGCTCGGGCAAATCCACGCTCGCGCGCGACGTGCTGCTGAGCAACGCGCAGGCCATCGCGCACCAGCGCAGCACCCAAGCCGGCCGCGCGGCCGACGCCAAAGGCAAGCGCCCGGCTTGGAGCGGCTGCGCCGGCCTGAGCGGCTACGAAAGCATCGACCGCGTGCTCGAAGTCGATCAGACCCCGATCGGCAAAACCCCGCGCAGTTGCCCCGCCACTTACATCGGTTTCTGGGACGCCATCCGCAAACTCTATGCCGGCACGCTCGAAGCCCAGGCGCGCGGCTATGGCCCCGCGCGCTTTTCCTTCAACGTCGGCGCGGGCCGCTGCCCGGCTTGCGAAGGCGCGGGCGTGCGCACCATCGAAATGAGCTTTCTGCCCGATGTGAAAGTGCTTTGCGAAAGCTGCCGCGGCGCGCGCTTCAACCCCGAGACGCTGGCCGTGAGCTGGCGCGGTAAAAACATCGGCGAAGTGCTGCGCATGGAGGTCGATGAGGCGGTCAAATTCTTCGCCGCCATGCCTGCCATTGCGCACCCGCTGCAACTGCTCCAGGACGTCGGCCTGGGTTACCTCACTCTGGGCCAGCCCTCGCCCACACTCAGCGGCGGCGAGGCGCAACGCATCAAATTGGTGACCGAGCTGAGCAAGGTGCGTGATGACATCACGCGGCGCGGCCAGAAAGCCCCGCACACCCTCTACGTGCTCGACGAGCCCACAGTCGGCCTGCACATGGCCGATGTCGAAAAGCTGATCCATGTACTGCACCGCCTGGTCGACGGCGGCCACAGCGTGGTTGTGATCGAGCACGATCTGGACCTGATCGCCGAAGCCGACTGGATCATCGACCTCGGCCCCGAAGGCGGCGCTGCGGGCGGGCGCGTCATTGCCGCTGCGCCGCCGCAAGAGTTGGCGCGGCTGCACACGCATACTGGACACGCGCTGGAGCGGGCACTGGAGCGGGCACTTGCACCGGAACTTGCACCGGAACTTGCACCGGAACTTGCACCG
>JAITWT010000009.1 GCA_031285125.1 Burkholderiaceae bacterium | reverse complement strand
ATCGTAAACAGGTTCTAAGTTTTGACTCAACTGCAGAATTAATTTTTGGGGCATCTCGGACTGAATGCTTGCAGCAGACGATTCAACTCTGTGATTTGCCGTCTGGCCGTCTCCAGTACGCTTTTTCCGAAGTGGTTCACGTAAACGCTCTTATCATGCGCCTCGGTGCCAAAGCGTCTCTGAAACTGGCGTTTGAACTGCGCTGTCGAATACCCCTGGTTCTGTAGTCCATACACGCGCAGCAGCAAGGCTTCCAGACACGGGTTGCAAGGCACCACGCTCACCTCCTCTCTCGTGGCCCTGTTCTTGACTTTGTCATTCCAGTCCGTATCGGTATCCAGCAGCGCCCATACAAAGTCATATTCGACATTGAGTCTTTTCCGAATTGCGTAGTCCACCACGTGCTTGGCACCCTTGCCTTTGGCGTTGAAGATCGTCACTGCGACTCCGCTGCCACGGGGCGCATACAGGCTTTTAAGGTGCCGCAGCAGCGCCTCTTCCGCGTGGCCTTCGCCCACGAACAGAACCGTGACAAGCTGCGACCGCATTCGCATACAGCCTGATCCTTACAACTGCGGCACAGCACCATATGCGCCGGCCATGTACTTGGCATAGAAGTTATCGTCGCTGCGAATGCCCTGTACGCTGTCGAGCCGCCAAGCGGAACTTTCGTTGTGTTCGTCCTTTTCTACCAGCATCACTTGCGACTTGTGCAGGATGTTCAGTACCTCCACGGCATGACAGGTGAATAGCAGTTGCGCGCCATGCGGGTTGGTGTGCTTATCGGCAAACAGACTCAGAATCGGCTCCAGCATATGCGGATGCAGGTCGCTCTCGAATTCGTCGATTACTGCCAAACCGCCTTGCTCCAGTACCGGTAGCAAATGGTGCAGCAGCACGAATGCGCTTTGTGTACCACTGGATTCCAAGGCAAACGGCAACTCCACTGTTTGGCCCGAACGCAGCTTGTGCTTGCCGAACGGATACCAGAGCTTTTCTGGTGCACCTTCTGACATACCTTCTGGGATAGGAACTCTCATTTCGTGCATCTCAACATTGCTCAGACCCAAGTCCCAACTTCGCAAAAGCTCCACGGCCCGCTCACGCTGCGACAACGCCTGGAAAAAATGCCCCGCCGCCTTGAAAACTTGCTGTTCGATGTTCAGGCGCCCCATCCTATTGACATTGCTCCACACGCGATTTTTCACTAGCTTCTGGGCCAACGGCACGCCATACTGTGCCGCCGTCGAAAGCAGCGATGCATTGGGCCGCGTTTTGAGCGCCTCCGTCGCCGCGAAATCAAATTCCTGTTGTTTGATTCGGTAGGCGCCCTTGGCTTCGTTCCATTCGCGCTGGAATATGTAGCGCATACGCCTGGTTTGCTTATGCCGGACGTACAAATCCTCACGCAACACCCGCTGAGGTGTGCAGCGCAGCGTGTAGCGCCACACTCGGCCGTCCAGCAACCAATCAACCTCAAACTCCGAAGGCTCCCGCAGCGCATCAACGTGTGGTTCAAGCGGTAGCGGCGCTGCCGGGTTGCCAGCAAACGAGTCGCCAGCAAACCAGTTCAGAAACAGTATCGCCCTCAACAGACTGGTTTTACCGCTGGCGTTTGCACCGATGACGGTCATTACCGTGGAAGCCCGCTCGCCCGTGGCCGCCTGCGTAGACCACACCGATGCCGGCACGTTGCCGTCAAACAGCCAGTTCACCTCGGTCCGATCGAGAAAAGATCGGAAATTTGAAAATGCAAAACGAATCAGCATAACTCTCCAATTTCAACAAATTTTTGTTGAAAAACTAGTCTATCACTCTTGGATTTACATTGAATCGGTATTACCCAGTATGAACGGCTGGCCCTGCAGCGGCGAGCGACATACCGCCATGTTGCCAATACTCAGCATCGCCGATCTGGTCGGCTTTAGCACGGTCATCGCGACGCCGCCGGGCTTTGACGTGATCAGGCAATGGGTACTGGGTATCGAAGGCGGGCCGCTGATGTCGCTGACCGCGGTAATTGCACTGGACAGTGTGTTCAGGACGTTTCAGGGCATTGCTTGGCTTGGATTGCATCGGGGCTGCACGCACCGCCGGCTTACACCCCGCGCGCCCGATCCGCAGAAAAACGCACCCGGAATTCGCCAAAGCGTCCCGCATCAAGCGCAGCGCGTATTTCGCGCATCAAGTTCAGGTAATAGTGCAAATTGTGAATCGTCGCCAGCATGGGCGCGAGCATTTCGCCGCAGCGGTCCAAATGGTGCAAATAAGCGCGCGCGAAGCCTTCGCGCCCGCCTTGCTCCCACGTCACGCCACTGCGGCCCGCGCAGGCATAACAGGTGCAGGTGGGGTCGATCGGCTGGGGATCGCCGCGATGGCGTGCATTGCGAATTTTCAGATCGCCATGGCGCGTGAACAACGTGCCGTTGCGCGCGTTGCGCGTGGGCATCACGCAATCGAACATATCGACCCCCTGCGCCACGCCTTCGACCAGATCCTCGGGCGTACCCACGCCCATGAGATAGCGCGGCTTGTGCGCGGGCAGGCGTTGCGGGGTGTGGGCCATGATGCGGCGCATGTCTTCCTTGGGCTCGCCGACGCTGACGCCGCCAATGGCGTAGCCCGGAAAATCCATCTCCACCAGTTGCGCCAGCGATGCTTCGCGCAAATGCTCGAACATGCCGCCCTGCACGATGCCAAACAGCGCGTTGCGGTTGGCCAGGCGCACGAATTCGCTCTGGCAGCGCCGCGCCCAACGCAAGCTCAGCTCCATCGATGCCCGCGCCTCGGCTTCGGTCGTGATGTGCCCCTGCGTTTCGTAGGGTGTGCATTCGTCGAACTGCATCACGATGTCGCTATCAAGCACAGTTTGGATTTGCATCGAAACTTCGGGCGTCAGCAGCAGCTTGTCGCCGTTGACGGGCGAGGCGAACCGCACGCCTTCCTCGCTGATCTTGCGCATCGCGCCCAGGCTCCAAACCTGAAAGCCGCCCGAGTCGGTCAGGATCGGCTTGTGCCATTGCTCGAAAGCGTGCAGCCCGCCAAAGCGCGCCAGCACGTCCAGCCCGGGACGCATCCACAGGTGAAAGGTGTTGCCCAGAATGATCTGTGCGCCCATCTCGTCGAGGCTGCGCGGCAGCACGCCCTTGACCGTGCCGTAGGTGCCCACCGGCATGAAAATCGGCGTTTGCACAACGCCATGATTGAGCGTGAGCGCGCCGCGCCGCGCATGGCTGGCGGGGTCGGTGCAGAGAAGTTTGAAATCCAGCATCAGCGCCTCACAAAGTGGTTAGGGCCCGGCGATTCCGCGCATAACGCCGCGCATGAAGCCGCGCGTTGCAGCAGCATCGCATCACCATAGCTGAAGAAACGATAGCGCGCGCCGATCGCGTGGGCATACAGCGCCATCACATGCTCATAGCCCGCGAAGGCGCTGACCAGCATCATCAGCGTGCTTTTGGGCAAATGGAAATTGGTGATGAGCAGGTCGATGTGTTTGAAGACGAAGCCGGGCGTGATGAAGATCCGTGTTTCGCCCGCGGCCTGGCCGCTGGCAGCCCACGATTCGAGCGTGCGCACGGTGGTGGTGCCCACCGCGACAATGCGCCCGCCGCGCGCGCGCGTCTGTGCGATCGCTTGCTGCGTCGCCGGCGGGATGTCGTAGCGCTCGGCGTGCATCGTATGTTCGGCGATATGCTCGGTCTTGACCGGCTGGAACGTGCCCGCGCCCACATGCAGCGTGACGCTGGCGCGCTGCACGCCGCGCGCGGCCAGCGCGGCGAGGACATCCTTGTCGAAATGCAGCGCCGCGGTCGGCGCGGCGACGGCCCCGGGCACGCGCGCGAACACGCTCTGGTAGCGGCGCGCATCCTCACTCGAATCCGCATGCGCGATATACGGCGGCAGCGGCACGTGGCCGTGCCGCGCCATCAGCGCATAGGGGTCCTCGCCCGCATCGCTGTCGAAAGCAAAGCGAAACAGCGCGCCGCGCTCGTCCGGCCAGCGCCCGAGCAAGCGCGCGCGAAAGCCGTGCGCCCCATCCGGTCGATGCGCCGCGTTCGCACCACCGGCGCTGCCCGCCATTTGCAATACCGCGCCGGGCGCGGGCTTCTTGCTGGCTTTCATGTGCGCGACGACTTCGCCATCGGGCAGCACGCGCTCAACCAGCAATTCCACTTTGCCGCCGGAAGGCTTCTCGCCGTACAGGCGCGCCTTGATGACCTGGGTGTCGTTAAACACCAGCAAATCCCCAGCGCGCAGCAGCGCAGGCAGGTCGCGGAAGATGCGGTCAGCCGGCGCCGGCGCTGTGCCATCGAGCAGCCGCGCGGCACTGCGCTCGGACGCGGGGTGCTGTGCGATCAACGCCGGCGGCAGCACAAAATCAAAATCAGAAAGGGTGTAAGGACGCATATAAGAAAGGCAGAATTCTTCCATGTCCACCGTTAGCGCGCAGCCCGCCGGCCATAACCCCGCCCCTCCCGGTGCGGGGCTGAGCGCAGCGCAGCGCGCGCTGCGCAAGCTGGGCTTGGTGCGCGATATCGATTTCGCGCTCTATCTGCCGCTGCGCTACGAGGATGAAACGCGCATCATGCGACTGGCCGATGCGCGCGATGGCGAGACCGTACAAGTGGAGGGCGCGATCATCGAATCCGAGGTGGTCTATCGCCCGCGCCGCCAGCTGCGGGCCGCGTTTGACGACGGCAGCGGCACCTGCCAGTTGCGCTTTTTCAACTTCTACCCGAGCCTGCACAAACAGCTTGCGCCTGGCGCGCGCGTGCGCGTGCGCGGCGAGCTGCGCGATGGCTTTCTCGGGCGGCAGATGGTACATCCGGTGGTCAAGGCCGCCGCCACCGCACTGCCGCAGGCGCTCACGCCGGTGTATTCGACCATCGCGGGGCTGGCCCAGCCGGTGCTGCGGCGCGAAGTGCGCGCGGGTCTGGCGCGCGCGGCGCTGGACGAGACCCTTCCGCCGGAGTTACTGCCGCCGCGCGCCTGGTCTTTGCGTGACGCGCTGCATTTTTTGCACACCCCCGCGCCCGATGTTGCGCTGGCGACGCTCGAAGACCGCAGCCACCCGGCGTGGCAACGCGTCAAGGCCGACGAACTTCTGGCGCAGCAACTTTCGCAACAACAAGCGCGGCAGGAACGCGCGACACAGTGCGCGCCCCGGCTGACCGTGGCAGGGGCCAATGCCTGCGATGCAAATTCATTGCATGCGCGCCTGCTCGCCGCGCTGCCCTTCGCGCTCACGGGCGCGCAGCGGCGCGCCGATGCCGAGATCGCCGCTGACCTCGCCCGCGAAATACCGATGCACCGGCTGTTGCAAGGCGATGTCGGCGCCGGCAAAACCGTGGTCGCCGCGCTGGCCGCGGCGCGCTGCATCGACGCGGGCTACCAGTGCGCGCTGATGGCGCCGACCGAAATCCTGGCCGCGCAGCATTTCGGCAAGCTGGTGCAATGGCTCGATCCGCTGCTGATTGAACGCGGCTTGCGCGTGGCTTGGCTGACCGGCAGTCAGAAAAAGAAAGAGCGCGACACGATGGCCGCCGCCATCGAAAGCGGCGAAGCCGCGCTGGTGGTGGGCACGCACGCGGTGATCTCGGAAAAGACCACCTTCCGCCGCCTCGCGCTGGCGATCATCGACGAGCAGCACCGCTTCGGCGTCGAACAGCGCCTGGCGCTGCGCGGCAAAGCCGTGCATGCGCAAGACGGCGGCCAGACGGCACATACCGCAGAGGGCGGCCAAGCGCCCGGCCCGCTGGAGCCGCATCTGCTGATGATGAGCGCCACCCCGATTCCGCGCACGCTCGCCATGAGCTACTACGCCGATCTGGATCTTTCCACCCTCGACGAATTGCCCCCCGGGCGCACGCCTGTCGTGACCAAGCTGGTGGCCGAACACCGGCGCGAGGAAATCATCGCGCGCATTCAGGCCCAGCTGGCGCAGGGGCGGCAGGTTTATTGGGTCTGCCCGCTGATCGAAGAAAGCGAGGTTGTCGATCTGCGCAACGCCACCGCCACGCGCGATGAATTGGTGCAAGCCCTGGGCACTCAGGTGAATGTCGGTTTGCTGCACTCACGCCTGCCCGCGGCCGACAAGCAAGCGGCGATGGCGCAATTCACGGCGGGTCAACTGCATGTCCTGGTCAGCACCACCGTGATCGAAGTGGGCGTCGATGTGCCCAACGCCTGCCTGATGGTGATTGAACACGCCGAGCGTTTCGGCCTGTCGCAACTGCACCAGTTGCGTGGCCGTGTCGGACGCGGCGCGGCGGCCTCGGCCTGCGTGCTGCTGTACGCGCCCGGGGAAAACGGCCGCGTCGGCGAATTGGCGCGCGAGCGGCTGCGCGCCATGATCGAAACCAGTGACGGCTTTGAAATCGCCCGCCGCGACCTGGAAATCCGCGGCCCCGGCGAATTCCTCGGCGCGCGCCAATCGGGCGCGCCGCTGCTGCGCTTCGCCGACCTCGACGCCGATGCCCGCCTGCTGACCTGGGCGCGCGGCTTGGCCCCGCGCCTGCTGGCGCAATACCCGCTGCTGGCACAACGCCATATAGACCGCTGGCTGGGGAGCAAGGCGGAGTATCTGAAAGCGTAAATGCGCACGTTCAGAGATCGGTCGGCGTGCGCGCAGCAAGACCGGCCCCGGCCGCCGCTGGCACACTCCTCACTTTGAGCGCCCGCGCAAAAAAGCCGGGTACGGCGGCGCGCAAGCCCATCATGATGGCCCCTTTTGCCAGAAATTTGTCAGAAATCGAAAAATGCCGATCCAACCCGTTCCCACCACAATCGAAGGCCAGCCTGCGGTGTGCCTGCGCTTGCCTGAAGGCGACCGGGTAACAGTGGCTTTACAGGGGGCGCAGGCGCTTTCGTGGGTGACCGGCGATGGCGTCGAGCGGCTTTATTCGAGCCCGAAGGCACGTTGGGACGGCCACAGCCCGATGCGCGCCGGGGTGCCCTTATGCTGGCCGCAATTCAACCGGCGCGGATCGTTGCCCAAGCACGGCTTCGCGCGCAATCTGCTCTGGACGCCCGCGCCTGCCGCATCTGAAGACCCCAGGGCAGCGGACGGCGCGCGCCTGGCGTTCACGCTGCGCGACAGCCCGGCCAGCCGCGCGCTCTGGCCCCATGCTTTCGATTTGCAATTGACGGTGGCGCTGGCGCCGCAGCGTTTGCGTATCGAATTGCAGGTTCAAAACACGGGCGATGCGCCGTGGCGCTTCACGACTGCGCTGCACAGCTATTTACGCCTTGACGATATCGCCCGCGTCCAACTGGAAGGCTTGCAGGGCGCGCCTTGCTGGGATGCATTGCGTGATGAGCGCTTCACCGAGCCGGCCCCAACGCTGCGTTTTGAAGCGCTGCGGGGCGAGGCAATCGATCGCGTCTACACCCCCCCGGCGCAGTCGCTGCGCTTGGTGCAACCGGCGGGCGTGCTCGAAATTGCGCGCAGCCCCAGTTGCACGGAAACCGTGGTCTGGAACCCTGGCGCGCAGTTATGCGGTGAATTGCCCGATATGCCGGCCGGCGGCTGGCGGCATATGTTGTGCGTCGAGGCCGCACGCATCGACGCGCCAGTACAACTGGAAAGCGGCGCGCAGTGGTTGTGCTGGCAGCAACTGCGCGTGATCTGACTGAATACGAACCCGAATACAACCCGAAAACTTCCCCATGCTTGCCAAACGCATCATTCCCTGTCTGGACGTGACCGGCGGTCGCGTGGTCAAAGGCGTCAACTTCGTCGAGTTGCGCGACGCGGGCGATCCGGTCGAAATCGCCGCGCGCTACAACGCGCAAGGCGCCGACGAGTTGACCTTTCTGGATATCACCGCCACCAGCGACGGGCGCGACCTGATCCTGCCGATCATCGAGGCCGTGGCTTCGCAGGTGTTCATCCCGCTGACCGTGGGCGGCGGCGTGCGCACGGTCGATGATGTGCGCCGCCTGCTCAACGCGGGCGCGGACAAGGTCAGCTTCAATTCCGCCGCGATCGCTCATCCGCAGGTCATCTCGGAGGCCTCGGGCAAATACGGCGCGCAGTGCATCGTGGTGGCGATTGACGCCAAGCGCCGCACCGGCGGGGAGGGCGCGCGCCCCGGCCCCGATGGCGCGCCGCTGGGCGCCGGCTGGGATGTTTACAGCCACGGCGGGCGCAGGAACACCGGCCTGGACGCGGTGCAGTGGGTGCGCGAGATGGCGCGGCGCGGCGCGGGCGAAATCCTGCTGACCAGCATGGACCGCGACGGCACCAAGACCGGATTCGACCTTGAACTGACGCGCACAATCAGCGCTGCGGTCGATGTGCCGGTGATCGCCTCGGGCGGTGTGGGCACCCTCGAGCATCTGTGCGATGGCATCCAGATCGGCGGCGCCGATGCGGTCTTGGCGGCGAGCATTTTCCATTACGGACAATTCACGGTTGGCCAGGTCAAGGCACAGATGGCAGCGCGCGGCATTGCGGTACGGCGCTGACCGAGCGCGGAGCGGCCGGTTCGCCGGTATTTATCCCACATTTGTCCCACAATTGCGCCATGACGATAAGCTGGCTCGACGAAGTGAAATGGGGCGCCGATGGCCTGGTGCCGGTGATCGCGCAAGAGCGTGATACGGGCGATGTGCTGATGTTCGCCTGGATGAACCGCGAGGCGCTGGCCCAAACGGCTGAACGCGGTCGCGCGGTTTATTTCAGCCGCTCGCGCGGCAAGCTGTGGTTCAAGGGCGAGGAATCGGGACATGTGCAGACGGTGCACGAAATCCGCATCGACTGCGACCACGATGCGCTGTTGCTCAAAGTCACCCAAACCGGCCACCGGCCGGGCATCGCCTGCCATACGGGGCGCCACAGTTGCTTTTTCAGCCGGTACGCGCAGGCGCGCTGGGTGATCACGGAGCCCGTGCTCAAGGATCCGGCGGTGATTTACCCCTCCAACGAATCAAAGCGAGAATCCTGACCATGAGTGCTACCGCTGACCCCACCCCCCTCGATCGCCTGGCCGCAGTGATCGAAAGCCGCCTGCCCGCACGCGGCGGCGATCCTGAAAAAAGCTACATCGCACGCCTGCTGCACAAGGGGCCAGACGCCTTTCTCAAGAAGGTGGGCGAGGAGGCGACCGAATTCGTCATGGCCGCCAAGGACGCCGAGCACGGCGGCGACCGGCAGAAGCTGGTCAACGAGGCCGCCGATCTCTGGTTCCACTGCATGGTGGCGCTGGCGCACTACGGCCTGTCGCCGCGCGCGGTGATCGCCGAGCTGGAACGCCGCGAGGGCACCAGCGGCCTGGACGAGAAGGCGCTGCGCAAAGCGCGTGAAACAGCGCCCCATTGACAACCTTTCTGGAGCGCACCACAGTATCGCGGGAGTTATTGCAGGAGCATTGCCATGAGCACTGATTTCAGCTCGAACGCTGGCGCCGCAGACGCCAGCACGCCGTCGTCTCTGCCACCACCGGCACCATCGGCCGATTTCAATGCACGCCCGGGCGCCGGCGCCCCTGCGCCTGGCGACGACACGGCCGACGCCCTCAAAACCTGGGGCTGGGTCAGCTATATCCTGCACCTGATCGTGGCCATCGGCGCGGTCGCACCGGGCACACAGATGTCGGTCACCTTGCTGCTGGTGGCGCTGGTGCTCGATCTGGTCAAGCGCGACGACGCGGCAGGCACCTGGCAGGCCTCGCACTTCAGTTGGCGCATCCGTAGCGTGCTGGGCGCGGGCATAGCCTATGTGCTGACTTCGTGGCTGTGGCTGCTTTTCCTGATCCCCGGCTGGATCGCCTGGACACTGATTTCTCTCTGGTTTCTCTATCGCATCATCAAGGGGATGGTGCGAATGAATGCCAACAAACCCATGGAACCCCAACATGTCATCTGATCGGGATGCCGCCGCCCACTGTATTTTCTGCAAGATCGCCGAGGGCGAGATTCCCGCAAAAAAGTTATATGAGGACGAGGAAATCCTCGGTTTTCACGATATTGCGCCCTGGGCGCCGGTGCATTTCCTGCTGATTCCCAAACGCCACATTCCTTCGATGGCGCAGATCACGCCAGCAGACGCGGCGCTGATGGGGCGGATCATGACGCTCGCGCCCAAGCTCGCGCTGGAAAATGGCTGCCAGCCCTATCCCGATGGGGGTTACCGGATCGTGATCAACACCGGCAAGCACGGCGGGCAGGAAGTGGAGCACCTGCATATCCACGTCATCGGCGGACCACGCCCGTGGAAGCATGGGTAAAGCCCCCGGCCGCTACGCGCGAAGCCACACGCCTTTTTCAAGCGCCAGAGCGCACTGGCCTCTTTTCAGGCCCCTTTTGTCTGCGCTGAGAAGGGGCTAAAACACACAGATCAGCGTTTCTATGCAGGACCAAGGCGCAAAGCCCCCCGGACACGACTAAAATCAAGCTTCATTGCTTAGGCATTTTTTCGGGAGTTACTCATGGGTTCGCTTTCCATTTGGCATTGGCTGATCGTGCTGCTAATTGTCGTGATGGTGTTCGGCACCAAGAAACTCAAAAACATCGGTTCCGACCTCGGCGGCGCCGTCAAGGGTTTCAAGGAGGGCATGCGCGACGGCGCGGCGACGAACGCGTCCACCGCAACCGATGCGGACACCCCCCAGCAACAGTTGAATAGCAGCACGCCGCCAGCGGCTGATCCGACGACGATTGACGTGCAGGCACGCCAGAAGTCCTAAAGTCCGGATTGCCCCGCGCGACGTGTTCGACCTCGACATCTCCAAGCTGGCCCTGATCGGTGCCGTAGCGCTGGTCGCCATCGGGCCCGAGAAGCTGCCGCGCGTGGCGCGCACCGTGGGCACCTTGCTGGGCAAAGCACAGCGTTATGTCAGCGATGTCAAGGCTGAAGTCAACCGCGCCATGGAACTTGACGAGCTGCAGAAAATGAAAAGCAGCGTCGAAAGCGCGGCACGCGATGTCCAACACAGCATGCACGAAGGGTTTGACGAGGTTGGGCAAGCACTCTCCGGTGTCCAAACGAAGCCGGAGGATGCGCCTGATCTATCGACGACGAACTATCCGGTCTATCGCCATCCGCGCAAGAATTGGCGCCTCAAGCAAGGCGCGTTGCCGCAGTGGTACAAGGCGCGCAGCGGCGTGCGCACCAAGGCGCTCTCAGGCGCAGCGCGCGTGGCGCGCTACCGGCCCCGCAAGATCGACGGCGGGTATTGATGGCTGTTGATCTGACCGCTTGCGCCCATCAGGAACGCACTATGCAGCGCACCCCGTCGTGCATATGACTCATGGCCGATACCACCCCCCCCAATAACGGCAAGGAAGACGAGCTCGCCGGCACCGAACAGCCCTTCGTGCAGCATCTGATGGAGTTGCGCCAGCGGTTGATCTACTGCCTGTACGGCTTGGCACTGGCGGCGATCGTATTGGCGATCTGGCCTGGCGCGGGCGGACTGGTCGACTTCATCGCGCAGCCCATCCGCGCGCACTTGCCGCACGGCGAGCAATTGATCGCGATCGGCGTTTTCTCCCCTTTTCTCGCGCCGTTGAAAGTCCTGCTGATGGCGGCCGTGTTGCTCACATTACCGTGGTTGATCTTCCAAGCCTGGATGTTCATCGCGCCGGGGCTGTACAGCCACGAAAAGCATTTCGCGTTGCCGCTCATCATTTTTGGCAGCCTGCTGGCCTATGCGGGCATTGCCTTTGTCCAATTCTTTGTGCTGAACAGAATGTTCACATTCATCCAGCATTTCACGCCTACTGCTGTGGCGGCTACGCCGGACATTGCTTCCTATGTGCAGACGATCCTGTCGCTGTACCTCGCCTTCGCGGCAGCCTTTCAAGTCCCGATCGTGGTGGTGCTGCTGGTGCGCTTCAATCTGGTTTCGCTCCAGAAGCTGCGCTCATTTCGCCGCTACTTCGTCGTGCTCGCCTTCGTCATCGCCGCGGTGCTCACGCCGCCGGATGTCATCTCGCAAGTGGCACTGGCGGTACCGATGTGCCTGCTGTACGAGGTCGGGCTGCTCGGCGCAGCCTATTTCGCACGCTACAGCCGCGCACCGGATAGCCAAGCCAATGAAGGTGGCGATTCGCATTTGAAGACGTAAAAACCACCCCTCGCACGCGCCCCGGCGCAGCGAACAGACTCTGGCACCGGCTGGGCTGATTCCCTTTTCAGATCAAGGAAATACGCGCTGGCATTGCGCGCCCTTGCGGGGCGCGACCCGGCCCGAAACTGGGCCTGTTCGCGCTGCCCAAAGGCGCGCAGGCGCCTTTGGAGCCGCAGCGCACCCCCTTGCCTGGCCGCCGATCACAGCACGGGCGAGCGCGTTTAACTGCCGTTTCTCGAATTAGGGCCTGTTCACACTATTTCCGCAGTCGCGTTGTGCATCCGAGGGGCCGGATGCAAGGCGCAGGCGCGCAGCAAGGCTTGATGCCTTGCAAGCGCCTGCAACGCCGCAG
>JAITWT010000095.1 GCA_031285125.1 Burkholderiaceae bacterium | reverse complement strand
AGAGGCCTTTTCGGGAGGGGATGCAAGGCGCAGCGCGCAGCCCATAGCCCGGCTATGGGCCAGCGTTGCAACGCCGCAGACCGCCCGAAAAGGCCTCTGCGTGAGCCATTTCAGATCGTAAACAGGTTCTAATGCCGCGGGTTCAGCCCAGCGCCCGGCGCAATGCACGCACACCCGGCAGACGTGTGAACGCACCTATCGTGCGGATCAGCGCAGGCGGGCTGTAACGCACCAGCGCCATGATGGCGCGCAGCCTCATCTTGGAGCCGGCATTCGGGCTGGCCTGCACGATCGCGGCGTACTCGGACAGGATCGCGCGCATTTCGAACAGGCTCGCGTGGCCCGTCTTGGTGGCCTCGATCACATGGTCAACGAAATAACGGCCAAAGCGCGGCATAAGGCAGTCGCGCAGGTAATAGCGATTGCGCCAAGGCTCGTCAGGGAACATGGCCGCCATTTTTTTGAAGTAATTGAATCGGCTGCGGATCATGCGCATACCGAAAGAAGTGCTGTCGGTGTGAATGCACCAGACCGTCACCGCCTGGTCGACGTAGTGATTGGTGTAGCCCTTGTGGAAGATGCGCAAGAACAGATCGTCGTCCTCGAAACCGACAAACTGGGTATCAAAACCGTCCACGGCCTCGAAGGCCGCGCGGCTAATCAACGCCGCCGAAGGCAAGATGTACATGTCGGCGCGCAGCATCTCAAAAACGCTCGTCTTGGGATGGGCGCAGCGCCCCTGGATGGCCGAACTGGCCACCACGTTACCCTCGCCGTCGGCCTCGATCAGGTCGGCATAGACGAAGCCGAAGCGCGGCTCGTCGTGCGGAATCGCTTGCACCAGGGTGCGAATGTGATGCGTCAGGTAAAAATCATCCTGATCGAGAAAGCAGATGTACGGTGCGCTCGATGCGGCCGCGCCCGCGTTGCGCGCGGAACCTTGCCCGCCGTTTTCCTTGTCGATCACGCTGAAGGGATAGCGTTCGCACAGCGTATTCAAAAAATCGCGTTCCTCGGGACGCGAGCCATCGTTGACCACGATGACTTCGGCCGCCGGCATCGACTGTGCATACACGCTGCACAGCGCACGCTCGATGAACTGCGATCCGTTGTAAAACGGAATTACCACCACCACGCCAGGCGCTGCGTCCAAAAAATCGCTGGAATGGTTTGTCGAATCAGTCATGGGCTCGGCTGTGCTCGGGTTGGCATGTGCAACTGATCTGTGCAACTGATCCGTGCGATTGATATGTGCACTGTCCAACGCTTCCCGCGTTTCTCCAGATTAAGTTTTTAGGGTGTAACCAAGGGCTGCCGCGGCGGCCACGCGAGGCTGAAATCCTCAGCCTCCAACGTCAGATTAGGGTTGTAAGCCGGGTCATTGCTCAACAAAGCACCCCAGCGATCCACCATGCAGCGCCCTTCACTGCGAAAGCGCTCGACCTGTTCAGGTGAGCCCTCAGCCAAAAAATCCGATGGGCGCGTTGCTGATTCGCAGTGGAGCAACTCAGCATAAGGCGTCCAGACATTGCGCAGCCCGTTTGCACGCAGCCGCAAGCAGAAGTCCACATCATTGTAGGCGACCTTCAGATGCACCTCGTCGAGACCGCCCACCTGTTCATACAAGGACTTGCGCACCACCAGGCACGCGGCCGTCACGGCCGAGAAGTTCTGCACGAGGGCCGCACGCCCGAAATAGCCGCGCTCGCCTCGGGGCAGCCTGAGATGCGCATGGTTGGCGACGCCGCCATAACCGAGCACCACGCCGCCGTGCTGCAAACGCATGTCCGGATACCACAGGCGGGCGCCCACGGCGCCGACGCCGGGCTGTAAGGCAATGCTCACCAATTCTTCGAGCCAGCCGGGCGATATCACCTCGACATCGTTATTGATCAGCCCCAGCACCTGGCCGCGCGCGACGGTCGCCGCCTGGTTGTTGAGTTGCGAATAGTTAAATGGACGATCGTCACGCAGCACGCGCACGCCCAGGCGCGTGGAGACCTCAGCAAAATACGCCAAGGCCTCGGCGTCGTCCGAACCGTTGTCCACCAGGATGATTTCGTAGTGCGCATACGTGGTTTTGGCGGCGATGCTCTCGATGCACCGGCGCACCAGTTGCAACCCGTTGCGCGTGGGGATGATGAGCGAGACCAGCGGCGGCGGCACGGGCAGCGCATAACGCACGCGAAATCCGGTGCCATCGCGTTGCACCCCGGCAGCGACACCCAGGCGCTGCAGATGGCGGCGCAACGCTTCTTCGCCGCCCGCGGGCGCGTACTCCAGCGGATCGAGCGCGTGAACCTTGGCCGCGGTCACTTTGCGGTGATAAAGCACCGTGGGGATATGCGCGATGCGCGTTGCCGGCAGGCCTTCAGTGCAGCGCAGGATCAGGTCGTACTCGGCCGCCCGGCCCGGCTGAAAACCGCCCACTTCACGCACGCGCGTGGTACTGAAACAGGCCAGGCGCGAGACATAGTTCTGCGAACGCAACAAATCCATGTTCCAGTCGGGCTTGAAGTACGGCGCCAAACGCGCACCCGTCGCGTCGATACGGTCTTCGTCGCTATAAATCAGCGCAAGCTCCCGATCGCGCACGATCGCTTCAGCCAACCGCAGCAGCGCCGTCGGGGCGAGGCAGTCCTGCGCCCCCATCACCAGCGCCCACGGCGCCTGCACCGCATTGGCGGCGGCGCTCCAATCGCATTCGCGGCACTGAATACGCGCATCGACACCCGCATAGCGCAGCGCCAGCGCGCGCAGCGGCGGCGCGGCGGAGGACTCGATCGCCACGTGCAATTGCCAATGGGGATAGATCTGCCCGCGCACGGCATCGAGCGAACGCTTTAACAGGGATTCATCGCCCCGGCCCAGCAGCGGCATCACCAACGCGAACACCGGTGGCGATGGCATCGCATCGATCTGCGCGCGCAGCGCGATTTGTTCGGCCTGCGATGGCACCAGGTCATAGCGATTGACCCATTCCTGGTACTGCAACTGGTCCGCGCGCGAGGCATCGGCCATCAGCGGCGGCCCCTTGCCCTGAAGCAGCACGCGCACCGAACGCCATACACCGCATACCCCCGATTGCCGGAAGATTGTCAGCGCGCGCTGTGCCGCACCGCCGATACCGCCCCCTTTGTAGATTGCATTAGGGATGAGCAAGAAGCTCCGCCACAGGTATTGACCGCAGCTGCGTATATCACTCATCGCGCGCCTCCCAGGAGGAGGGAGCCCGGCAGCGGCGCGTAGCACCGCGCATGGAACCGCGCGCAAAACGGCGCATAGAACAGCCAAGCCGAAGCAACCGCTTTGGCGCTCGCGCGCAAAGTCCGGGTGCAGTGCGTTGCGGTATCGTTTGATTGAACGTCCGAATCAAGCATGGCACCGATTGTGCCCACCCTCCTGAAACCGTTCATACAAAGCCATTCATACCGACTCAAACAAATCCCGCACCACCCCGCGAAACCCGCGGCCAAACTGGTCATAACGGCCCGTCATCGCTTCGCGCAACACCGGCACGCAGCGCGCCCAGCGCGAGGCCGGCAGGGCCGCGCGAAAACGCTGGTGGTCGAGTTTGACACGCACCTTTTCCAAAAGCCCGGCAGCGATTTGATCGGGCCCCAGGCGCTCCAGCCGTTCCAGCCGTTCCAGCAACTGCTGCGCTTTGTCGGCGCGCTCGATATGCGTCGTGCCGCGCGAGGCCAGCGCCTTGCGCACTTTGCCCATCAAGGAATCGCGCTGCGCGCCAATCTGGTTGCCGCCATGCTGGCGATAGTCCAGGAGCGGCTCTTCGAGCATGTCCACGCGCCCCACGGCAGCGGCGATGATGCCCAGCCACTCGTCATGCACCCACTCGGCCGGGAACGGCAGCGCCGCGGCCAGCAGCGAACGGCGGAAGACCGTGGCCGCCCCGGTCACCAGATTGCGGCGCAGGAACACCTCGAACGCCGCCCCCGCGTGAATGCGCTCACGCTCGCTGCGCGTCACCTCGAGCGCATGGAACAGCGAACCGCCCAAAGGCGCGCCTTGCCGATCCACCAGCCGCGCATCGGTGTGCAGCAAGGTCAGATCGCCACGCTGCGCAAAGCAGGCCGCCATGCGCGCAAGCCGCTGCGGCGGCCAGACGTCGTCCTGATCGGACAACGCGATCAAATCCCCCGTACACTCGCGCACCGCCTGCTCGAAATTCTTCGTCACGCGCAGCGGCGCTGTGTTTTGCAGCACGCGCAGCGGCAACACCAGCCCCGGCCGCTGCGCCAGACATTCCTGCAGCGCCGTGCGCGCCACCGCCACGCAATCGTCGCGCGAAGCATCGTCGGACAGCACGATCTCTTGCGGCGGCAAGGTTTGCAAGGCGATGCTGCGGATTTGTTCACGGATGAAGCGCGCGCCGTTGTAGGTGCACAGGGCGACGGAGAGTGTGGGCATGAGGAAATTTGTGAATTTGCAGGTATCCTGCCACGGCAAGACGGCCTGACTGGCCTGATCGAGCGGCGAATACCGCGACTATCACGGCGAGGCGATAATCGGCCTCCCTCAGAAAAAAGAGCACCGTCTGACCCACCTTAGCAAAGGCGCATTGGCCCTGATCGAAGTCCAGTATACCCACACAGCCCGGGGCCAATGACCTCGCCGGCTGGGCCAATATTTACCGGGTGCGCGCATTTCCATTCAAACGCATGAGTCAAGTTCAATCCAATTTACATCGCACCGCCTGGGGCGACTGGTGGGAAGGCACCCGTCGCGCCGACATCTGGTGGACCCTGTCCTGGTTCGATATCGTGCTGCGTTACCGGCGCTCCATGCTTGGCCCCCTGTGGCTGACCTTGAGCATGGGCGCGATGATCGGCGGTATGGGGCCGATATACAGTTCGTTGTTCGGCAACAAACTGACCGATTTTTTCCCTTATCTGACATTAGGGATCATTTTCTGGAACCTGTTTTTCAGCATCGTCAGCGATGCCTGCAACGCGTTCATTACTTCTGCCCATTACCTCAAGCAGGGCTATTTCCCCATCAGCATGTTTGTCTGGCGCGCCATGTCGCGCAACTTGATCCAGTTCGCGCACCAGATTGTGCTGTTTATCCCCGTGGCGCTGTGGGCGGGAATCTCGCTGTCATGGCATTCGCTGCTGGTGATCCCGGCGTTTGCACTTCTGCTGATCAACGCCCATGCGGTCGGCTTGGTGCTCGGCCTGATGTGCACGCGTTTTCGCGATGTCGTGCAAATCGTGACCAGCGTGATGCAGATGCTCATGTTCCTCACGCCCGTCTTCTGGAAACCCGATAATTTGCCGGGCCGTGCCAAGCTGATTCTCTGGAACCCCTTCGCCCAAATGCTCGATTTGCTGCGCACGCCGCTGCTGGGGGGCGTTTCGCATGTACACAATTGGTATGGCGTCCTGGTATGGACGGCGGTGGCCCTCATCCTGGCAACCGTGCTGTTTGTCAAATACCGCCGGCGCGTGGTTTATTGGCTTTGAACGTTCGCATGACTACTCCTTTCATTTCCCTCAAGAACGTTTCGGTCCACTTCCCGATTTACGGCGCAGGCGCCGCTTCGCTGAAGAAGACCTTGGCCGCCTCGGTGACAGGCGGCCGCCTGGGCAAGGAAACCGGCGTCAGAGTCGTCCAGGCCTTGCACGACATCAGCTTCGAGCTCAAGAGCGGCGACCGGGTGGGCTTGGTCGGCCATAACGGCGCGGGCAAATCGACCCTGCTGCGCGCGCTGGCGGGAGTCTATGAACCCTCGGCAGGCCAGTTCGTGCGGCAAGGCACGCTGTCAAGCTTGATTGACCCTTCACTGGGCATCGAAGACGATGCCACCGGCCTGGAAAACATCATGCTGCGCGGACTGGTGATGGGCCTGAGCAAAAAGGAGATCGACGACCTCACGCCGAGCATTTCCGAGTTCAGCGGCCTGGGGGAATACCTCAACATGCCGGTGCGCACGTACTCGACCGGTATGCGGATGCGGCTGTCTTTCTCGATCTGCACCAGCGTCCAATCCGATATTCTGCTGATGGACGAATGGCTTTCGGTGGGCGATGCCGACTTCAAGGAAAAGGCCGAAAAGCGCATGCGCGAAGTGGTGACGCGCTCGGGCATTCTGGTCCTTGCTTCGCACTCGCAAAAGCTGATTGACAAGGAATGCAACCGCGTGCTGCACCTTGAACATGGCCGGATTGTGGACAGCCAATAATGACAAGCTCCCCCCCCAAACGCACCATCCTCGTCACCGGCGGCGCCGGCTACATCGGCTCGCATACCTGCGTCGAACTGCTCGGCAACGGCTATGACATCGTGGTGGTCGACAACTTCGTCAACAGCCGCCGCGAGTCGCTGGCGCGCGTCCAGCGCATCACGGGCAAGGCGGTGACGTGCTACGAGGCCGACGTACGTGACGAAGCCGCGCTTGCACGCATCTTCAACGCGCACCCGGTGACTGGCGTCATTCACTTCGCCGGACTCAAGGCGGTCGGTGAATCGGTGGCCAAGCCGGTCGAGTACTACCGTAACAACATCGGCGGCTTGCTCACCATGCTCGATGCCATGCGCAAGCACGATGTCAAGCAACTCGTCTTCAGCTCGTCTGCGACGGTGTATGGCGTGCCCGAGCGCATGCCGATCGATGAATCCTTTCCGCTTTCAGCAACGAATCCCTACGGGCAATCCAAACTTATCTCCGAGCAAATTCTGCGCGATGTGCAGCGGGCCGATCCGTCATGGCGCATTGCCATCCTGCGCTACTTCAACCCGGTCGGCGCACATGAAAGCGGACTGATCGGTGAGGATCCGGCCGGGATTCCGAACAATCTCATGCCGTATATTGCCCAGGTGGCGGTCGGCAAACTGCACAAGCTGCAGGTGTTCGGCGGCGACTATCCAACGCCCGACGGCACAGGCGTGCGCGACTATATTCATGTCGTTGATCTGGCCCAGGGACATCTTAAAGCGCTGGATGCGCTGGCCGCGCACGGCAAAGGGTTCACGGTCAACCTCGGGACGGGGCGTGGATACACGGTGCTTGAGATCGTGCAAGCGTTCCAGCAAGCCTCGGGGCGCCCGATTCCCTATGAAATTGTGGCGCGCAGACCCGGGGATATTGCCCAATGCTATGCGAACCCGGCCTTTGCGCAGCAAGTGATTGAATGGAAGGCGCGCTTCGGGATCGAAAGAATGTGCCAAGATCACTGGCGCTGGCAGGAGCGCAATCCGCAGGGTTACCCGTGATCTTGGTCTAAGCCCCGGCGCAAATCGACGCGACCGGTGCGTGCAGCGGCGCTCTGCCCGGCGGAGCGCATGGGGCTTTGCGCCTGCAATTTGATCGCCCGCGCAGCCGTTTAAATTGCGTTGGAGCACGAGCTTTTCAATGTTGGAAATTAGTCTTATAAATACATGGGGACGAGGGGTTATTTTCAATAACCTTGGAATCGCTCCCATCCGTAAAAATTGACCGATGTTGCGAAAAATTTTTTATTGGGTGAAATATCGCCGGGTACGGCGCATCATTATCCAATCGGGTTTATTCGATCCGGCCTGGTATCTCGAAAATTACTCCGATATTTCCGGTACCGGCAACGACCCTCTGACCCATTATCTACTCCACGGCGCCAAAGAACTGCGTAATCCGAGCCCGCTATTCAACGCCGCGCAGTATGTAGAACAACACCGCAATGATCCCGATGTTCTGAAAAATCCGCTTCTGCATTACATCCGAACCGCCCCGCCGCAGGAACCAACAAAAAGAACAGCAGAAGAAAACCGCAAGATCGCTCTTCTTGCTGCAGAATTTGTGGGGGAGCTCGCCACTTTCGAACCCGACCTCAGCGGCTTGACCCAGTCGCTCAAAAAATGTGAGGTACCAATCATAGAAGGCATCCGGCGCGACAAGGCAGCCGCAGCCTGGCGCAAGCTGTTTGCCTCCTTTGAGCAGGCCTACGAGCGAATCATATTTGTACCCTGGCTGATGAGAGGCGATGCGGATCTGGTCGCCGCCCATGCGGCCAAAGCCGCCATAGAAAAATATGGCATTGACTCGCTCCTCGTGGTCATCACCGACAGCCATCGAACGGAGGCCCGTGATTGGCTACCGCCATCAACCCATTTATGTGTTCTTTCTGACTACGATCCCACTTTATCGTTTCCCGATCGCGTCGAAATAACCTCATGGATCATTCAGGCTCTGAAACCCAAAAGCCTGCTCAACGTCAACAGCCGCGCCTGTTGGGAAGCCATCCGGATACGCGGCGCTGCCTTTGCAACTTTTACAGATTTATACGCTGGCCTTTTTTGTCACGACTACAACGATGACGGTGAAGCCATCGGCTATGCTGATGCGTATTTCAGACAAACTTTCAAGCACTTGAAAGGTGTTTTATTGGATAATAAAACATTTGCAGATGAGCTTGCCGCGCAATTCGCCATCAGAAAATCCGATTCCAATAAACTACACACTGTTTATCAACCCGCGCCTTCTGGAAATTCTTTGACTGCTGCTCTGTCTGCTCACCATGAGCCGTTTCCGGTCATGTGGGCAGGCCGGCTCTGCCGGCAAAAAAATATTCAACTCCTGCTGCAAATAGCAAAGAAAGACGCAGGGTTCAAATACGAAATATTTGGCGCCGGCGAGGAAAGCTGCAACACCAAATTCACAAGAGATTCGGAATCAATAAGTAACCTTATTTGGCATGGTTCTTACCCTTCTTTCGAATCTCTTCCCACGGAAAAATTCGGTGCATTTTTATATACCACACTGTGGGATGGCCTACCCAACGTATTGCTGGCCGCAGCCCGCGCTGGCTTAGCTATTGTCGCCTCAAACCGAGGCGGTATTGCTGAACTCATCGATGAAACGACGGGTTGGCTGATCGATGATTTCAACAATCCTGATGCATACATAGCGGCGTTAAACGCAATCAGAGCCCATCCCGATGAAGCCCGCCGCCGAAGCATCGCTCTGCGCCACCGTCTCGATCAGAAACACTCGTGGGAAGCTTATATGAATGCGATGTTGACGTCCCCATCTTTCCTTGTCTAGGCGGTATAGATATGGATATTTCTGTTGTGTTGAATATGCACAGAGAGGGCCTCATTGCAAAGCCTTCTTTTGATAGTCTGATGTTGGCTAAAGCGGCCGCAGAGCGCGCTGGTATTGCCGTAGAAGTGGTCGTGATACTGGACCGGCCCGACGAAACGACCGCCGAACTCGCCGCACAATGGATGCCCAGCGATTGGAAAAAAATCCTTGTTGATTTCGGCGATCTAGGACACGCCAGAAATGAAGGCGCATCCATTGCGACAGGAAAGTATGTCGCTTTTTTGGATGCCGACGACCTGTTTGGAAGCAATTGGCTTCAGGCTGCATACACCGCTGCAAAACAGGAAAAGCGGCGCGTCGTCTGGCATCCGGAAATTAGTATCTATTTTGGCGTGATTAGAAAAGTGTTCGTCCATGCCGACATGGATCAAGCCGAAGCCGATCCCGTGGGGCTGATGTGTTCTAACTACTGGACCGCGCTTTGTTTTGCCCCCCGGGATCTTCTAAAAGAATTACCTTACCCACAGACCCAGCTCGGCAATCAGATTGGTTTTGAAGATTGGGCGTGGAATCAATCTGTGATGGCCCATGGCGCAATTCATAAGATTGTGCCCGGTACAGGCCATCTCATCCGGGTAAAACAAAATGGATCTCTGATGCGGCAAACTTCGTCCATTGGCTGCATTCCACAACCGACCGACTATTACCAGGATTTGCTACAAAATCGGAAATTAAAATCAAATGAAATATATCCACCCGCCCTGTAAGCGGGAATCGGCGTAATCGCGTATGCTGCTGGTGAGCAAAATTTTCCACAGGCCAACATCTGGACGTTGCGGCTAGAGTAGTTTGGGTTGAGAGGTACACAACGCTTCCTGCATGTGCCGTCATTGCGAGCATAGCGAAGCAATCCAGTTCCCAGCACACTGGATTGCTTCGCCTGCGGCTCGCAATGACGAAAGTCATTGAAAACTTGTCATCGACTCAACAAAAGATGCTCTATACTCAAAATAACAATGCACGCAATACAACTATTTCAATCGTCCACCAACTGATCGCCGGATGCCCATACGGGCCAGATATAAAGAACACAAAGCGACGGCTCTAGGCGTCAGAACACATAAGCCAAAGATTGAAAAAATGATACTGACGTAAGCATAACGAAAATCTGGTGCAACACCGAAGGGCAAATAGGTGAACAGATAAGCCGTACCACTCAACCCCAAGACCATTAGAAGGTTCTTTTTATGTGAATCGACTATGGGCAGCGCAGCCAACAGAATCATGAACACGGAAATCAGCAGCCACGTTACCGGCCTAAACAAAATTGTTTTCGAGAAAATTTGTATGTAACCATGCATAACATGATATAAGCCATGGTATCTTGTCTTATATCCGTGATTATTTGCATCGATACCGTTTTGCCAGAGATACGATTGCGGTGGTGAAGGCGGGATGGCAAGAAAATTTTTAAAATGCGCCAGGCGATGATGAAAATATGCTGAAATATTGTGAATGACCATCGACTTCCAAGTTCCCAATAGCGATGTATTCGCACCGGGAGGACGCGCCTTAGACCATATAAACGCGCAATCTCCCCAGATGAACGGGTTTACTACCTCAGCTTTGCCATAACACGTTTTTACCTTATCCATTTCTAGAGGAGAGAGGGGAAATGGGTAAACATTGTTATTTGACCTGACCGATATACCAGCCAAGTCAAATACAAACAAAGAATCTGTTACACCAGTATGCTCCACCGCTAATAGACGGTTCAAAATTTGACTGGACGCCAAAGCGCCAGCCACCACGGCAACGTATATCGCAATGGTGACCCAGAACCGCCGAACAACCGGGCGGCCGGTCAGGACGTAAAGAAACAGCGGGCCCACCACCAGTGTAGCGTTATAGCGAACCAGGGCGCCGTACGCCAGGAGCACGAGAAGCAGAACCTTGACAGAGCTGCGGAGTGGCCGCCCTTGGCGGCGAAGGGCGTAGGTGTAGCCCACCACGAACGACCATGCGGCAGCCAACTGAACATCCTTCCAGATGACGCCAGCAAAATTCAGTACGACCGGCGAAAAGAACAGGGCAATGATGACGCAGCGTACGGCGGCCGAGCGTGTAGGGATCGCGGACGTCAGGTAATAAACACCCCCCCAATACAGTCCCGCTTGGAGGAAAAGCATCGGTTCCGGACCCGGCCAAATCGTATCCAAAAGGGACCAGACAAACGCCATCGCCGGCAGATGCCAATCACTGAAATTAAAATTCAAACCCTGGCCGAATTGGTCCAAAGAGTCAGCCGAGAGGAATCCAGGATAAAACGTGAATACCGTCAGCACAAAACCGATCAATGCGATGATCCGGGCAAAGCGATCATTGGACCGTTCAGCCAGTGGGTGTCGCGGCAGCGTGTGCGTTATTTTCATGGATGTACCCAAACCAAAAGTTCATTTAAGAAACATGAATAAGGATTCACTTGCTCTGCTGACGCGCATTGATGTGATATCTGAATAAACGGCGATAGGCGTCGGTTTTGATGCTCCAGTCCCAGCGTTTTATAGAATATTGATTTTCTTCTGATAATTCCTGTAGTTTGGACCTTGATCTGGCGAGCCCCTCAAGAGCTTGCGCAAGAGCGGACGGGCTTCGCTCCGAAAGGATAAATTTCGCCTGCTTTGGACCGAATGCTTCGGGGACAATACCAACATCTGTTGCGACGATGGGGACGCCGCATGCCATGGCTTCAAGAACAGGATTGGGGGTTCCTTCGGCCTCTGAACAGCAGACCAGCACATCAATCGAATTGTAATAATCAGGCATTTGATCATGGGGGATATGCTTGACCTGTCTGTCGGCAAAAACATTCTCTACCGGTATCCCCTTCTCGAACAAAATTTGAAGCGCCGGTTTCAAGATGGTGTGGAAACCCTTCGGATCATTGATTTGACCCGTTTTAGTGTGCGCGCCCCAAGCACTGTTACCGGACCAGCCGACCCGAAGAGGGCGATCCATATGTGCGGCGAAACGCTCGAGTTTAGAGGGCTTGAATTTGACCAAATCAACCCCATCAGGTGTCTCAAAACCTGGATCAGGATATTTAGAAATATTCTGGTATATTTCTTGAAGCCGCCTGGAGCACACGGAATACCCGCTTGCCAACGTTGTAAACATTGGCATAAAGCGCTCAATCTCAGCCGGAGAAAGAAACAGGTGATCGTATACAGTGAATGTGATCGGACGTGGCGACACGACCTCCGCGATGAAATTACTCCAACTGCCATAAATCCGGTCTATTCTTACGCGCTCCCAATTCTCGTTGATGGCAGAAATCGCACCGCGCCACAGATAGTGCACTAAATCATGTCCTTTCGTCATCTCAAGGACAAGCGTTGGCTCCACAATATCTTGTAAAAATAAAACATCAAACTCGAATTCGTCCGAAACGTGCTTAATGATTTCATTAGCGATATTTGCGAACGCCCAACTGTTCGTATCAACGACCAGAGCAATACGCGGCCTAGGCGTGCAATCACCTGGTCTGAGAGAATGACATACTCGCTTTTGATGTATTTCAGGACTGAGGTATCGTTTTCGCTGATGAACCCATTCGTCAGTACTCCCGGTCCATATTTTGTATCCATGCTTCTTCTCAAAGTACTCTGCGGTTACCTTGAGGTTCTGACGTGAAAATTTTGTTCGCTCACCGTCTATGTCGTCTGTAGTCTCCAATTTTGAGTCATCATGAGCCAGTGCTCGAACATCACTGGCGCCAACCTTCATGCCAGATCTGAAAAGACGCAGTGAAAACTCGATATCTTCGAATCCAGCAAACATTTCTTCATCGAATCCCCCTTGGGCAATAAATGTGTCTTTTCTGAAAACAGATGCATTGCCAGACATAAATGTGGCAAGATAACCTGGCTGATCATGACCAACTAATTTGGACTGATGTGTACCTCCTCCACCAATGAAAATTTCGTTCATATCGAACGTCAAATATAGGTGGCCTCCTCGAATAAAGTTCATCTTGGCATCGTTGTTAAGAATCGCCATAGTTATGAAATGGCACCCTAGGACTGCGATGTCTTTTTGTAGCTGCGGCAGCGGGTTTTTAATAAAATACACATCGTTATCCAAACTCATGACCCATTCCGTACGGACATGAGACAGAGCCCGATTTCGCCCTCCAGCAACGCCGAAATTATGACCCAGCTCCTCAATGCGCCAGCGAAACGGCATGCCATGCAGATAGCGGCGCAGGGTTTCACGCTCTTCCTCGTTTGAGCCGTTGTCTATAACAAGAACCTCCCCCTTGAAATCAGGGATTTGCTCGGCAATCGATCGGCAGAGCTTGATCGATAAATGACTGCGATTCGACGCAAGGAAGATCATTGTCAGATGCTCGCCATTCAAGCCGATATTAGGTCCTTCGCGCCGCCCAGAATCACTGTTTAAAAATTCATGAAAACGGTGCGTAATATACGGTCTTGTTTCCAGGCCGGGCTCCAGGTTTTGGTCATTAATTTGCATGAACGCCTCGCATCGTGCCCAACATACGCCCAACGCCGCGCAGGACAAAATTCGGGATCAGTTTTCTCACTTTCCACCATGTCCTCACAATAAGCCAAGGAATGCCTGCCAATTCCTCTGCCTGAGTAGCCACCAACTTTGCAAGGCCCTCAATCTCTTGCCGGCTCTGGTTCAGCTGGTTGCTAAGTTCCTGCAACTCTCCGTTATAACGGGCCGTGATCTCGTGCTTCTCCCGTTCATGCCTCTCAAGCGCACGCCACACGGACGCGACTTCTGCTTGCGCCGCGCGACGGGACATTCCTAATCTCGCGTTCTCTTTTTCCGCGAAATACAGCTTTTCCTGAACGGCACGAAGGTTTTCATTGAGCTCGAACGCATGCTTTTCGACCGCAGCGGCAGCCTCGAGCAACAAGGCTAATCTCGCGTTCTCTTTTTCCGCGAAGTCGCGCTTTTCCTGAACCGCACGAAGATTTTCGTTGAGTTCGACCGTATGCTTTTCGGCCACCGTGGCCGCCTCGCGCAGTTTTGTTTCGGTCTCCTGTAGTTTGCTGACGAGTTTTTGCAACTCCGCTATCCTGATCTCATCACTTGGCTCGGACGGATCGGGCTTGCTTGCCCACACCTTTTCTCTAGAGAAAAGCGCCTGCCGCCCAAGGTCCATGGAAACGGGATAACCGGCAAATATCATGTCCGAAACGCCCTGCTTTCCCCAGACGCCAACGTAGAATGCGGCTTCCGGCGGTATCACATCGCTCTCGACCTGCGAAGGGACAAATACCGCTGAATCAATATCCCGGAACTCAAGCATCAGACTCTGCCCTGTTCCAGCATGGCCGCTTAATAAGGGCCCATTCTGTTTGGTTACAGAAAAGCCAATGCCCAGTGTCCCCAGTTGCCAGGATTGCGCTTTACCAAGCACTGTCTCGGTCAGGTCTTTGAATTCTTCAAACGTAAATTTGTGTTTGTGGAATTCATTTTGGCCGCCGCGATCGTAATACCAGTAATCGTTGGGCGCGGAAATAACAATCGTCGCGCCCTCATTCGCCAAGCGTTTAATGTTCTCCAAGAAGCGTTTAGGGTCGTCAAGGTGTTCAATGGTTTCGAGCGAGACGATCAAGTCGAAGCGCTGCGGCCCGACGATTTCGGCCAGCCGTTCACCCGCGCCACAGCCGAAAGTCAAACCCGGCGCCTTAAACTGGCTTCTGGCATTGGCAATCGCTTCTTCCGAGATGTCGATACCCAGTACCGACTTGGCGCCCCACTTGCTGATCAGCCACGATCCGTATCCTTCGCCACAAGCGACGTCCAGTACTGCGCGGCCGCTGCATCGCTCTTTGACAATGAGGTACCGGGCCATATGTATGGCGGCCTCAAGCGCGTTGTAGCGAACACCCTCACCGAACTGCAAACGCTCCATAAATAAGTCTCCTGTATAGGTATATGCATGGCATTATGGCTTGTTTACGCCAACGTATTTATGTAAATCAAGCCTCGTTCTCAGAACCTATTTACGCTCTCGGTGTGAGGCGTGCGGGATGCGGATGGGGATGGGCTGCAAGGCGCAGACCGCAGCTCATGGCTCGTGCCATGGACAAGGGTTGCAACGCCGCAGACCGCCCAAGCCCGCGCCCGCGCCTGCACGTCCGCGCCGGGATCGTCAACAGGTTCTTAGAACCTGTTTACGATCTCAAATGGCTCACGTTGGGCCGCAATCGGGATGAGTGGGTGGCCAACGGCGCGCCGCATGGGCTCATGCCCATGCAAGCGACTTGGCCGCCCAATCGC
>JAITWT010000219.1 GCA_031285125.1 Burkholderiaceae bacterium | reverse complement strand
AGTAAAGCCTCGGTGGAATTTTTCGTAAAGCATGACGGCTTCTGCCCCTTGCTGCTTGTGAAATACAGATATCAATAGAAATACGAAAGGGAATGCGAAGGCCAACGCAGTCATCGTTTACTATGAAAATCAAATAAGCCCCTGGCGCGCCAGGGCCGGCGGCGAGAGATCACACAGATAGAGAGGCATTCATCGCCGCCGCCCCAAAGGGCAAGCCAGCACAAGCACCGGAAATATCCGGTGTGCGTTGCTGCGGCGGCAAGAGACGTGCCGTTATTGGCGCGGCACGGCACAGCGCGGCCGGAGCCGGCCCCTGGGGCAAGCCGCAGGACGGGACAACCCGCCCCCCTGATACTTGTCTCCTCCATCCAATGTAGAGACAAGGTCTATCGTCATGCCATCGAATCCATCTCCCGCGCACGTGCACTACGACACGCTCATCGCCGGCGGCGGACTGTCGGGCATCGTGACTGCGCTGGAGTTACTCCATGCCGGACAGCGCGTGCTACTGCTGGAACGTGGCGGCGACGAGGCCTTGGGCGGTCTGGCGATGCAAGCGTTCGGCGGAATGTGCTTCGTCGATTCACCACAGCAGCGGCGCGCGGGTATTCGAGACAGCCAGGCGTTGGCCTGGGCCGACTGGCAGCGCGTCGCCTGTTTCGACGATACGGACGTTTGGCCGCGCGCCTGGGCGCGGCATTACATCGAGCGCTGCGTGAGCGACGTCCATGACTGGCTGCGCGGTTTCGGACTGCGCTTCATCCCGGCGGTGCAATGGGTGGAGCGCGGGCTGTTTCGCCCCGGCAACTCGGTGCCGCGCTACCACGTGCTTTGGGGGACATCCAGACATATGGCGCGCACGCTGCTCACGGCATTGCACCAGCATCCGCAGCGCGCCAACCTGCGGCTGGCGACCGGGCACGAGGTGCAAGCCATCGAGCCGATGACAGGAGGCGGCTGGCGCTGTCGCGGCCTGTGTACGGATGCGGACGGCGCCGTTTTCGAGGCCGAGGGAGACCGGCTGGTCATCGCCTCGGGCGGCATCGGGGGTGATTTACGCAAGGTCCGCGCGCATTGGCCCGCCGAACTCGGTACGCCGCCCGTTGAACTGCTCAATGGTTCATCTCCCCGCGCGGATGGCCAATTACACGACGCCGTACAGCGCTTAGGAGGGCAATTGACTCACTTGGGCGCGATGTGGAATTACGCGGCGGGCGTGGCTTACCCGTCGCCGCATTTCGAGGGGCATGGCCTGAGTTTGATGCCGGCACGCTCGGCGTTGTGGCTGGAGCCGGGCGGACGCCGCATCGGCCCGGTGCCGCTGGTGACGGGCTTCGACACGCATGCGATGGTGGCGCAGATTGCCCGCAGCGGCTGGCCGCATACTTGGCAAATCCTCAATCGCCGCATCGCACGGCGCGAACTGGCGGCCTCGGGCGCCGAGTACAACCCGCTGATCCGCGACCGCCGCGCGCTGCCCTTTCTGTGGCAGACGCTGACCGGACGCAGCCCGCTGGCCGATGAATTGCTGCACACCTGCCCTGATTTTGTGCAGGCCCCGCGGCTGACCGAACTCGTCGAGCGCATGAATGCGCTGGGTGGCGCCTACCGCATCGATGCCGATCTGCTGGCGCGCGAGATCACCGCGTACGACGCACAGATCGCGCGCGGCCCGCGCTTTCACAACGACGACCAATTGCGCCGCATCGCCCATCTACGCCAATGGACTGGCGACCGGGTGCGCACCTGCAAGTTCCAGAAAATTCTGGATCCAGCCGCTGGGCCGCTGATCGCGATTCGCTGCCGCCTGCTGATCCGCAAATCCATGGGTGGGATTCAGACCGATCTGCACAGCCGCGCGCTCGATACCGCCGGCGTCCCCATCAGCGGCCTGTACGCGGCCGGCGAAGCGACCGGCTTCGGCGGCGGCGGGCTCAACGGCAAAAGTTCGCTCGAAGGCACTTTCCTATCCGGCTGCATCCTGAGCGCGCGCAACGCGGCCCGGCATATCGCGCTCGGACGATGAAGGACGCCAGACAGCCATACACAGGCATGCCGGGCTGAGCGCGGCCCAGCCCAACATGCGCGCGGGCGATCGTGCGCCTTGGCATACACTGCTTTTTCTTTTCCAGTCGATGCACACCCCAGCACTTGATCGCGCGACCCCGGCGGAAGAACCTGAACAGATTCCAAGGAGGCCCCATGCACCTGACCGGCGCTCAACTCGTGCGCTATGCACTTGAACAACTCGGTGTGCGCTTCACCTTCGGCATCCCCGGCGTGCACAACACCGAGATATACGACCAACTGGCCTCGTCCAGCCAAATGACGCCGATCCGCGTCACCCATGAAGGCAACGGCGCCTTCATGGCGGACGCCGTCAGCCGCACCAGCGATGAACCCGGTACCCTGCTGATCGTGCCCGCCGCCGGCACCGCGCTGGCCTACGCGGGCATCGGCGAAGCTTTTCTGGACGGGATCCCGATGCTGGTGATCACCGGCGGCGTGCGCACCGACCACGGCTTCGGCTACCAGCTGCACGAAATTGACCAGCTCGACATGGTGCGCGCCATCACCAAAGGCCGCTGGCGCGTGAACACGCATGCCGACATCGTGCCCACCCTGTTTGAAGCCTGGCGTGTGGCGACCGAAGGCGAGCCCGGGCCGGTGTTCGTCGAAATCCCTGTCAACCTGCAATTGTTCCCGGGCCCGGTGACGGAATTGCCGCCGCTGCCGGCCTTCGCGGCGCCGCCCGCGCCCGAGGCGGCGGCCATCGAACAGGCGGCCGCGCTGCTGGCCCATGCCAAGCGCCCGGGCTTCTTTCTGGGCTGGGGCGCGCGCGATGCGACGGCGCAAGCGATCGCGCTGGCCGAGCGCCTGAACGCGCCGGTCGCCACGACGTTGCAGGGGCTGAGCGTGTTCCCCGAGAACCACCCGCTGCACGTGGGCATGGGCATCGGGCCGGCGGCGGTGCCGGCGGCAACACACGCCTTCGCCGATTGCGACGTGCTGCTGGCCGTGGGTAACCGCTTTGCCGAAATCGCCACCGGCAGCTACGGACTGGAGCCACGCTGGAAGCTGATTCATATCGATCTGAACCCCAAGGTATTCAACGTCAACTACCCGGCCCAGATCGCCATCACCGCGGACGCCCGGCTCGCGCTCGATGCGCTGCTGACAGCGCTATCGTCCCCCGCCTGCGCGCCGGTCGCGCCTGTGGATCAGGCGCTGCGCGAGCGGATTGCGCAAGACAAGCAGAAATACCTCGACGAATGGCTGCGCCACGACAGCCGCGGCCGTGTCAACCCGGCGCGCTTCTTCCAAGCGCTGCGCCGCCGGCTCGCCGACGAGGCCTATCTGATCGCCGATGACGGCAATCACACCTTTCTGGTGGCTGAACTGTTCCCGGCCAGGCGCAGCAAACACGTGTTGTCTCCGACCGATTTCAACTGCATGGGCTACTGCGTGCCGGCGGCGATCGGCGTCAAGCTGACGCACCCGGAAGCCCAAGTGGTTGGCATCGTCGGCGACGGCGCCTTTCTGATGACCGGACTGGAAATCATCACGGCCGCCGAACACCGGCTGGGCGTCGTCTATTACGTGTTCAACGACGGTGAACTGTCACAAATTTCCCAGATCCAGACCCTGCCCTACAACCGCAAAACCTGTTCGGTGCTGCCCGAAGTGCGGCTGCGCGGCATTGCCGAGGCCGTCGGCGCCGCCTACATTGAAATGCGCAGCGACGAGGACATCGAACGTGTCATCGCCGACGCCGACACGCGCGCGCGCGGCGGCCAGCCGGTGGTGGTGGATGTGCGCATCGACTACAGCAAGCCCGCCCGTTTCAACCAAGGCATCATCAAAACCACGTTTGGGCGCATGGATTGGAACGACAAGCTGCGCGTACTCGGCCGTGCGGCATGGCGGCGGGTCCGGGTACCGCAATAAGCCCTCCCTGTGTTGCTGCGGCGGGCTTTGCAGCGCCTGTGCGCTGGCCCAACAACAGGTTCTTAGAACCTGTTTACGATCTCGGCGTGAGGTGTGCGGGATGCGGATTGGGAGGGGCTGCAAGGCGCAAGCCGCAGCCCATGGTGCGTGCCATGGGCAAGGGTTGCAACGCCGCAGACCGCC
>JAITWT010000093.1 GCA_031285125.1 Burkholderiaceae bacterium | reverse complement strand
CGTTGCAACGCTGGCCCATAGCCGGGCTATGGGCTGCGCGCTGCGCCTTGCATCCCCTCCCGAAAAGGTCTCTGCGTGAGCCATTTGAGATCGTAAACAGGTTCTTAGGCAGGTTTTGTTGTATCGCTGCGCGTTGCGTGACGCATCCCATACAGAACTTGGGCGTATCCACTTGCACGGATTCATGCAGAGGCGCCTAAAACGCCCCGAACACGCTGCCCGGCGCGATCACCACGGCCAGCGCGATGGCGGCGAGCGGGGTCATGGGGGGGCCGTCTGCCCGGATGCTCGGCGGGTCTTTGCGGGAGGATTCGGATGTAGACCACGATGAATATCAGCAACGCAAGGGTCGCGTAGAACCGGCTTAAATTCAGTCTGTCCATCGGGGAGCGCTGTAAGGCACTGAATATTTCCGCCTGCGTCACCTTGCGCCAGAGGTGCTTAAGCGCCGCGCGCGGATCACGGCACGGGTGGGCGTGTCTCACGGTCGTTTTCAGATTCAATTGCCCCTTGAGGGATGCATTTGTCAATAGCTTGGCTTGTTGCGTTTCAGGACACTCGGTACGGTTTTCGGTATAAAACCTAAAATCCCATCCCCTTCCAAAACTGCGCCGAGGCGTGTGTTCTCACACAGAAATACGCCTATACGCTTATAGGCCTCTTCGCCGGCGGCCTCTCTCCCAGGAACCTTTGCCTCATGTCTGACACCCCTCCCCCCGCTGTCCCGTTTGCGTTGAGCGCACAAGACCGCCGCGCCCAGTTGCATCGCGCCGCGCTTGTGTACCACGAGCATCCGGTGCCGGGCAAGATTGCGACTGTGGCGACCAAGCAGGTGGTCAATCAGCGCGATCTCGCGCTGGCCTATTCGCCCGGGGTGGCTGCGCCGTGCGAGGAAATCCTCCGGGATCCGGCCGCCGCGTTCCGCTACACCGCCCGCGGTAACTTGGTGGGCGTGGTCACCAATGGCAGCGCGGTGCTGGGGCTGGGCGATATCGGCCCGCTGGCGGCCAAGCCCGTGATGGAGGGCAAAGGCGTGCTGTTCAAGAAGTTCGCCAATGTCGATGTGTTCGATATCGAGATCGCCGAAAAAGCCCCGGACAAGCTGATCGAAATCATCGCCGCGTTGGAGCCGACTTTTGGCGCCATCAACTTGGAAGACATCAAAGCGCCGGATTGTTTCCACATCGAACGCGAATTGCGCAAGCGCCTGAAGATTCCGGTCTTCCACGACGACCAGCATGGCACCGCCGTGACTGTGGCGGCGGCCATGCTCAATGGACTGAAGGTGGTCGGCAAGGACATTGCAGCGGTCAAGCTGGTGGCTTCGGGCGCGGGCGCGGCGGCGCTGGCTTGTCTGAAGCTGCTGCTGAAGGTGGGGCTTAAGCGCGAGAACGTGTTCGTCACCGATCTCGCGGGGGTGGTCTATGAAGGCCGTACCGAGCTGATGGACGATGAAAAACGTCCGTTCGCGCGCAAAACCGAGATGCGTACGCTCGGCGAGGTGATCGAAGGTGCGGACGTGTTCCTGGGCCTGTCGGCGGGCAACGTGCTCAAGCCCGAAATGGTTGCGCGCATGGCGGCCAAGCCGGTCATCTTCGCGCTGGCCAATCCGACGCCGGAGATTTCGCCCGACGAAGCGCACAAGGTCCGCGAGGACGTTGTCATGGCGACGGGGCGTTCGGATTTTCCGAATCAGGTCAACAACGTCCTGTGCTTCCCGTACATTTTTCGCGGCGCGCTCGATTGCGGCGCCACCACCATTACCGACGAGATGTGCGTCGCCGCCGTGCACGCCATTGCCGAGCTGGCGCAAGCCGAGCAAAGTGAACACGTGGCGGCGGCCTATGCGGGCGAGCAGCTGAGCTTTGGGCGCGAATACCTGATCCCCAAGCCCTTTGATCCGCGCCTGATGATCAAAATTGCCCCGGCGGTGGCCCGGGCTGCCGCCAACTGCGGCGTGGCGCAGCGCCCGATCACCGATATGGACGCCTACCGCGAGCAGTTGGAAAACTTCGTCTATGCATCGGGCACGCTGATGAAGCCGATTTTCGATGCCGCGCGGCGCGCCAGCAAAAAGCGCGTGGCCTTCAGCGAAGGCGAGGACGAGCGGGTGCTGATGGCGGCGCAGATCATGGTCGATGAAGGGATCGCGCGGCCCACGCTGATTGGTCGCCCGACGGCGATCCTCCAGCGCATCCAGGCGCTGGGCCTGCGCTTACGCGAGCAGCACGATTACGACGTGGTGAACACCGACTTGGATGCGCGCTACCGCGACTTCTGGCAAACCTATCACCGCATGACTGAACGCAAGGGCATCACGGTGCCGATGGCCAAGATCGAAATGCGGCGGCGCCTGACGCTGATCGGCGCAATGCTGCTGCACAAGAATGATGTCGATGGCCTGATTTGTGGCACCTGGGGCATCACGGCCGCGCATCTGACCTATGTCGATCAGGTGATCGGCAAACGCACGGGACGGCATAACGCATCGATCTATGCCTGCATGAGCGGGTTGCTGCTGCCCGGGCGCCAGGTGTTTTTGGTGGACACGCACATCAACTACGACCCCACGCCCGGGGAGCTGTCCCAGATCACCATCATGGCCGCCGAGGAGATGATGCGTTTTGGTATTAAACCGAAGGCGGCACTGCTGTCGCATTCGAACTTTGGTACCAGCAATGAACCCAGCGCGGTTAAAATGCGCCAGACGCTGAGTCTCTTGCGCGAACATGCGCCCTGGCTGGAAGTGGACGGGGAAATGCACGGCGATATGGCGCTCGATGTCCAGGCCCGCGCCGGGCTGATGCCTCACGGCACATTGACTGGCGCGGCAAATTTGCTGGTGTGCCCCAATATCGACGCCGCCAGCATTGCCCACAATCTGCTCAAAACCACCGCCGGCGGTAACATCGTCATCGGCCCCGTGCTGCTGGGCGCGGCGCGACCGGTGCACATCCTGACCCCCAGCGCCACAGTGCGGCGCATCGTCAATATGGCCGCGTTGACGGTGGCCGAGGCCAACGCCAGTACCGGGCAATGAGCGTAGCCTGCCGGGAAAGTGGGTGGAAACTCACATCAACCCGGAGGTGCGGCTGGCTTGCTTGGCTTTTGAGTAAGCCACTTGCTTTTTGGGGCCATCGCAGGCATACTACGAATTTCGTCAACTTACGGGTAAACCCGTAGGTTTGCGCTTTTGTTCTTTTTTCTGTCGATCTGATCGCTTTTGTAGCGATACATAGCTTTCATAATGGCTTTTGCCTCGTTCCGAACCCCCGCAGCGAAGTTGGTGCGTATTTGCTTCGTACTGCTTGCGCTGACACTCACTGCAGTGGCAGGGGTTCAGGCGCGCGGGGGGGGAGCCGGATATCACCAGGGTGGTGCAGGTTCAACAGCGACAATTGCACTATCCGCGCTACCTGTTCAAGGCCAACGGGTGTACCAGGCCATCTTCCGCGGCGGTCCGTTCCGGTATGAACAGGATGGCCGTGTTTTTGGCAATTATGAGCGCCGATTGCCTGATGCTGCGCGGGGTTATTACCGGGAATACACAGTGAAGACCCCGGGTAAAAGCAACCGTGGCGCGCGGCGGATTATCTGCGGGGGCCCGCCGACCCGGCCCGCCGCCTGTTGGTACACCGTCGATCATTACGCAAGTTTCCAGCGTATCGAGCCGTGAAAGGCTTGATCCAGCCATCGAAGCGGATACAGTCGAATAAAACCATGTGTCCTCCGATTCCAGAATTCAGACTCATTTCTCACCAATAGCGGCGCCCTGATGGCGTCTTTTGAAAAATGCCGACCACACTCGAGAAAACTATGGCCCCTGTGAATGATGGCGCACTTTTTCGCCGCGTGCGCCCCAATATCGTGCAATCGATCCGCGCTTTTCACGTCAACGATTTGCAAGAAACAGCGCATACGATCGGTCACCATTTCCTGTACGCGAATCTGGCCCAGGCGCAGACCAAGCAGGACATTCTGGATCTGCTTGCGCAGCAATTCATTCTGCCCGCGCATTTCGGCAAGAATTTTGATGCGCTGTATGACTGCCTGACCGACCCGTTGCATAAATCGGGTCCGCAGCCCGGTTTCGTGGTGGTGCTTGAGCAAATTCCGACGACGGCCCGATTTGACAAGGAAGCGCGTGAGCAGTTGCTCGATATTTTCCGCGATGCCTCTGAATATTGGAGTGAGCGCAAAATTCCCTTCCGATGTTTCTATTCTTTTCTGTAGCCCGTTCTGCACAAGTTGGCCAAGCAGAGCGGGCAAACGAGGCTCTCCAATCCAGCGAGAGCGCTGGCCCCAAGGACCCGGCGGCAGAGAAAATGCCAACGGACAAACTCGTCGATATTTCGCCGCTGGCGCTGCGCATGAGTAGTCCTTTCAATGCGGGTTACTGGCTCGCCGTGGCTTGAGGAGCGCGGCGCTGCTGTGTAAAGCGGGTGCGCAAGTTCCCGTTATCCCATAACCCCCCATAACCCATAAAAAAGCCTGTCTTTGGACAGGCTTTTTTATGCCTTGGTTTATCACAGTGCACATTTTTTAGAGCAGCGGGGGGCATTTCAGATTGGAGCCTCAAATAATCACCGGTTCATTGGGCAATTCGTTGCGATCGCAGTCGCCGTTTTGACGCGGGAAGTGCGCGACCAGCAGCGCTGTGATTTTGTCCAGCGCTTGGGTCAACCCCTCCTCAAAGCGATCGGCGCGAAAGGACTCGCTCATGCGCTGCGTGAGGGCCGCCCAGTCGGCATCGGGCACGCGCGCGTTGATGCCGCGGTCGGCCACGATTTCGATGGCATGCTCGGCCATCAGCAGGTAAATCAGCACGCCGTTGTTGCGCTCGGTATCCCAGACGCGCAGCTTGCCGAACAATGTGATTGCGCGCTCGCGCGCGTTGGCATCGCGCCAGATGTACGAAGTGGGCAAACCGCCTTCGATACAGATGCGGATTTGGCCGGTGTGGCGCTGTTCGCTGTCGGCCACGCGGCGCGCGAGCGTTTCGCGCAATGCCGGCCCAGCGGCGCGGGGCATGCGGAACTCTTCGATCCAGCGATGACGCAACAGGCGCATCAAACGGGCAGGAAAGTGATGCATGTCACCAGCTCCCCGAAGAACCGCCGCCGCCGAAATCGCCGCCGCCGCCTGAACTGAAGCCCCCGCCGCCTCCACCCAAGCCGCCGCCGAAACCGCCCCCGCCAAAGCCACCGAAGCCGCCTCCGCCAAGGCCGCCGCCCAGTTTGAGCGGAGCGAAAATACTTGAGAGCAAGGTCAACACGAGTCCGATCACCGCCGCGCCTACGGCCAGCATGATGCTGGCGGTGATGCCAAAAGCCACCACACCCGTACCCACGCCTGTGACCAAGGTGCCCAATTTGTTGCCCAACACGCTGCGCAACAGACCGCCAACAACCAGCACGCCGAAAAACAAAAAGACCAGGGTGTTGGCGCCATCGGAAAAAGCCGCGCGGCCCCCCGCGCGTGGACGGACCTGCTGCACCGGCGGCAGCGGTTCGCCCGAGATGCGCGCGATCAACTGGTCCAATGCGGCGCCGATGCCGCCAGCAAAATCGCCCGCGCGAAAATGCGGCTTCATCACATCGTCGATGATGTGCGCTACCGCCAGATCGGGCACCGCGCCTTCGAGCGTTTTGGCCGCTTCGATGCGCATCTGGCGGTCGTTCTTGGCCACCACCATCAGCAGGCCATCCCCCACGCCTTTGCGCCCGATCTTCCACGTGTCTCCCACCCGGTTGGCGTAAGCGGTGATGTCCTCGGGCTGTGTGCTCGGCACCATCAGCACGGCGATTTGCGAGCCTTTTTTGGCCTCGAAATCGGCCAGCTTGGTTTCGAGTGCCTGCTGTTGACCGGCGCTGAGCGTGCCGGTCTGGTCGATGACACGCGCAGTTAGCGCGGGCACCGGCTGGAGCGGTTGTGCTGATGCGGGCGATGTGAGCACGGCGGCACCCGCCAGCAGCCCGAGCGCCAGCGCCAGACCGGCGGCACGGCAAGAGCGTAAGGCGTACAGAGTGCCCCGGGACAAAGCGCACCGTGCGCCCGGGAAAAACGCTGCAAAAACCGCTGCACTCAGCGCCACGATGAGGGCGCAGCCGCTGCGCTTACTTATTACCGCTGCGGCTGTCATTTCCATTGCCGCTGCCGAAATCGACCACCGGCGGCTTGGAGATTTGCGCTTCGTTTTCCACGGTGAAGTTCGGCTTGGGGGCGTACTTGAACATCATCGCCGTCAGGTTGGTCGGGAAACTGCGCGCCAGGGTGTTGTACGCCTGCACCGATTGGATATAACGATCACGCGCAACGGTGATGCGGTTCTCCGTGCCCTCGAGCGTCACGCGCAGATCGCGGAAACCCTGGTTGGCTTGCAAGGTCGGATAGTTCTCGGACACCGCCATCAGGCGCGACAGCGCGCTCGACAACTCGCCCTGCGCTTGTTGGAATTTCTGGAATGCGGCCGGATCGTTGAGCGTCTCCGGCGTCACCTGGATCGAAGTGGCCTTGGCGCGCGCCTCGACCACGCGCGTGAGCGTACTTTGCTCAAAATTGGCCTGCCCCTTGACCGTGTTGACGATATTGGGCACCAGATCAGCGCGGCGCTGATACTGGTTGAGGACTTCGCTCCATGCGGATTTATTCGCTTCATCAAGGCGCTGAAAATCGTTGTAGCCACAGCCGCCGAGCAAAAGCACGCAGAGCGTGAAGATTGGAATCAGGAGTCGTTTCATGACAGGACAAACTCTTTAATGAATCGAAAACTGTAACAGTAGCACAGTGTTTTGTAATGATTGTTGTCTGTTGCCCGCGCAGCGCTTCTGGCATGCCGGCGATAACGGCAGAATCGGAAAACCATGTCGATGCGCTCCAAATTCCGTGCCTCCGCCGCAGGCTCCGTCGATGAGGTGGAAGCGGCATTCTACGAAGCGCTTCAGCGCGGCGACATCGATATGCTGATGCGCTGCTGGGCCGATGACGACGAAGTGTTCTGCGTACACCCGGGTAGCGTGCGGGTGGTCGGTCCGAGCGCGATCCGTGTCACCTTCGAGCGGATATTTGCGCATGGCGTGCTCCATGTGAAGCCCGTGAAGCTGCGCAAAGTCGATACGTTGACCAGTGCGGTGCATAGCGTGCTCGAACGCATCGAAATGATGCGTACCGACGGGCTGCAACAGGCCTACGTATTAGCAACCAACGTGTATCACAGGACGCCCCAAGGCTGGCGCATGGTCGCCCACCACGCCAGCCCGGCCGTTGCGCGCGAGCTGGGGGAGATGCATGAGGAAACGGTGGTGCTGCATTGATGGGGACCGGCGCGCGCCCCCAATCCGAAAAGCCCTCTGCCCTTCGGGTTGGGCCGAAATCGGGCGATTGGGCGGCCCAGTCGCTTGCATGGGCATGTAGCCCATGCGGCGCGCCGTTGACCACCCACTCATCCCGATTGCGGCCCAACGTGAGCCATTTGAGATCGTAAACAGGTTCTGAGATCGTCAGCAGGTTCTACGCGCAATCGGCTCCCGCTGGTGCCTGCGCTGGACTCACGGCGGCGCCGAAGCGCACGATGCCTTCCGCATCCCGCGTGCGCCGCAGCAGCCCCTCAAAATGCAACAGGTGCAGGTGCGCAAGTGTTTCGCCCAGGGCAAAAGTGGTCTGGTGCAAATCGAGTTTTCGCGTGAAGATGACCGGCATGGCTTCATAAGCGCTCAGTGCTTTGCGCGTGCAGGCCTGCTGCAATTCGAGTAGCCGTGCACGGTGATGCTCTTCGAGTTGCTCGATGCGACGATGCATGCCTTTGAAGGGCTTGCCGTGTGCGGGCAGGGTCAGCGTATCCACGGGAAGCCGGCGCATCTGCGCCAGACTGTCGAGAAACATGCGCAGCGGGTTGGCTTCGGGCTCGCTGGCATAAACGCTCACGTTCGAAGAAATGCGAGGCAACATCATGTCGCCGCCAATGAGCGTTTGCAGGTCCTCGCTGTACAGCGCGATGTGCTCGGGTGCGTGGCCGTGGCCGACCAGACAGCGCCAGGCGTGGCCGCCGATGCGCAGCACATCGCCATCGATCATGCGTACAAAACTGTCCGGCAATCCGCTGACCAGGTTTCTGTAGTAGTGCGTGCGTGCGCGCAGAAGGTCCAGCGCTTTGCGGTCGGTCATGCCGTGCAAGGCGAAGAAAGCGGCCGCCGCTTCGCCGCCAGCGGCGCTGTCGCCCTCGGCCAGCAGCACGCGCGCGACGTAGTAGTCGGTCGTGCTCATCCACAGCGGCGCATTCCAGCGTTCGCACAGCCAATGCGCCAGGCCGACGTGATCGGGGTGCATGTGGGTCACGACCACGCGCAGGATCGGCAGGCCATCGAGTTGCGTGGCAAAAACCTGTTCCCACAAAGCGCGCGATTCGGGATGGGCGATAGAGCAATCCACCACCGTCCAGCCCGCGCGCCCGTCGATTTCATCGCGCAGCAGCCAGAGATTGATGTGATCGAGCACGAAGGGCAGCGGCATTCGCACCCAGCGGATGCCAGGCCGCACCTCGATGGACAGACCCGCGCCGGGGAGGGTATCTCCACAGACGTAGTGGAGGTTTTTTTCTAGAGCGTTCATGTACGATGGTCATTGTAAAGAGCGCGTGCTTAGAACCTGTTTACGATCTCAAATGGCTCACGCAGAGACCTTTTCGGGAGGGGATGCAAGGCGCGGCGCGCAGCCCATAGCCCGGCTATGGGCCAGCGTTGCAACGCCGCAGACC
>JAITWT010000170.1 GCA_031285125.1 Burkholderiaceae bacterium | reverse complement strand
GGGCTACCGTATGCACACATCTGCAGCAGCCTTTGCAAGGCTCCATCCCTGGCGGATGCTGGCCAATGCTTGCAAGCCATGAAGCATCGTGATCGGTCCAGGCGGGCGCTCGCTGGCGTAGCCCTTCCATCCCCCCAGTCGCGCCACGATCCACGCCGCCCAGGCCAAGCTGTACTCAATATGCGGGTTCTTCTGCTTGAGCGTCTTGCCCTCCAAGCTTTGCCCTACGTGGCGCAGCAATTCGTGCTCCTGGCGCTCAAAACAGTCCGTCGCTGGCCTGCAACCATGGCCCTCGCGCGCCAAGGTCAACTGCATCGTCTGCACTGCCGCCGATATCGCCAACACCGCCAGTTTTTCCAACTGTGGCGCCTCCTCCAGCAGGCTCGACTCAATGTCCAACCCCTGGCGCTTGAGAGTCCTGAACGTCTGCTCAATGTGCCAGCGCTGGCAGTACCACTGCACGCAGCGCAGCGCATCGGCCAAGTCCTCAATGGGATGCGTCGTCAGCAGTCGCCAGTGAATCGGCTCTTGTTCACCCACCACGGTGCTGGCGTCTTCTTTGACCTCGATGGCCCACAGGGGCAGGCTGGGCGAGGCGTTCTTGTCCGAACACTGGCTCGGGCGGCAGATGCGCGTGGCGCCAAAGCGCACCTGCATCAGTGCCTCATGGGCGTCTCGCTTGCCCGCCCTGGGGCTGAGTTCGAGCTTGTAGCTCCCTTGCTCGGGCAGTTGGCCCAGCCACTCGAACAGCAGTGCGGTTTGGCCTTCCGCGTCTTGCACCACGCGGTCCCGGCTGGCGCGTATGAGCAGATGGGTTCTGGCATCGGGCAGTCGATCCCACATCTCGTAGATGTCACTTTCCCGGTCGGCCACCACCGTCATCTGCTGGGCCTCATCCAGGCGAAGGCGTGCCTGCTCGATGGCCTCGATCCAGCGCACGCTCTCCTTGTCTTCGATGGGTTGCGCGCGGTAATTGGCCGCCTTCTTCTTCGTGCGTTGCCACAGATGTACATGCCCCAGGCCCAGGCAGGCCTGCTCTTGCGCATCCACCACCAACACCGGATGAATAAACAGTCCCGCGTCCACCCCGTTGCCCACCCTGCCCAGACCGCTCACGCGCCGCGCGTGCGCCTGATAGTTCAACTCCGACGTGTCCTGGATCAACAGCACGTGACGCCCCGCGCTGCGCTCGCCTATGTTTTGACAGACTCCTTCGACCAGCTTTTTCACCTTGACCCTCTTGTTACGCAGCAATCTTCCGTAGCGCACTTCGCCAGCGCGACCACAACCAAGTTGGCGCAGACACACGCTTTGATGTTTCACTATCGCCGTGTGCAGCGTCTTGCTCGCTCGGTTGAGCCGAGCATCTCCAACATCAAATTCCATCTCGCAGATTCTCTTCATCCGCAACCTCAGCTTGGCTGTGATATTTGTGTGCATACGGTAGCCCCTTGTGGGAGAGGGGAGCAATGCGTTCTGCGACAGCCTCATGGGAGAGGAGGGTTCATCCCGCATCAAGCCGCAAGATCAAACACCAGCACTTCGGCATCCTTACCCGCGCCAAGCGCAAGCCGCGATTCGCCTTCCAACATCGCGGCATCGCCAACCTTGAGCCTCATGCCGTTGACCTCCAGTTCGCCGCGCACCAGATGCACATAGCTCTTGCGCTTCGGGTCGAGCGCGGCGTCGAGCTTTTCGTCGCCATCGAACAGCCCCGCGTACACCCGCGCATCGGCATGGATCAGCACCGAGCCGTCAGCGGCGTCGGGCGAGGCGATCAGGCGCAGCTTGCCGCGCTTCTCAGCCTCGGGGAACGACTTCTGCTCGTAGCTCGGCGCGATGCCGCGCACGTTCGGCTCGATCCAGATTTGCAGGAAGTGCGTGATCTGGTCGGCCTTGTGGTTGAACTCGCTGTGCATCACGCCGCTGCCCGCGCTCATGCGCTGCACGTCGCCGGGCGGAATCGATTCCACGTTGCCCATGCTGTCCTGGTGCGCGAGCTCGCCATCGAGCACGTAGCTGATGATTTCCATGTCGCGGTGCCCGTGCGTGCCGAAGCCCGTGCCAGCGGCGACGCGGTCTTCATTGATCACGCGCAGGTTGCCGAAACCCATCCACTCGGGGTCGTGGTAACCGGCGAAAGAAAAGCTGTGAAACGTCCGCAACCAGCCGTGGTCGGCGTAGCCGCGTTCTTGCGATTTACGAACTTGCAACATCGTTGAACCTCCATCCCTCCATCAAAGGGCTTTTCGGTAGACCGCGCCCCATGCGCGGCGAAGGCGATGAACTTTAGGGTCCGCCTATCGTTACAAAAGTCTCACAATTTGATGGCACCATTCAATTTTTTTGATCGATCCGCCCCTCTCATCCCTGCCCCAATGCCAAACGCCCGCGATGTACTCACCCCCGACGCCCTGGCAATGTTGCAAACAGTTGCCAATGCCGGCAGTTTTGCAGCGGCGGCGCGCGCGCTGGGCCTCGTTCCAAGCGCCTTGAGCTACCGCGTGCGGCTGATCGAGGACGCGCTGGACGTGCTGCTCTTCGACCGCAGCGGCCGGCAGGCGCGCATCACCGAGGCTGGCGTCGAACTGCTGCGCGAGGCGTCGCGCCTGCTCGGTGAGATCGATGCGGTGGCCAACCGCGTCAAGCGCATCGCCACCGGCTGGGAGCCGATGCTCACGCTGGCCATCGACAGCGTGATCGCGCGCGATCCGCTGCTCGACCTGGTCAACGCCTTCTACGCGCTCGAACCGCCGACGCGCCTCAAGCTGCGCGACGAAACGCTGATGGGCACCGTCGAGGCGCTGACCAGCGGCGAAGCCGATCTGGCCGTCGGCGCCGTGCTCGACGCCGCCAGCCTCGCCTTCACCGCCACCGGCATCCGCAGCCGTCCGCTGGGCGAACTGCCCCTGGTCTTCGCGGTCGCACCGCACCACCCGCTGGCGCGCACCGAGGAGCCGCTCTCCGACGCCGTGTTGCGCCAGCATCGCGCCGTCGCGGCAGCCGATTCATCGCGCGCCGGGCCGAGCATGACCCTGAACCTGGTCAGCGGACAGGACGTGCTGACCGTGCCAACCATGCGGGCCAAGCTCGAAGCGCAATTGCACGGGCTCGGCGGCGGCTTTCTGCCCGAATCGATGGCGCGGCCCTACATCGAGGCCAGCCATCTCGTCGAGCGCAAAACCGAGCGCGTGCCGCCGGTCAGCACCCTGCATTGCGCCTGGCGCGTGCGCGCCGCCGGCCAGCCGGGCCGGGCGCTGCAATGGTGGTTGCAGCAGTTCGAGCACGAAGGCAGCCGCCGGGCTTTGCTGGAACGCCATCGGGGGCGGTGAGAAATGAACCCCGCCGCATCGCCCGTAGGGGCAGGCCCCCGTGCCTGCCCTGCATCAATCGGCACGGTGGCATCAGGGCAGGCACGGGGGCCTGCCCCTACACAGCCGCGCCGCGCTATGTATGCTGCCTTCCACCTCACCCACCCGCACGCTGTCTGACATGAACCATCGCCCCTCCGCCGCCCACCCACCATCCCACCCATCGCGCCCATCGCCCCACTACGCCGTCAACGGCGCGGGCATAGCAGGCGTGGCCTGCGCCCGAACCCTGCGACAAGCAGGGCATCGCGTCACCGTGTTCGAGCGCGAAGCCGAAGCCGGCGGGCGCATGGCGAGCGTGGCGACGCCGTTCGGGCGCTTCGACAGCGGCGCGCAGTACTTCACCGTGCGCGATCCGCGGTTCGCCGCCGCGATCGAGACCGCGCCCGGCGTCTGCAAGCCCTGGAGCGCCAACCTGGTGCGCACGCTCGACGCGCAGGGCCGCGTCGCCGAAGCGGCGCGCTCCGGGCACGAACCGCATTGGGTCGCGCAGCCGGGCATGGACGCGCTCGTCCAAGCCTGGGCCGCGCCGCTCGGCGACGCCCTGATCGCCCGCACGAACGTGTCACGCATCGAACCCGACGCGCTCGACGCCGCCCGCTGGCAATTGCGCACCGCTGGCGCTGGCGATTCACAGCACGTCCATTCAGGCTTCGACGCCGTGCTGCTCGCCGTGCCGCCGGGGCGCGTGCGTGAACTGCTCGACGGCGGACGGCTCTCGCGCGACATCGGCGCGAAGGTCGAGCCCGTCCGCATCGCCCCGTGCTGGACGCTGATGATCGCCTTCCCCCAAGCCAGCCAGCCGACGCTGCCGTACCTCGGCCCGCAATGGAACGTGGCGCGCAGCACGCACCACCGCGTGGCCTGGCTGGCGCGCGAATCGTCCAAGCCAGGCCGTGGCCGCATCGAACGCTGGACCGTGCAAGCCAGCCCGGCCTGGTCGCAAGAACACCTGCGCGACGACCCCGCGCGCGTCGAGGCCAAGCTGCTGCGCGCCTTCTCGGAGATCACCGGCATCCGCGCCGAGCCTTCGCATACGCAAACGCGCTGCTGGCCCGAAGCGCAGACGCAAATCCCGGTCGGCGAACAACACCTGTGGGACGCCCAGGCCTGCATCGGCGTGGCCGGCGACTGGTGCATCGGCCATCGGGTCGAGGACGCCTTTCTGTCAGGGCTGACGCTGGCGCTCAGGGTGCTCGGGGCGCCCTGAAACAGACCGCCAGCGATGACGCGCAGCACAGGCCGCTTCGCCCCCTCGCCGACCGGCCCG
>JAITWT010000160.1 GCA_031285125.1 Burkholderiaceae bacterium | reverse complement strand
GCGGTCTGCGGCGTTGCAACGCTGGCCCATAGCCGGGCTATGGGCTGCGCGCTGCGCCTTGCATCCCCTCCCGAAAAGGTCTCTGCGTGAGCCATTTGAGATCGTAAACAGGTTCTAAGAACAGCGGACATGGTGCGTCTCCGGAGTTGTGGTGGCAAACGGGCCATCGCGGGCCGCGCAAGCGCCCCATTGGGATGGGTTATAAGTCATAAGATATGCCTTGCCAAATGAAAAAAACATCTTATTCATATCAACGGAGATATACGTGGACTGGACTTACCGCCTGCGTTTGCGCCACCTGGAATTCCTGCAATCGATCGCGCAGACCGGCAATTTGAGCCAGTCAGCCCACGCGTTGCACAGCACGCAGCCGGCGCTGTCCAAGTGGCTCAAGGCGCTGGAGGCCGATATCGGGCTGCCCCTGTTCGAGCGCCATGCGCGCGGCTTGCGGCCTACCGCTTACGGACGCGCGCTGCTCGCACACACCCAGCGTATTGCCGGCCATCTCGACAATGTGCGCGAGGACATGCGCGCGCTGCTCGACGGCGGCAGCGGGCGCGTGGCCATCGGCACCTCCGGCGTATCGGCCACCGGCGTGGTGCCGCTGGCGATCGTGCGCCTGATCGAGCAGTTGCCGCGCGCGCAGACCAGCCTGATGGAGAGCGCGATGGACCAGCTCGTCCCGCGGCTGCTGCAAGGCGAACTGGACATCCTGGTGGGCCGCACGATGCCGGTCAGCACGCTATGGGCCGGGCATGAGTTACGGGTTGAGACGCTTTACCGCGACCCGGTCAATTTCGTAGTGGGCTTGCACCACCGGCTGGCCGCGCGCGAAACGGTCGATTGGGACGATTTGTTCGCTTACCCCTGGATCGTCTGGCCCGCGGGCACACCCATCCGCAGTGCCCTGGAAACCGCGCTGGCCTCGGCCGGGCACAGCCTGCCGCGGTACTGTGTGGAATCGAACTCGTCGCTGCTCAACACCACGCTGCTGGCCCATTCGGAATTGATCGGCGTCGCATCGCACCGCGCGGCGCGGCATTTCGCCGGGCTGAACCTGCTGCGCATCTTGCCGATGACCTTGGACGCTTTCGGTGCGGTTTCGATGTACTGGCGCGCCGATGAAAGCCGCCGCGCCGTCGTTTTGGCGCTGGATTGCCTGCGCGCCGCCGCCCGTAGCCAGGACGATGCGCAAACCGCCCAACCCCGTGTCGCCTCCCCACGCCGCCAACCGCCCCAGGGCGAAGGCCGTTGCATAGTCCAGCGTGTCCAGCGTGTCGCCTCCCCACGCCGCCAACCGCCCCAGGGCCCATGGCCTATCGCAGCGGCACCGTGGGGCCGTGTCGCCTCCCCACGCCGCCAACCGCCCCAGGGCCGCCCGCGCCAGGGCAACCCGCGGTAGCGCCTTGGGTGAAGCCCGGCTGCGGCTGAATTCCCCAAAAACGTGTTCCACCCGCGCGCAAATTCCGAATTTTCTGGGTTTGTGGACTTGTTCCAGCGCTTGCGGCGCTCGACGGGGCCGGCTTCATCGCGCTTGCGCATCCGTCGATGGGGCCCCTCCTTGGCTGGCGGAACCTTTGCCTTAATGGACGGGACGCTTTCTGGCTGGCATAAAGCGGTTCATATGCGCTGTGCACGGGGCGCGGCGTCCACACGGCCCTTTTCAAAACGGGGCAGGAGTTCAGTGATGTTACAAGTCCGTCAATCCCAGGACCGCGGCTATGCTGACCATGGCTGGCTGCGCTCGTTCCATAGTTTTTCGTTCGCTGGCTATCACGATCCCCGCTGGATGGGATTCGGCAACCTGCGCGTCATCAATGAAGACCGCGTGGCCGCCGGCACGGGTTTCGACACCCACAGCCACCGTGACATGGAAATCATCAGCTACGTGCTCTCCGGCGAGCTGGCGCACAAAGACAGCATGGGCAACGTGGCCACCATTCCGCCCGGCGACGTGCAGCGCATGAGCGCGGGCACGGGGGTGCAGCACAGCGAATACAACCACAAGGCCGATGCGATCACGCACTTTCTGCAAATCTGGATTCAGCCCAGCGTGCAGGGCATTGCGCCCGGCTACGAGCAAAAGTCCTTTGCCGAGGCCGACAAGCGCGGCAAACTGCGCCTGGTCGCCTCGCCCGACGGCGCCGATGGCTCGGTGCTGATCCATGCCGATGCGCGGCTGTATGTGGGGCTGTTCGACGGCGCTGAGCACGCCAGCATGGCTCTGGACCCCAAGCGCAAAAGCTACGTGCATCTGGTGCGCGGCGAACTGCAAGTCAACGGCACTCCGCTCAGCACCGGCGATGCCGCGCTGCTTCAGGATGAATCACAACTCACGCTCAGCGCGGGCAAGGACGCCGAGGTGCTGGTGTTTGATTTGGCGGCGTAGGCGGGCTGGGCGGCGCGCATCCCCGCCCGTGTCCGCTATAGCCGCACCTGCCCGTCGATGCAGGTGATGGACGCCCCGCCGATCCATACCCGTCCATCGTCATCGCGCAGCACATGCACGCGGCCGTCACGGCCCACGCTTTGGCCTTGGGCGGCGATGTAGCGCGGGGGCATCAGGCCATCGGCGATCAGCCACTGCGCCAGGCTGGCGTTGAGGCTGCCGGTGACGGGGTCTTCGTCGATGCCGGTGGGGGCGGTGAATGCGCGCACGCAGAGATCGGCCGGAGGAGTCTGCGCTGCCGCAGAGGCCGTGGGCACAGCGGCGACGCCAACCATCTGGCCCAGTGCCTTGAGTGCCTGGTGATCGGGGGTGAGCGCGCGCACGGTTCGCGCATCGTCGAGCAGCAGGCCCAGCCAGACGGGGCCGTTGTCCAGCCGTTGCGCCGCGCGGATTTGGGCCGCGGCGATGCCCAGCGCCCGTGCAATTTGTGCGAGTAGCGCTGAATCGGGCGCGCTGCGTTGGAGCGGCGGCGCCTCGAACGCGGGGACGGGCCCGTCGATGCGGAGGTTGACCCGTCCGAGCGCACATTGCTGCACCACGCGCCCAGGCGTTTTCGGGCGTCCGCCGGATTCAAGCCAGGCGTGGCAGGCGCCCAGCGTCGGATGGCCGGCAAAGGGCAGTTCGCTGCCGGGCGTAAAGATGCGCAGACGGTAGTCGGCCGCCGGGTCGGTGGGCGGCGATAGAAAAACGGTTTCGGACAGATTCATCCAGCGCGCGAAGTGCTGCATCGTGACCGGATCGAGGTCCGCGCCATCGAGCACCACCGCCAGCGGATTGCCGCGATAGGGGGCGCGGTAGGGCGCGGGCGCAAAGACATCGACTTGTTTGTAGGGGCGGGTTTTCATGATGGGGTCATGGAAGGCTGCCGCGATTGGGCCAGTGCAATGGCAGCCTGAATGGCGGCGCGGGCCTGCGGGCTGTTTTTCCAGCAGGTCGATCCCACCATCGCCGATGCGGTGGAAACGATGTCCAGGGCGTTCGCGGTGCTCAAATGCGCCAGCGATTCAAACCCCATTTGTTCGAGTCTGGCCACCACCGTTGGGCCGACGCCTTTTACGCCCAGCAGGGCTTTGCGTTCGTTGGGCGGAAAGGGCATTCAATGCTCCGCCAGCGCCGCGCGCACGGTTTGCGCCAGCGCGGCGATGGCGCGGTTGATTTCATCGGCGCTGGCGGTGACGAACGACAGGCGCATGGTGCGCGTATCCGCATCGCCGCTGTAGAACGGCGCGCCGGGCACGAAGGCGACGCCGCGCTCGACCGCTTGGGGCAGCAGGTGCGCGGTGTCAATGCCCTCGGGCATCCGCAGCCACAGGAACATGCCGCCGGCGGGCGCGTTCCAGCGCGCGTCCAGCCCGGCCATTTCGCGCGCGAGCGCGGCCAGCATGGCGTCGCGCTGCTGTTTGTAGAGCGC
>JAITWT010000091.1 GCA_031285125.1 Burkholderiaceae bacterium | reverse complement strand
GGCCCTTGCGCCAAACGCGCGATGTGTTCATACACGCGCGGCGCGCCTTCCACGCCGGCCAGCCGCTGTGCCTGCAAATCGTCACCGCCCGGATTGCTGGTGCGGCACAACAGAAAAGCCCCTTTGCCTGCACGGCGCAGGTAGGGTTCGATCGAATCGAAGCCCATGAAGGGAGAGAGCGTGACCGCGTCGGCGTCGTAGCGGTCGAAGGCTTCGACCGCGTACTGCTCGGCGGTCGCGCCGATATCGCCGCGCTTGGCATCAAGGATGACCGGCACCCCCGGCGCGGCGCGGCGAATGTGGGCAATGAGCTTTTCAAGCTGGGCCTCGGCGCGGTGCGCGGCGAAGTAGGCAATCTGCGGCTTGAAAGCGTTCACCAAATCGGCCGTCGCGTCCACCAGCGCGGCGCAGAAGTCGTAGATCCGCCCGGCATCGCCCTTGAGCCCGGCGGGAAAACGCGCCGGCTCGGGGTCGAGGCCGACGCACAGCAGTGAACGGTTGCGCTGGCTGGCCGCGCGCAGTTGGTCGATGAAATCCATGGGCAAAATTTTCGCCGATTGTCTGGATCGTCAAAATGGCCGGGCGGATTGCCTGGCTATCAGGCCGTCCAATGACCGAATCCCTTGGGCCGGACACCCCGGCAACACCCCGGTACTTGCGCCGGCCTACGCCCGCCCCGGGGTTTCGAAAGCCTGCGCCGCCGCGCACAGATCGGCCCACGCTTTGGCCTTGTCGGCGCCATGGCGCAGCAGGTAGGACAGCGCGTAACTCACCACGACTTGGGTTTGCGGCCAAGCCGCGAGCGTTTGCACCGAACCCCGCAAACGGCCAATGGGGCCGACGGGGCCGCTGCGTCCAAGCAAACACTGTGCGGCCAGCGGGCCGAGCGCAAGCACCACGCGCGGCGCAAGGGTAGACAGCAGCGCCGGGATCGCTTCGTCGAAAGGGCGGGGATGGGGGACATCCCCCGTGGGCGCCGCGCCGCGAGACACGGTCGCCAGATGCACAGGCCGGTGCGCTTGGTGCAGGCCCAGCGCGCGCATCATGTTGTCCAGCAGGCGTCTTTCTTCACTGGATTGCGCATGCCCCGGATCGTTGGGCGCGTACCCGTCGGCGATAACCAGCCAGCCGCTTTGCACTTCACACGGTGCACTTTCACCGTAGAGAACCTCAGAGGCATCGATCCAAATCCCCACAGCAGCGGGTGCAGCGGCAGGCACGGCAGCCGGCCCTGATGCGGCCAGTGGCGCCGCAACAGCCTGGGCCGGGCGTGCCGAGGCCGGTGGCGGTGGCGCCGGTGGTAATGCATCGGGCGCATCGGGCGCATCGGGCGATACGGCCAGCGCGGCAGGCATCCGGGTCGATGGCACCGACGGTGGTACGGCCGGCGAGGACGCAGCAGGCGCTGCGACGCCTTCGGGCCGTCCCAGCCCGATCAGCACGATGCCCATCGCCTCCAGCATCGCGCATTGGCGCTTGTCCAGCCGCAGACCGTTCTGAGCGGGGGGGGCGCAAGCGCTGGCCAGGGTCATTGCGCCCCGCCTCCGGCGGCCAATGCATCATCGAGCGGCAGGCTCATCAGAACCGCGTCCTCGCGCGCGCCGTTCAAAGCGGGGTAGTACCCCTTGCGCATGCCCGCGCGGTGAAAGCCGTGACGCTCATAAACGGCAAGCGCGCGCGCATTGCTGGTGCGCACTTCGAGCCAGACCCAGCGTGCGCCCTGCGCGCGCGACCACAGGCGCAAGGCTTCGAGCATGAGTGCCGCCCAGCCTTGGCGCTGATAAGCGGGCGCGACGGTGAGGTTGAGCAGATGCACTTCCTCCACGCCCTTCATGGCAACGAAGTAGCCCAGCAGGGCGGACCCGGCCATCAGCGTCCGGCAGCAATTGCCGACGCGCAGCGAATCACCAAAGTTGGCGCGGCTCCACGGATCGGAATAGGCAAGGTTCTCGATCGCGCACACGGCGTCGAGCTGCGCAAAGGTGAGCGCCTCCAGGCGAACTTCGCACGATGACTGGGTCTGCAGGATCGCGTTCATGGCCGAGTCTGTCTCTGTGCCGTCTCTGTGCAAAGACGGCTCGTGTCCAGTTGAATCCATCCTTGTGCGAATAAAACCGATGCATTCGCGTTCGCGGCAAGGCGCAAAGCGCGGCAATACCCGGCGATATCGCCGACGGAATCGCCGGTGGTATCGCGGGCATGGGCAACGCCGCCATCGGGCCGAAGACGCGATTTCATGTTGCTTTACTTCCGGACTGCAGTACGGGCACAGGCCCGGCCGGCGGCGTGGACGCAACCGCTGCGCGTTCGGCCGTGGTCTGCGCCACTTTGTCGCGCACATACAGCGGCAGCGCATCAGCGGGCGCCACTGCGCGCCCGGTGGCCAGCAAAGCGGGCGCCAGCCGCAGCAGCGCGCTGGCGCTGGGCAGCGCAGGATAGCGCAGCGCAGCGGCGGGCAAGCGATCGCCGTAAACGTCGAAAACATTGCCGGCCCAGACCCAGTCGCCGGAATTCACATCGCCGGAATTCCAGTCGCCTGAATCCCGGTCAGCCGGATGGTGCTCCGCGCGGCGGCTTCCAGGCAGACGGATTTGCTCGGGCGCCAGCAATTGCGGCGTCACCTCAGGACAGGGGCCGTCCGCATCGAAATCGTAAGGCGCGGCATAGATTTGGTCCATGCGCGCATCAAGCAGCGCCAGCACGCGCCGCACGCCGTAGCGCATGCGCGCATCTTCGGCCACGGCCAGCAGCGTATCGACGGGCAACAACGCAATACCCGCGCCCCAACCGAAGCCTTGCGCGACCGCGCAAGCCGTGCGCAATCCAGTGAAGGCGCCCGGGCCGCGCCCGAAAGCGATGGCATCCAGATCACGCAAGTGCACTCCCGCCTGAGCCAGCAGTTCGTGCACCAGCGGAATCAGCGCCACGGACGCCTGTGCGCCGCCGGCGGCCTCGCGCGCAAAAACCTGCTCGCCCACGCGCAACGCTACCGAGAGCTGCTCGGTACTGGTATCGAAGGCCAGCAGGCGCGGAGTCAATGTGAGGGGCATACGGCGTGATTATCCAGGCGGGCAACACAACGCCTAGAAACGCCCTATTCCCGTCTTTCCCGGCCCGCCCATCGCGCTGGGGAGACTCCATCAAAAACGGACGGTGGGGAGGGCGCTGGGCCCCCGTTCAATCGGCCCATCGGCCCACCGCCCATGCTTCCCGCATTGCAGCCCTTAGGTCGAAGCCGCCACACCTTGAACGCACGCGGCTGCGATCGTCGAGATCACACAGAACCCGATCAATAGCGCGGGCCGCGGTCATAGCCCCTGTTGTAGTAACCACCGCCGTTATAGCCACCGCCGTTATAGCCGCCACCGTAGTGATGACCGCCCCGCGGGGGCAGTATGCAAGCGTTCAGCGTAAAAGCGGCGGTGATAGCCAAGACCAGCAAAGCAAGCGGTCGTTTCATGGTCAGCCTCCAAAGTCAGTGCCATTGAACACGCTTGCACTGTAGAGAAAGAACGGGTACCGACGGTTTCGCTTTGGAAAACAAATATGAAACCCAGGCAAACTCCTTGAGCAAGTCCCCTTTTGAACACACCCGCGCGGGTGTTTGCACTGCCAGGCCCGGAATATCCTCTTGGCCTGGAGAGGGCTCGAGGTTTCCATAGAGCAAACACCGCAGCGTCCGGCACGAAACCTGCCGCGCCACCGCGCCATCCGGGGCTTGGATAATGTCCCGATGCTGCGCTTTTTCTCTTTACGGTCTGCCCGCCTGTTTGCCCCACGCCCTTTAGGAACCTCTGAACAACTCCCCGCGAGTGGGCGCGCCCGGATTCGGGATGGGGTGCGAGGCGCAAAGCACAGCGATACCGGGCGGTATCGCGAGCATTTGCAACGAAGCAGACCGCCCGAATGCGGGATGCGACCGCCGCGAGGGAGTTGTTCAGAGGTTCCTTTACGGTTCGCTCTGGTCGCGTTTATTTTTCCAGCGTGTGCTCTCGCGGGCACATTCGCCCCTGTGACTGCGGCCCATGCCCAGCCACAGTCACAGTCACAACCGCAGCCGCAAGCGTTACCGCCGGCCATCGCTACCGCGCTGGCGCGTGCCGGGATACCGCGCGAAGCCGTGTCGATGCTCGTGACCGATGCCGAGGGCCAGCGCACGCCGCGTCTGGCTTGGCGCACGCAAGTGCCGATGAATCCGGCTTCGGTCACCAAGCTGGTCTCCACCGTGGCCGCGCTCGATCTGCTGGGGCCCGCCTACACCTGGCGCACGCCGGTTTACTTGGGCGGCACGGTCCATGATGGCGTGCTCGAAGGCAACCTCTACCTCCAGGGACGCGGCGATCCCGCGCTGGTGACCGAGCGTTTGTGGTTGCTATTGCGGCGCGTGCAGGCGCTGGGCGTGCGTTCAATTCACGGTGACATCGTGCTTGACCGCAGCGCTTTCGACCCCGTGACCACCCACCCCGCCGCTTTCGACGGCAAGCCGCTGGAGCCCTACAACGCCCAGCCCGACGCCTTGCTGGTCAACTTCAAATCGGCTGTGTTGACTTTTACGCCTGCGCCGGACGGGCGCAGTGCACAGGTGGGCATGGAGCCGCCCTTGGCCGGCGTCGTGTTGCAGCCCAGCGTGCCGCTCGCGCCCAACGGCAATTGCGACGGCTGGCGCGGCAAGCTGCGCGCGCAATTCCGGTCTGCGCGCATCAGCTTCGCGGGCAGTTACCCCGCCGGTTGCCCGGAAGGCATTTGGCCGGTGGCCTACCCTGACCCGCGCGGTTTCGCTGCGCGCGCCATCTCCGGCCTCTGGGCACAGATGGGCGGCCAGCTTCAAGGCCAGGTCCGCGATGGCTCGGTTCCCGCCGGACTCACGCCGGCTTTCGAGTTTGCCTCGCCGTCCTTGGCCGAGGTGATCCACGACATGAACAAATTCAGCAACAACGTGATGGCCGAGCAACTGTTCCTCACGCTGGGGCTGGAGCGCGGTCACCGCGGCAACGCCGAGACGGCGCGCACTGTGCTGCACGACTGGTGGGCGAGCCGCATCGACAACACCGGCAGCACGCCCGTGCTCGACAACGGATCGGGCCTCTCGCTGAACACGCGCATCAGCGCCATGCAACTGGGCCGCCTGCTGCAAACCGCCTGGCGCGGGCAGACCATGCCCGAGCTGGTGGCCTCGCTGCCACTGGCGGGGGTGGACGGCACGATGCGCAAGCATCCCGCGCCCACGGGGGCGCACCTGAAGACCGGCAGCCTGCTCGATTCAGGGGTGACTGCGCTGGCCGGTTACGTCGATGGGCTGAGCGGGCATCGCTATGTGCTGGTGGCGATCGTCAACCATCCCCAAGCGGCTGCCGCGCGCCCGGTCTTTGATGCGCTGGTCGATTGGGTGGCACAGGATCAATAACGCCACTTTGATCTGAAAATGGAATAGGGCCTGTTCACGCCGTTTACACCACGGATGCCGCCGCAGCGCGTTGCAGGCGATCGCGCACGCCCTCCCATTCGGGACCGGCGGGGGGTGTTTCGACCCAGATCTGGCGCGCGCCCTGATCATCGAAATGACGCAGGGTGGCGAACAGTTGGTACGCCGCGGCATTCGCGTCCTCGGGCATGGGCCGCAGCAGCACGCCGGGGGCCGCGCAATGCAGCACGGTGCGCGACCAGACCGCCAGAGGGGCTGTTGTTTGCGCCGTTTGCCGATCCAACGCATCCAGGCTGGTTTGCAGCGCGCGGGCATCCATCAGACGCAGTTTGGCTTGCGGCGCGTAATGCGCGGCGAGCGTGCCGGGAGCGCGCGGATCCGCCTTCTCGACCTCCGCGCGGGTGCGCAGACGCTCCCCGCACGCGGCTTCAATCTGCGCGCGCGTGATCGCACCCGGACGCAGCAGCACCGGAACACCCCGGCTGCAATCGACGATGACCGATTCGATGCCCACCGCGCAAGCGCCGCCATCGAGAATCAGCAATTGATCATCGAATTCACGCCGCACATGCTCGGCCGTGGTTGGGCTGACGCGGCCAAAGCGGTTCGCGCTCGGCCCAGCGATGCCGGGTACCCCCCGTTTGGCGCAAGCCTCCAGCAGGGCCTGCGCGACCGGATGCGCCGGGCAGCGCAAGCCAATGGTGTCCTGCCCGCCTGCGGCCGCCGTGGCCACGCCGGGCTGGCGGGTAGCGATCAGCGTGAGCGGCCCAGGCCAGAAAGCGCAAACCAGTTTCAGCGCAAACGGCGGCAGCGGCTGCGCGAAGCGCGACAGCGCCTGTTCCCCCAAACGGCCCTGGGCGACATGCACGATCAGCGGATGATCCGTCGGCCGGCCCTTGGCACGATAGATGCCGGTCACGGCAGCGTCATCGCTCGCGTTCGCGCCCAGGCCGTAAACCGTCTCGGTCGGGAAAGCGACCAGCCGCCCAGCGCGCAGCGCCCGCGTCGCCGCCTCGATGGCAGCGCCATCACGCCCATCGCGGATCATGGCGTCAATCCGTGTCCAGGCGGTAAGGCGATGCCCAGCGCACGGGCCGCCCGCGCGGCGGTGGCGCACACCGCCGGCGCACTGGCAGCGGTGACGGTCAAATGCCCCATCTTGCGCCCGCGGCGCGGCCCGGTCTTGCCGTACAGGTGCAGATGCACCCCCGGCAATGCCAGCGCGGCGGCCCAGGGGGGTTCCTGAGGAGCGTCGCCGCCCTGCGGGAACCACAGATCCCCCAGCAGGTTGAGCATGACCGCCGGACTGTGCTGGCGCGGTGCGCTCAGCGGCAGACCGGCGAGCGTGCGCACCTGCAGGTCGAACTGCGAAATATCACAGGCGTCGAGTGTGTAGTGCCCGCTGTTGTGCGGGCGCGGCGCCATCTCGTTGATGACCAGCGCACCGTCGGCAAGGATAAAAAATTCCACACACAGTACGCCGACGTAATTCAAGCTTTCTGCGATGGCGCGCGCCGCATCGATGGCGCGTTGCGCTTGCGCGGCAGGCACCGCGCCCTCGTAGGCTTGCGTGAGCGCGAGGATGCCCTCCACATGCGTATTGCGCTGCGGAGCGAAGTGGACCATGGCCGCATCGCTGCCGCGCGCGAGCACCACCGAGCACTCACCGGCCAACGCCAGGCGCTGTTCAAGCACGCACGGCGCTTGGCCGACCGCCTGCCACGCGGCACTCAGTTGCTCGTGCGTCTCCACGGCCTGTTGACCTTTGCCGTCATAGCCCAACTGGGCGATCTTCAGAATGCCCGGCAGCAGCGCCGCGTCGATCTTGCCGATATCACCGGCGGATTCGATCACCGCATACGGCGCGCAAGGCACGCCGCACTGCACGAAGTGCGCTTTCTCGCGGATGCGGTTCTGCGCGATGGCAACCGCCCGCATATCCGGCGCGACCCGGCAGTCCCCGGCCAGCGAAGTCAGCGCCTGCGCGGGCACATTCTCGAATTCGATCGTGACGGCATCGGCCAGCCGCGCCAGCCGCGCGAGACCGTCGCCATCGAGGAAATCAGTGTGCACATGGTGATGGCTGACACGGCCTGCCGAGCTGTCGGAGGCGGGGTCCAGCACCGTCGTGAAGTACCCCATCTGCTGCGCCGCATGCGCGAACATGCGCCCAAGCTGGCCGCCGCCGAGCACGCCCAGCGTCGCGCCGGGAAGCAAAGGTTGTGCAGAAGGGTTCATGTGGTCGCGTCTCCTGGTACATCGGTCTGGCCTGACGGCGCCACGGTGCCGTCCTTCCCATCCTGCCGGCTCTCACCCAGAGGCAAGGTCATCGCGGCGGCCTCGGCGCTCTGGCGTGCGCGGAATTGGTCGAGTCTGGCGCGCAACGCCGGATCGTGAACCGCCAGCAGCGCCACCGCGAACAACGCCGCGTTGGCCGCGCCGGCCTGGCCGATGGCAAAAGTCGCCACGGGTACGCCTTTGGGCATCTGGACGATGCTGTAGAGCGAATCGACGCCCTGCAAATGGCGGCTGGGCACCGGCACGCCCAACACGGGCACACTGGTTTTCGCCGCCAGCATTCCCGGCAGGTGCGCCGCTCCGCCGGCGCCCGCGATAATGGCCGCCAGACCCCGGCCCGCGGCCTGCTCAGCGTATTCAAACAGGGCATCGGGCATACGATGCGCAGAAACCACGCGCGCGTCGTGTGCAACACCGAAATGCCGCAGAATCTCAACCGCGTGACGCATCGTCTCCCAATCGGAAGACGATCCCATCACCACGCCAATCCGGATGCTTAGACTCATGCTGCGGATTTTACTTTTTAGCTCTTCTATTCTTATTTGCGCCCGATGATCGACATTACTCTCGAAAATTTCCAGACTGAACTCGTGCAAGCCTCGGTCACGCACCCGGTACTGCTGGACATCTGGGCCAACTGGTGCGGCCCCTGCAAACAGCTCGGCCCCGTGCTCGAACAGCTCGAAGTCGAATATGCCGGCCGCTTCACGCTGGCCAAGCTTGACGCCGACCAGGTGCCTGAACTGGCCGGCCAGTTATCGCAAATGTTCGGCGTACGCAGCATCCCTTTATGCGTGCTCTTCAGCGGCGGCCAGCCGGTGGACGCTTTTGTCGGCGCGCAGCCGGCGGCCAAGGTGCGCGAATTTCTGGACAAACACGTGCCCGGCGCCGCCCAAACGCAAGCCGCCCAAGAGGAGGAGGCCGCCAGCGCCGCGCTCTCCGATGGCGACGTGCCAGGCGCGCTCGAACGCCTGCAGCACGCGGTTGCCGCCGACCCGGCCAACGACGACGCGCGCTTTGACTACATCAAGCTCTTGCTGCAACAAGAGCGCATCGATGACGCCAAGGTCGCCTTCGCGCCCGTCATCGGCAGAGCCGCCCAGGTACGCCGCTTTGACACGCTGGCGCGCTGGTTCGATGCGATCGACTTCGCTCTCCCCGTGGCCGCAGCAGCGCCCACGCTCGCGCAGTACGACGGGAAAATTGCCGCCAACCGGCGCGATTTCGCCGCCCGTTTTGACCGCGCGCGCATCCTCATGGCCGCGCAACGCTGGACTGACGCGATGGACGAATTGCTGGAAATCCTCATGCGCGACAAAAGCTGGAGCGAAGACTTGGCGCGCAAAACCTTCATTGCCATCCTCGACCTCATCGAGCCGCCCAAACCCAAAGTCGCCGACGGCCAAATCCCTCCCGATGATCCTACGGTAGCGGCCTACCGGCGGCGCCTGAGCAGCGTGGTCCTCAGCTAGGGCCTGCTCACACGGATCAGCGCGCGCGGACACGCCTGGGCCCGGCAGGGGATACGAAGGGCCGGTTTGCGTCGATTCGTGCCGAAAACACTGCATCTCTATCTTGTGTTGAAGAATGAGAAATACGCCCATCGCAGTTCTGTCTTGCCCCGTAACAATGAGGGTTCGCAATGGCTATTTGTTCATCGTAAAACCCGTCTCGGTTTGAAAAAACCCGGCTTCAAGACCGGGGCTTGAGCGCTTCTTTGGGAGGGGGCAATCTCCTTCCAAAAGTGTCTTTTGCCAAAACCAGTCGCAAGGCGGGTTCGGGGTAGTTGCTGTCGTTTTTTTACAAAGGATGGTTCGCCATGTACCTTCTTTCATTATTTGGTTCATTGCTGCGCGCGCGCACCCATTGCGTGGCGCTGACTGTCGTCCTGGCCGCGCTCATGACCGCGCTCACGCCCGGTTGCAAAAGCGTGAGCCTGGATCAACCCATCGAATCGCGCACCTGGTGGCTGGACAATCTGGCCATGCAGCCGGTGATCCCCAGCGACAATCCGAAAAACAACGCACAGATCACTTTCGATCAAGCCAGCGTCAAAGGCTGGAGCGGTTGCAGCCTGATCCGTGGCACTTACAGCCGCGCAGAAAATCAATTGCGCATCTCTTCGCTGGCCACGACACAGGCGGCATGCGCAAGCAAAGGCCGCAGCACGCTGGAACGGAATTTTCTGGCCGCCTTGCACGCAACGGCTCAATACCATATCTATGGCACCGAGTTAGAACTGGTGGATGCCAGCGGCCATACCCTGGCCACGTTGACCAGCGCGCCTTTGCATTGACCTTTACATTGCGATGGAGGAAACACGCGCCCCGCGTTGGGTTGCGTCCCTCAGCCCAAAGAAGCCGCAGGCGATGGAGCCCTGACCGATCTCTCTAGCCTGTCTCTAGCCTGCCGCATTCCTCAGGCGCTGCGTCCGATTCCGACGTACTCGATGCCGTGTTCACGCATCGTCAGCGGCTCGTAGAGGTTGCGCCCATCAAACACCAGCGGTGGTGTTTTCAGTGCCGTTTTCAGGCGATCCCAGTCGGGGCTGCGGTATGCCTTCCATTCGGTCACGATGATGAGCGCGTCCGCGCCCTGCGCGGCGTCGATGGGGGCGGTGACGAATTCGAGGCGATCCAGCAGCGCCGGCGCATCGGCCAGATCCAGCGCAAGCACGCGCCGTGCTTCGTCGATCGCAATGGGGTCATGCGCGGCGATGCGCGCGCCCGCGCGCAGCAAAGCCCCGATCAGCGCGCGGCTGGGCGCCTCGCGCATATCGTCGGTATTGGGTTTGAAAGCCAGTCCCCACAGACCAAAGCAGCGCCCACGCAAGTCGCTTCCAAAGCGCGCAAAGACCTTGTCGAGCAGCACACTCTTTTGCGTTTCGTTGACAGCCTGCACGGCTTCGAGCACGCGCAGGCGCTGACCGTGCGCGCTCGCGGTACGCGCGAGCGCGCGCACGTCTTTCGGAAAACAACTGCCGCCATAGCCCATGCCCGCATACAGGAAGCTGTAACCGATGCGCGGATCGGAGCCGATGCCCTGGCGCACCAGTTCGATGTCAGCGCCCACGCGGTCGGCCAGATTGGCCAGTTCATTCATGAAACTGATGCGCGTGGCCAGCATCGCGTTGGCGGCGTATTTGGTGAACTCGGCTGAACGCACGTCCATCACGCGGGTGCGTTCGTGGTTGCGATTGAAGGGGGCATACAGCTTGCGCATGAGCGCCAGCGCCTGCCGTCCCGGCGCGTCGTCGGCCACGCCCAGCACGATGCGATCGGGACGCATGAAATCTTCCACCGCCGCGCCTTCCTTGAGGAATTCTGGATTGCTCACCACCGAGAACGCCAGATCGCCCTTGCCGCGCACGGCGAGCTCGGCGCGGATCGCGGCGGCGACACTGTCGGCCGTACCCACCGGAACGGTGGATTTGTCCACGACGACTTTGAAGCTGTCCATATGGCGGCCAATGTTGCGCGCGGCGGCCAGTACATATTGCAAATCGGCGCTGCCATCCTCGTCCGAAGGCGTGCCCACCGCGATGAACTGGACATCGCCATGCGCCGTCGCTGCGGCAGCGTCGGTCGAAAAAATGAGCCGGCCCGCCGCCAGGTTGGCGCGCATCAGCGCATCCAAGCCCGGTTCGTAGATGGGAACCTGGCCGCTGTTGAGCAACGCGACCTTGCGCGCATCCACATCCAGACAAAACACATGATTGCCCAGGTCTGCCAGACAAACGCCTGTAACCAAGCCGACGTAGCCGGTACCGATGATGGTGATCTTCATAGCGGTGCGGATTGTTTCATATGGGGCAGGGTACCGTGTCCGTTGGGGCGGGGCGGGGTTGGCGCCGCGCAGACCCCCAGGCGCTGCGGGCTGCGCTGACGCGCGAAATAACACGCGATAACACGCGATAACACGCGATGACGCGCCATAGCGTGTTGTCGCGCGCCTTGCGCAAAGAGGATGTTGGCCAACGCCGCCTTGGATGTAGACTCGGCGCGGTGATCCCTGCGCATCAGGACACTAGGGCCTGTCAGGTCAGAAAAGAAAAAACCCCGGCAATATCACTATTGCCGGGGTTTGGATTGGTGCCCAGAAGAGGACTCGAACCTCCACGATGTTACTCGCTAGTACCTGAAACTAGTGCGTCTACCAATTCCGCCATCTGGGCTTGCGGGTTGCGCGCATGGGATTCGCGCTGCAACACAGCTTTGTGTTTCGGAAAAGAGGAAATCATATCAAAAATCTGAATCCCACCGGATTGTTCCCGGAAGAAATCGAAGGAACCGTGCTCGGCCACCGCGACGGGCACGGCTTTGTACAACGCGATGACGGACAGACCGACATCTATCTGCCGCCCAACGAAATGCGCGCGGCACTGCATAAGGACCGGGTGCAGGCGCGCGTCGTGCGCTTGGACCGGCGCGGTCGCCCCGAGGGGCGCATCGTCGAGATCATCGAGCGTTCGGCGCAGCCCATCATCGGGCGGCTACTGCACGAAAGCAGTATTTGGCTGGTCGCGCCCGAAGACAAACGCTATGGACAGGACGTGCTCATTCCAAAGGGCGCGACCGGCACCGCCAAGGCCGGGCAGGTTGTCGTGGCGCAGTTGACCGAGCCGCCCGCGCTGTTCGGCCAGCCGGTGGGCCGGGTGATCGAAGTGCTGGGCGAGATCGACGACCCCGGCATGGAGGTCGAAATTGCCGTGCGCAAATATGACGTGCCTCATGTGTTTACGCCCGAATGCCTGGCCGAGGCGAAAGCGCTGCCGGAGAAGGTGCGCCCACAGGACAAGCGCGCACGCGTCGATTTGACCGACATTGCCCTGCTCACGATCGATGGCGAGGACGCGCGCGATTTCGACGACGCCGTTTATTGCGAACGCGCGCGCGTGGGCCGCGCCAAGGGCTGGCGTCTGCTGGTGGCGATTGCGGATGTGAGCCATTACGTCCAGACCGGATCGCCAATCGACATCGACGCCTATGCGCGCGCCACCAGCGTCTATTTCCCGCGCCGCGTGATTCCGATGCTGCCCGAAAAGCTCAGCAATGGGCTGTGCTCGCTGAATCCCGAAGTCGAGCGCCTGTGCATGGTGTGCGACATGCTCATTAGCAGCGCGGGCGAAATTCACGCCTACCAGTTCTACCCCGCGGTGATGTACAGCCATGCACGCCTGACTTACACCGAGGTGGCCGCGATTCTGACCAACACGCGCGGCCCCGAAGCCGTGCGCCGCCAGGAGCGCGTGCCCGATTTGCTCAACCTGCACGACGTTTACCGCGCACTGCTCAAGGCGCGCAGCACGCGCGGCGCGGTCGATTTCGAGACCACGGAAACGCAGATCATTTGCGACGAAGCCGGCCGTATCGAAAGCATCGAGCCGCGCGTGCGCACCGAGGCGCATCGCCTGATCGAAGAGGCCATGCTGGCCGCCAACGTGTGCAGCGCCGATTTCATCATGCAGGGCAAACACCCGGGTCTGTACCGCGTGCACGAAGGGCCGACGCCGGAAAAAAAAGAGGTGCTGCGCAATTACCTGCGGGCGATGGGCGTGGGCCTGTCCATCAGCGACGAGCCGCGCCCGGCCGAATTTCAAGCCGTGGCGCTGGCGACCAAAGACCGGCCGGACGCACCGCAGATTCACACGATGTTGCTGCGCTCGATGCAGCAAGCCCTATACACCCCGATCAACAGCGGTCACTTTGGCCTGGCCTACGAGGCGTATACCCATTTCACCAGTCCGATCCGGCGTTACCCCGATCTGCTCGTCCACCGGGTCATCAAGGCGATTCTGGGCAAAACGCGCTACCGCTTGCCGATCCTGCCCCCCCCGGGGGAAGCGCAGATCAAGCTGGCGCGCCGTCTGAGCTCGCGCGTGCAGGCGCCCATGCAAAAATTGCGGTCCCCGCACAAAGCCGCTGCCAACGGGCCCGCCCAGATCGATGGCGCGGGCCCAGCCCACGCGGAAACACTGGCCTGGGAAGCCGCCGGCTTGCACTGCAGCGCCAATGAACGCCGCGCCGATGAGGCCAGCCGCGATGTCCTGGCCTGGCTCAAGTGTCAGTACATGCGTGAACACCTGGGCGGGGAGTTTTCCGGTACGGTCAGCGCCGTGACGACCTTCGGTCTGTTCGTTACGCTGGACTCGATGTACGTCGATGGCTTGGTGCACATTACCGAACTGGGGGGTGAATACTTCCGCTTCGACGAAGCGCGCCAGGAGTTACGCGGCGAGCGCACCGGCATCCGCTACACGCTGGGCACGCGCGTGCGGGTGCAGGTCAGCCGCGTCGATCTGGACGGGCGCAGGATCGACTTCCGTCTGATCCGCGAAAGCCAGGAGCGCGACGAGTGGGACAGCCGCAACAAGGCCGCTGCGCCCGCCAACGCTGTGCCCCATAGCACCGCCCCCCATAGCGCCGCACGGGGCACCCCCGCGAAAGCCGTTGCAAAAAGCACCACAAAAGGCGCCGCAAAACGAGCCCCAAAAAAAGCGGCCAAGGAAAGCGCAGACAAGTCCATCAAGAGGGCCGTCAAAAAGACCGCGAAGAAAACCAAGACGGTGGGCAAGACGCCCACAAAGGCCCCATCGACGCGGCGCACCGCGCATCGCTGATGTTTTGATGAATCCAGCCCTTGGAGACCTTCGCGCCCATCACCTCAGCCATGACATTGACTCAAGAAAATTTTCAACCCTCACCGCCTTCGCGCATTGCCATCATCACCGGTGCGGGCAGCGGTATCGGCCGCGCCAGCGCGCTGGCTTTGCTGGCCGATGGCTGGCGGGTCACACTTTCGGGGCGCCGCCGCGAACCGCTGCAGGCCGTGGCGCGCGAGGCGGGCACGGCAAGCGACCCAGGCGCGCCCGATCGCGCCTTTGTTTGCCCGGCCGATGTCACCGACCCCGATTCAGTACGCGCACTCTTTGAGCAAACTGTTGCGCACTTTGGCCGTGTCGATCTGCTGTTTAACAACGCCGGCACCGGCAACCCGCCCGGCCCTTTCGAGGACTGGACACCGCAGCAATGGCGGGCCGTGGTCGATGTCAATCTCAACGGCATGTTCTATTGCCTCCAGCAAGCTTTCCGCACCATGAAAGCGCAGCACCCGCGCGGTGGCCGCATCATCAATAACGGCTCCATCGCAGCCACCTCTCCGCGCCCCAATTCCGCGGCCTACACCGCCACCAAGCACGCCGTGCAGGGCTTGACCCGAGCCGCCGCGCTCGATGGACGGGCCTGGGATATCGCCGTCGGTCAGATCGACGTCGGCAACGCCATGACCGAATTGGTTGCGCGCATGGGCCAAACCCAAGGCGTGCTGCAAGCCAATGGGCAAATCGTTGCCGAGCCGGTGATGGATGTGGCCATCGTCGGTCAATCGGTGCTTTATATGGCGAACCTGCCGCTGGAGGCGAACGTGTTGTTCCACACCGTGATGGCCACCAAGATGCCCTTCGTCGGGCGCGGTTAAACCCCTCCGGCGACACACGGCAAGCGATGGACTGCCCGCATTCATGAGCGATTTCACCTTTCTCTGGCACGACTACGAAACCTTCGGCGTCCTGCCCCGGCGCGACCGGCCCGCGCAATTCGCCGCCCTCCGCACCGATGCGCAACTCAACGAAATCGACGCGCCGTTGATGTTCCATTGCCGGCCCGCCAATGACTACCTGCCCAGCCCCGAGGCCTGCCTGCTGACCGGCATCACACCTCAGCTGTGTCTGGAGCGCGGCTTGCCCGAGCATGAATTTGCCGCGCGCATCGAGCACGCACTGGCACAGCCGGGCACCATTGGCGTGGGCTACAACACCATCCGCTTCGACGATGAAGTCACCCGCCATCTGTTCTGGCGCAACCTGATCGACCCCTACGCGCGCGAATGGCAAAACGGCTGCGGCCGCTGGGATTTGCTCGACGTGGCGCGCCTGACCTACGCCTTGCGCCCCGAGGGCATCGCATGGCCCAGCGGAAAAGACGGACAACCCGTCAGCTTCCGGCTCGAAGACCTTGCGCGCGCCAATGGCCTGACGCACGAAACGGCGCACGATGCCCTCTCGGACGTCCGCGCCACCATCGCTTTGGCGCGCCTGCTGCGCGAACGCCAGCCCCGGCTGTTCGATTTCGCGCTCGCCCTGCGCAGAAAAGAACGCGTGGCGCAGGAATTGGGCTTGCCTACTGCGCCGGGCAACGCCAAGCCTTTTTTGCACGTTTCGGGCATGTTCCCCGCCGAACACGGCTGCCTGGCCGTAATGTGGCCGCTGGCGATGCACCCGACCAACCGCAATGAACTGCTCGCGTGGAATCTGGCCCACGATCCGGCCGAGCTCGCGCTGCTCGATGCGGCCGCGCTGCGCGAGCGCCTGTTCACGCGCCAGGCCGATTTACCCGAGGGTGTCATGCGCCTGCCCATCAAAGGCGTGCATTTGAACAAATCGCCGATGGTGGTTGCCCATCTGCGCACACTCAGCCCCGCGATGGCGCAGCGTTGGGGCATCGATATGGCTCAGGCCCTGCGCCATGCCGAGCGCGCCGCGGCGCTGCCCGATATGAGCGCGATCTGGCCGCAAGTGTTTGCACGCCCGGACGCTGAAACAACGCCCGATGTGGATGAAGATTTGTACGGCCGCTTCATCGGCAACGCCGACCGCCGCCGCCTCGACCACTTGCGCGGCCTGCCTGCGCAGGAACTGGCGCACGCGCGCACCGGCTTCGACGATGCCCGGCTCGAAGAGTTGCTGTTTCGCTACCGCGCGCGCAACTTCCCGCAAACCCTCACGCCCGAGGAAAGTCAACGCTGGCAGGCGCATTGCACCGCCCGGCTGCTCGAAGGGCATGGCAGCACGCGCAACGTTGATGCCTACTTCGCCGAAATAGACCAGCACGCCGAAAATGCCGACGCGCGCAGCGAGGCAATTCTGAGCGCGCTCTACGAATATGCCGAACAGATTGTTCCCGCGACATAAGCACATAAGTACCTGTTGACGATCCCAAAGGGTTCGCGGCTGCCCTTCACACCTTGGCACTGAACGACGTTTTGCGGGAACGATGGAATCGGGATCATTTCTATCGTTTCGAACGAAAAATGGAATGAGATGCCATAGGGGCCTATGGACCTACGGCGTTGAAGTGCTGCGGTGCTGAGGCGTTTTCAACCTAAAAACGGTCAACGGCCGTTTCCAGGTTCAACAAGACCCCGCGAAACCGTTTTGCCGCCACGCCTCGAATACGGTGACGGCGACCGCATTGGACAGATTGAGGCTGCGCTGGCCGGGCCGCATCGGCAAGCGCAGCCGTTGCGCCTGAGGAAAATGGGCGTGCAGCGCGGGTGCGAGGCCACGCGTTTCGCAGCCAAACACCAGCCAATCACCGGGGCGGAAGTTCACCGTGTGCACGGCGCGCGTACCGTGTGTAGTCAACGCGAACATGCGTGCGGCGTCGGGCCGCTCGGTCTCCAGCAGCGCCGGCCAGCTTGTGTGGCGCCGTACCGGGGCGAATTCGTGGTAATCGAGCCCGGCGCGGCGCAATTGCCGGTCGTCCATCGAAAAACCCAGCGGTTCGACCAGATGCAAGGTGCAACCGGTGTTGGCCGACAGGCGGATCACGTTGCCGGTGTTGGGCGGAATTTCGGGTTCAACCAGAACGATGTGGAACATCGCGTGATTGTCGATCGTCGAGGGCCGCTACCGCGGCGCGCGCCCCATCAAGCGGCTGTGCGCGCGAAAACAAGGGCATCCACCCGCGCCGCGCCGCCCGCGCGCAGCGCCCGTGCAGCCGCGTGCAGCGAGGCGCCGCTGGTCATCACATCATCGACCAGCAGTACGCGCCGCCCGAGCACCTGGGCCGCGCGCGCTGGATCGAGCGCGAAGGCGCCGTGCAAATTGCGCAAACGCTGGGCGCGTTTCAAGCCCGATTGGGGCGGCGTTTCGCGCACGCGCAACAATAGCCTGGCGTCCATGCGGGTGGGCGCCAGACAACGTGCAAGTTCGAGCGCCTGATTGAAGCCGCGCTCGCGCAGGCGTGCGCGTGCCAGCGGCACCGGCAACACCCGATCGGCGGCATCCAGTAGCTGCTCAGCCCGGGGCGCGGCACGCATCAGCAGGGCCAGCGACCGTGCCCAGCCCGGATCGGCGCCAAATTTGAAAGCGGCGATGCACTTCGGCCAGGGCCATTGGTAATCGCAGCAGGCCACGCAGGCATCCAGTGGCGGCGGATCGCGCAGGCAGGCGCCGCAGACCGCGACTTCCTCGGGAACCGGCAGGGCACAGCGCCGGCAACGCGGACGCGGCGCCGCCAGCCGCGCAGCACAGGCATCGCACACCGGGCGCGCGGGCCAGGCATGACACAGCAGGCATTGGCTGGGCCAGCGTTCCTGCCAGCGGGTGAACGCCTGCGCAGTCGTGCGCACGGCATTGCGGAAAAAGGGTTTTGGGGTGTTGAACATCGCGCCCTCCCGGCCCACAAGCTCCCGTTCACGATCTCAAATGGCTGGGCCAACCCTTTGAGATCGTAAACAGGTTCTGAGATCGCGCACCGGCGCGAGAAAGCCGCTGCGCCATGCCGCCTGAATATACTGAACATCCCATGTCCACCGCTCCCGCTCCCGAACGGCATCCTCCCGCCCTTGATCCCGTTGCTGCGCTGCGCTGGGCGCGCCAAGCGCTCACGCCCGCCCAAAGCTCGCCGTGGTTGCACGAGGAAGTGGGCCGGCGCATGGAAGCGCGTTTGCAGTGGATGACCCGCCAGCCGCGCCACTGGATCGACTGGGCTCCCTTGCGCGGCGGCCTTCAGACCCATGCCTTGCTGACCCAACGCTACCGCGCGCCCCAGTGCTATGTCATCGAGCCCGAGCCCGCACTGCAAGAAGCCACGGCCCACGCGCTCAATACACCGTGGTGGCGTACGCGCCGTTGGCGCGCGCAGACGCCGCGTTTTGGCACGCATGCGCTCCCCGAAGGAGGCGTCGATTTACTGTGGTCGAACATGGCTTTGCACATGGCGCCCGATCCGCAAGATCTGATCACGCGCTGGTACCGGCACGTTGCCACCGAGGGTTTTCTGATGTTCTCCTGCCTGGGCCCCAACACGTTACACGAACTGCGCGCGATCTACGCTACCCAAGACTGGAGCGCGCCCTGCCACGAATTCACCGACATGCATGATTGGGGCGACCAGCTGGTGGCCGCGGGTTTTGCCGAGCCGGTGATGGATATGGAACACATCGAACTGACCTGGAGCACGCCCGCTGCCGCTCTGGCCGAATTACGCACGCTTGGACGCAACCTGCATCCGGCACGCTTTGGCGCGCTGCGCGGACGGCGCTGGCATACGTTACTTGTTAAGGCCCTGGCCGATGCCGCCGCGCAGCGCACCGATGGGCGCGTCGCGTTGAGCTTCGAGATCGTTTATGGCCACGCGTTCAAACCCGTGCCGCGCGCCCAATTGGCCTCGGAAACACAAGTTCCGCTGCGCGATATGCGCGAAATACTTCAGCGCAGGCTGTAAGAACCTGTTTACGATCTCAAATGACTCACGCAGAGGTCTTTTCGGGAGGGGATGCAAGGCGCAGCGCGCAGCCCATAGCCCGGCTATGGGCCAGCGTTGCCACGCCGCAGACCGCCCGAAAAGGCCTCTGCCCTTCAGGTTGGGCCGAAATCGGGCGATTGGGCGGCCAAGTCGCTTGCATGGGCATGAGCCCATGCGGCGCGCCGTTGGCCACCCACACATCCCGATTGCGGCCCAACGTGAGCAATTTGAGATCGTAAACAGGTTCTTATCCCCGATGATAGGGATGTCCTGCGTTGATGGACCAGGCGCGATAGAGTTGCTCGATCAGCAGCACCCGCGCCAAAGCGTGCGGCAGCGTGAGATCCGAGAGCCGGACACGTTCATGCGCGGCCGCCTTGAAAGCCGGGTCCAGCCCGTCGGGCCCGCCAATCACGAAAGC
>JAITWT010000075.1 GCA_031285125.1 Burkholderiaceae bacterium | reverse complement strand
GGGGATGCAAGGCGCAGCGCGCAGCCCATAGCCCGTGCTATGGGCCAGCGTTGCAACGCCGCAGACCGCCCGAAAAGGCCTCTGCCCTTCGGGTTGGGCCGAAATCGGGCGATTGGGCGACCAAGTCGCTTGCATGGGCACCAGCCCATGCGGCGCGCCGTTGGCCACCCACTCATCCCGATTGCGGCCCAACGTGAGCCATTTGAGATCGTAAACAGGTTCTTAGAACCCGGTGGAGCGCGGGGCGCGCGCCGGCGCAACCGTCAAGCGTAGGAAGCTCTGAATAACTCCCCGCGCGTGGGCGCGCCCGGATTCGGGATGGACTGCAAGGCGTAAAGCGCAGCAATACCCAGTGCTATTGCGAGCATTTGCAACGAAGCAGACCGCCCGAATACGGGATGCGATCGCCGCGAGGGAGCTGTTCAGAGCTTCCCTTGGGGCTTGCCCTTTTCGATATCGGCCAGCCGTTCTTCCAGCGCGACGACACGCTGGCGCAGCGTCCGGACCTCGGCCACAGAAGGCATCCCCAAGCGGGCCAGCGCGCGTGCGACACGCTCTTCAAAAATACTTTCGATCTTGCTCCACTGGCCCGTCGCGCGCGTGCCGAAATCGTTGGCAAAACTGCTCATGCGCTCCTGGGCTTGCGCAAACGCATTCTGGGCATCCTGGCGGGTTTTTTCCTGCATGCTCTGGCCGTCTTTGACGAGCGACTCGAACACCTTGGTGCCCTCACGTTGGACCTTGGCGAAAGCGCCCAGGCCCGCCAGCCAGATTTGTTGCGCCGAGTCACGGATACGCTGGGTGGGATCGTCCGTTGACTTGGGGTCGCTCTGGGGCGCTTCGGCGTCTTGGGACGCGGTTTGATTCGTGGTCATCAGAACTCTCCTTGGAAAGGGAATGTGCAACGCCCATGGCCAGATCCAACGATGCCGTGGTCAACAATGCCTTTGCCGGCTCCGCTTGCCGTGCTGCAGCACCGTCTGTGCAACGCCACGGCGTATTCGCTTGATCTGAAAATGGAATCAGCCACAGTGTAGGAGCTTGTCTGGAAAAAAATTAGGCATGCAGCACTATTAAATTAGGCATGCCGCTCTATTCATTGTGCTGCGCACTGCGCAAAGCCGAAGGCGCACGCTCCGAAGACGCGCTCTGTTTGAACGCAAGGCAAGAGTGATAATGGCAATCTTGTCTTTTACAAGCGGGCTCAGGCCCCGGATAAACAATGATCCTAGTGACAGGCGGCGCCGGATTCATCGGCGCCAATTTCGTCCTCGATTGGCTGGCGCAAAGCAACGAAGGGGTGGTCAATCTGGACAAGCTGACCTACGCCGGAAACCCCGAAACCCTGGCGTCTCTACAAGACGACCCCCGGCACATTTTCGTACGCGGCGACATCGGCGATGCTGCGCTGCTGGAGCGGCTGCTGGCCGAACATCAGCCGCGCGCGGTGATCAATTTCGCCGCCGAGTCGCATGTGGATCGCTCGATCCACGGCCCCGGTGATTTCGTGCAGACCAACGTGGTCGGCACTTTCCGCCTGCTCGAAGCGGTGCGCGGCTATTGGAGCGGTTTGCCCGCGCCGCAGCAGCAGGCGTTGCGCTTTCTGCACGTCTCCACCGACGAGGTCTATGGCACGCTCACGCCCGCCGCCGCGGCCTTCACCGAAGAGCACCGCTACGAGCCCAACAGCCCGTATTCGGCCAGCAAAGCCGCCAGCGATCACCTGGTGCGCGCCTGGCTGCATACCTATGGCCTGCCGGTACTGACCACCAATTGCTCGAACAACTACGGTCCGTATCAATTCCCCGAGAAGCTGATCCCGTTGATGATCATCCATGCGCTCGCGGGTAAGCCATTGCCCGTGTATGGCGACGGGATGCAGGTGCGCGACTGGCTGTATGTCAAAGACCATTGCAGCGCCATCTGCCGTGTGCTCCAAGCCGGGCGCGTGGGTGAAACGTACAACATCGGCGGCTGGAACGAGAAGCCCAATATCGAGATCGTCCACACCTTGTGCGCGCTGCTTGACGAACTGCGCCCGCGCGCCGATGGCCAGTCTTACCGCGAGCAGATCACTTACGTCACCGACCGTCCCGGCCATGACCGCCGCTACGCGATCGACGCACGCAAGCTGGAACGCGAACTCGGCTGGAAACCGGCGGAAACCTTTGACAGCGGTATCCGCAAGACGGTGCAGTGGTACCTGGACAACGCCGCGTGGGTGCACAACGTGCAAAGCGGCGCATACCGCGAGTGGATACAGAAACACTACGGCGGGACGGAGCGCGCTGCGGATAAGGAACGCGCATGAACATTCTGTTGTTCGGCAAGGGCGGCCAGGTCGGCTGGGAATTGCAGCGCAGCCTGGCCGCGCTGGGGACATTGACCGCGCTGGATTTCGACAGCACCGAATATGCCGCCGATTTCTCGCATCCCGAGGCGCTGGCCGATACCGTGCGCGCGCTGCGCCCCCAGGTCATCGTCAACGCTGCCGCGCACACCGCGGTCGATAAGGCCGAAAGCCAGAGCGATCTGGCGCGCACCCTCAATGCCACCGCACCCGGCGTGATTGCCCGGGCCGCGCGCGAACGCGATGCGCTGCTGGTGCATTACTCCACCGACTACGTCTTCGACGGCAGCGGTCAACAGCCCTGGCGTGAGGAAGATCCGACCGGGCCACTGAACGTCTATGGCCGCACCAAGCTCGAAGGCGAGCGCGCCGTGATCGAATCGGGCGCACGCCATCTGATCTTTCGTACCAGTTGGGTCTACGCCGCGCGCGGCGCTAACTTCGCCAAAACCATGCTGCGGCTGGCGTGCGAGCGCGATCGGCTGAACGTCATCGACGACCAGTTCGGCGCTCCCACCGGTGCCGAGTTGCTGGCTGACGTGAGCGCACACGCCATTCGAGAAACGCTGCGCGATCCGGCCAAGGCGGGCCTGTATCACCTGGTCGCGGGCGGCCAGACGAGCTGGCATGGCTACGCGCGCTTTGTGCTGGAACAGGCGCGTGCGGCGGGTGCCGAATTGAAGGCCAGCCCCGAAACTGTGGCGCCGGTGCCCACCAGCGCCTTTCCGACGCCGGCGCGCCGTCCGCACAACTCGCGCCTGTCCACGGCCAAGCTGCAAGCCGCTTTCGGTCTCGTGCCGCCGCCCTGGCAGCACGGGGTCGCGCGCATGTTGCGCGAAATTCTTTGAATCTTTGTGAACCCAAACCACGATGACACGACGCAAAGGCATCATCCTCGCCGGCGGTTCCGGCACCCGGCTGCACCCGGCCACGCTGGCCATCAGCAAACAGTTGCTGCCGGTTTATGACAAACCGATGGTTTATTACCCGCTGAGCGCACTCATGCTCGCGGGCATCCGCGACATCCTGCTCATCAGCACGCCGCAGGACACGCCACGCTTCGAGCAGTTGCTCGGCGACGGCGCGCAGTGGGGCATTAATCTGCACTACGCGGTGCAGCCCAGCCCGGACGGACTGGCGCAGGCTTTCATCATCGGCGACAAATTCATCGGCAACGCGCCCAGCGCGCTGGTCCTGGGCGACAACATCTTTTACGGCCACGATTTCCAGCAACTGCTGCAACAGGCCGACACCCAGACGCAGGGCGCCACCGTGTTCGCCTACCACGTACAAGACCCGCAGCGCTACGGTGTGGTGGCTTTCGATGCCCAGGACAAGGCGATCAGCATCGAAGAAAAGCCCCAGCAGCCCAAGAGCAGCTATGCGGTCACGGGGCTGTATTTTTACGATTCGCAGGTCGTTGACATCGCCAAATCGGTCCAGCCCAGCGCGCGCGGCGAACTGGAAATCACCGCCGTCAATCAGACCTACCTGGAACGCGGGCAGTTGAGCGTGCAGATCATGAAACGCGGCTATGCCTGGCTGGACACCGGAACGCACGAGAGCCTGCTCGAAGCCAGTCAATTCATCGCCACGCTGGAACGCCGTCAAGGTCTAAAAATCGCCTGCCCCGAGGAAATCGCCTGGCGCGGCGGCTTCATCGACCGCGAACAACTCGCGCGGCTGGCGCAACCGCTGCTCAAGAACAACTACGGCCAATATCTGAAACATTTGCTCGACGATGGAGTGCAAAAATGATGCAAGCCATCCGCACCAAAATCCCGGAAGTGGTTGTGCTCGAGCCCAAGGTCTTTGGCGACGCGCGCGGTTTTTTCTACGAAAGCTTCAACCAGCGTGATTTCGACGCCGCCATCGGCCGCCATGTCGATTTCGTGCAGGACAATCATTCGCGCTCGCTCAAGGGTGTGCTGCGCGGACTGCATTACCAAATTCAGCAAACCCAGGGCAAACTGGTGCGCGTGGTGCACGGCACGGTGTTCGACGTCGCGGTCGATATCCGCCGCGCCTCGCCCACCTGCGGTCAATGGGTCGGCGTCGAACTCAGCCAAGACAACCACCGCCAACTCTGGATTCCCGAAGGCTTCGCGCACGGTTTTCTGGTGCTCAGCGAGGCGGCCGAATTCCTGTATAAAACCACTGATTACTGGGCGCCTGCGCACGAACGCTCGATCCTCTGGAACGATGCGCGCCTGGCGATCGGCTGGCCCGGCATTGGCATGGCGCCCACGCTTTCAGCCAAGGATGCTGCCGGCACGGCGTTTGAAGCGGCGGAACTCTTTGACTGAACTGCGGCAGCGCATCCCGCCTGATGCAGTGATTTCCGCCACAGCCTGCGCCAAGGCATTGTGATGTTGTGCCACTTTGCCATGCCGCCGCCGATGCGAAAGTGCGAAAGTGCGATTTCATAGACCGGCCATTTTGAAACAGAACCTGAATTCCGTAGCGACTCAAACCTGAATTGCAACACCAGCGAACCGTCAATTTTTCGCCTATATGGAGAGAAGCATCATGGTGACGAAATCAACGAAAACGGCTGAAAACGCAGCCACCAAAAAATCGGCCGCGCCGGCGCATGTGCATGACGAAAATCAAAAACCGGCATTTCCCGACCGCGCCAGGTTGGAGCAAAGCATTGCGCAGGTTGAAACCCTGAACGCTACCGACGCTTCGAACCAAATCAGCCTCTACAGCATGCAGGACATTCTGTCCAAACAAGGTTCGGCCGGGCTGGTCAGCGCAATGAGTACGCTGCTGGCGGGAATGTCGCCCGATGAAGCCGATCACCTGCGCGCTGCTTTGGCGGAAAACCAAGCCGGCGCAGCCTGGCCGGGCCGCTTGTCGACCCATCCCGACGATGAATTGATATCGAATTGGCGCAAGGGAGGCTATCCCTATAAAAACCGCATGTCGCGCCGCAGCTATGAGGCGCAGAAATACAAATTGCAGGTTGAATTGCTCAAATTGCAAGCCTGGGTACGCGAAACCGGAAAGCGCATGATTATTCTTTTCGAGGGGCGCGACGCAGCGGGAAAAGGCGGCACGATCAAACGCTTTATGGAGCACCTCAATCCCCGCGGCGCGCGTGTCGTGGCGCTCGAAAAGCCCTCGGACACCGAGCGCAGCCAGTGGTATTTTCAGCGCTATGTCATGCATTTGCCGGCGGCCGGTGAAATCGTGCTGTTTGACCGTTCCTGGTACAACCGCGCAGGTGTCGAGCGCGTCATGGGCTTTTGCACCAACGAGGAGTACCACGAGTTCATGCGGGAGGCGCCTGAATTCGAACGCCACTTGGTGTCCAGCGGTATCACCCTCATCAAATTCTGGTTTTCGGTCAGCCGCGAGGAGCAACGCCGCCGTTTCGAAGAACGCAAGCTCCATCCGCTCAAACAGTGGAAACTCAGTCCGATCGACATGGCCTCGCTCGACAAGTGGGACCAATATACCGAGGCCAAGGAAGTCATGTTCGCCCAGACCGACACCGCCGATTCGCCCTGGACGGTGATCCGCTCCGACTGCAAGAAACGCGCGCGCTTGAACGCCATGCGCTTCGTGCTGCACAAAGTCCCTTATGCCTCCCGCGACCCGGGGGTCATCGGCCCGGTCGATCCATTGATCGTTGGGCGCGCCCTGTCGGCTTGACATTAATCAATCTCAGCACTGTCCGCGCAAGCCATGTCGGATAATTAGCGCATGTTCACTGGGCTCTCAAGGCCCCCTGAAAACAATGTGAACATGCCCTAGTTCAACCGCACAGGAGTTTCACCATGATGCTTGACTGGAATGCATATCGGCAGCAATTGGCCCACCGGATGGGGGATTTGGGCCGGTTGAGCCCAGAAACAGTGCGCGGCTATCGCGGCTTGAGCCAGGCCGCAGACAAGACCAACGTGCTCGGCGCCAAAACGCGGGAACTGATCGCGCTGGCCGTGGCCGTCACAACCCGATGCGACGGCTGCATTGCCGTGCACGTGGACGCCGCCCGCAAACACGGCGCCACGCGCGAAGAAATTGCGGAGGCGCTCGGCGTGGCGGTTGCCCTGAATGCCGGCGCCGCCCTGGTTTCCTCATCCCGGGTGATGGACGCACTGTCAGAGGCAGACGCGGCCTAACGAACAGTAACAGCACAGCCGCAGTGCGGGCCGCGTCAAAGCGCGGGAGGTCCGGGTGCAGCCCGAATCTAGGAACAGCCCCCCCCCAGACATCCCTAATCCGACTGATATTTGGGCGAGCGCGGTCCGTACAGGAGGCCGTTGGGTTTTTGGGCCATCAGCAGACGATTGGCCGTGATGCCCGCAATCCCGAACGAGGCATCGCTTGCCGTATTGATGATTTGCGTGACGACCGCGCTGACCAGCATACCGATGAGCCCGCCGCTACCGGTGTTGCCTTCGCCCGAGGAAGCGCTGGCCGAGCCGCTCCATAACGTCACGCCGGTTTTCAGATCGACCAGTTTGGCCGATGCTTTCACCACGGTGACGCTTTGTATCACCTGGTATTTGGTGCCGTACTCGGATACGGTGATGTAGAGCGCGGTATCGGCGCCAAAAATTTCGCGTAACTTTTGCGCCGGTACCGCCTGAATATCGTTCGGTGTGGTCAGACCATTGTTGCGAAAAGTTTCCCTGACCAGCGCCACCGGAAAGACGTAATACCCCGATTCGGCCAGCGGCACAGTCACCTGCGACAACATGCTGTCCGTGGCTTTGACATCCGGGGACTCATTGACCGGCGGCAACACCAGGATCGAGCGCGGGCGGCTCGCCTTGAATGCCGTGTAATCAAACTTGGGGCCGCTGGCACACCCCGTCAAGGCCAGCGCTCCCACCAAACTCAGACAGCTAAACAATCGACGCATCATGGGTCTCCAGCGGCAGCTTTACTTTTTTTCTTGAGCAAAAAATCGATGTACGGCGCTGATTCAGGAAACAGTTCTTTTTCAGTCTGAAATTCCGCCACCATCTGGTCGCCGTTGCCGGTTTCCCCATACAGCAGGCCCAGTTGCGCGTGATAACCCGGCGGCGCGGACTTGCCCGAAGCCTTGATCTTCTCCAGGCCGGCTTCCAGTGCCTCGATCTGGGCCTGCTTCGATTCACCCTGGAAATACTTATAAACCTGCGGCTGGTAGCCTTCCCATCGGTACAAGCTGTGTCGCGCGGCACAGCCTCCCAGCGACAGGCCGGCTGACAGCAGAAGCAAAGCCGCCAAGCGCAGCGGCGCCATCGAATACGGGGTGTTTATGGATCGATTCATTGACCCAGGGCTTATGGCCGCCATGCCCCGCTTTCAATGCCGCGCACGAGATTGTTGACGGCCTCGCGCATGGCCAGATCGATGACTTTTCCATTGAGCGTCGAGTCGTAGCCCGAAGTCCCGCCAAAACCGATGACTTCGCGGTTGGACAAAGCATATTCACCGGCCCCCTGCGTCGAAAAAACGACCGCGGAATTCGCAATGTTCACCACATTGAGGTTGACCTTGGCATAGGCGACCTGCGATTTGCCGCGGCCCAGAATGCCAAACAACTGCTGATCGCCCACCTCTTTACGGCCAAATTCGGTGACATCCCCCGTGATGAGGTAGTCAGCCCCCTTCAGATTTTGTTTCTGATTTTTGATCCGGGCCTCGCGCTGCGCTTCGGACATGTTGTCGCGGTCCAGCACGGTAAAGCGGTTGGTTTGCTGCAGATGCGTGACCAGAATGGTCTTGGCCTGGCTGCCCAGCCGGTCAACCCCATCAGAAAAAATACCGCGCATGAAATCAGAGCGGTTGTCGAACTTACCCACCGCGATCGGCGCACGCGGACCGCTGTAGGGCGTACCGGCCGACTCCACCTTGGCGACGGCCGTCGTGGTCGACGTTTCGGTGGCACACCCGGCCAGCGCAAACGTGGCAACCAGCGTGGCCAGGAACATTACGCTTACACCCGGATTTTTCAATTTTTTCATCAGAACAATCTCCTAGAGTGAGGACATTCTCGCAATAAACAGCGTCCGGTGGCAAGAGCAAAATACGTGCCCTCGGTACGCCTGACGCCTTGTCTTCCAAGCGAGTCAACAGACCAATATTTGCAACATGCCGCAGCACGGCAAGCAAATTTTGCAGCAGTTTGACTTTTGACTATCTCCCCGAAGCGGCCATCGCTGCCTTCGCGCCTTCGACTTGCAGGAGGGTCGGCAGCGATACCCCGTTTCTGGCGGCGGTGACTTCGGCGAGGATGGATATGGCAATTTCCGGCGGGGTGCGGCTGCCGATGTAGATGCCCACCGGGCCGTGCAGGCGCGCCAGTTGGGCCTCGCTCAGGTCAAACTCTTTGAGCCGCGCCCGCCGCGCCGCGTTGTTGCGCCGCGAGCCGAGTGCGCCGACGTAGAAGGCCGGGGTTTTGAGCGCCTCCATCAGCGCCAAATCGTCGAGCTTGGGGTCATGCGTGAGCGCGAGCACGGCGCAGCGCTCGTCGAGCTTCATGTCTAGCACCGTGTCGTCGGGCATGGTGCGCACGACCGTGGCGCCGGGCACGTCCCAGGTGTCGGTGTATTCCTGGCGCGGATCGCAGACGGTCACTTGATAGTCCAGCCCCAGCGCGATCTGGCACAGGTAGCGCGAGAGTTGCCCCGCGCCGATGACCAGCATCCGGTAGCGCGGGCCGTGTACGGTAACCAGGCGCTGGCCGTCGAACGAGACGCCCTCGGTTGAGCGCGCGGGCTGGAGCGTGGCCGCGCCGGTCGCCATGTCGAGCGTGCGCGCGACCAGCTCACCGCGCGTGACCGCTTCGAGCAGCGCGCCGATGCCGCTTTGCGGCGTGAGCGGCTCCAGCACGAGCTGGATGGTGCCGCCGCACGGCAGGCCAAAGCGGTGCGCCTCCTCGGCGGTGATGCCGTACTTGACCGCCTCGGGCCGTTGCTGCTCGATGCCCAGCCGCCGCACGCGGTCGATTAAATCGTCCTCGATGCAGCCGCCCGAGACCGAACCGGCCACCTGCCCATCGTCGCGCACGGCGAGCATCGCGCCCGCGGGGCGCGGAGAGGACCCCCAGGTCTTGACCACCGTCACCAGCAGCACGCGGCAGCCCTCGCCCAGCCAGCGCGCGCTGGATTTCAGGACTTCGAGATCCACGCTGTCCATGATCGTTTCCTCTTGGCTTGACCGTCGTCGGCCGATTCATCCTGCGCCGCGTCCGCCGGGGCCGGGGACGGCGTATCCGCGACTTCCGGCGGCGCGCCGTCATCGTCGGTGTGGGGTTTGACTTCACCGCCCAGTTGCTGGCCGAATCGCTTGAAAAACTCGCGGGCGATTTTGCGCGCCGCGCCATCGACCAGCCGCGAACCGATCTGCGCGAGCTTGCCGCCGACCTGTGCGTGTACCGTGTACGACAGCCGGGTGGCCGCCTCGCCTTCGGGTTCGAGCGTGACCTGCGCGCTGCCTTTGCCGAAGCCAGCCACGCCGCCCTGGCCCTCGAATACGAGGGTGTAGGTGCGCGGCGCTTCAACGCCGGTCAAGCGCATGTTGCCCTT
>JAITWT010000045.1 GCA_031285125.1 Burkholderiaceae bacterium | reverse complement strand
CGCCAGAGCCTCGCCGACCCCGACTGGTTCACCAAAGTGCGCGCCGGCCAGGGCGATTGCGTGCGGCTGTGCGACTACACCAACTACTGCGAAGCGCTCGACGAAAAGCATGAGGCGGTGACCTGCAAGCACTGGGACCGCATCAAGCTCGACGAGCCGGGCATCCGCAAAACTGCTGATGGCAAACGGCGCCTGGTGCCGCCGGTTTGGGCGCCTGAAACCTCGGCTTGAACGGTACTGCGCCTCTGCCCGTTCACCCAAGCGATCCCTACATCACCTCGCCGCCGGCGATTGCAATCGATTGCCCGTGCACCGCTTCTGATCCCGGCAGGCACAGCCACTCGACCGCATGAGCAACCTCTTGAGGCATCACCAAACGGCCCTGCGGGTTATGGGCGGCAAGCACGGTCTTCGCTTGAATCGAGCTGCGCCCGGTTTTGGCGACGATGTTATCGATGGCGCCCTTGAGCAGCGGGGTCTCGGTATAGCCCGGGCAGACCGCATTGACCGTCACCCCCGTCTGCGCCACTTCCAGAGCCAGCGCGCGCGTCAAGCCAATCACCCCATGCTTGGCAGCACAATAGGCGGCAACGTAAGCGTAGCCGCGCAACCCTGCCGTGCTGGCCACGTTCACGATACGGCCCCAGCCGGCCTCGATCATGCCCGGCAGCACCGCGGAAATACAGTGGTACGTTCCCGTCAGATTCACATCCAGCATCGACTGCCAAGCTGCTGGCTCAGTGCGAACCAGCGGCGCGCTGCTGGCTGCGCCGGCATTGCAAACCAACACGCCGACCGCTCCGCGCGCACGCACTGCTTCTGCGATTGCCCGCGCCACGGCCGCATGATCGGCCACATCCGCCACGGCAACGCCGTGACCCGAACCGGCCAACCGAGCACGCACATTTTCCAGTTCAACCGGCCTGCGGCCCAGCAAGGTCACGCTGGCGCCGTGGCGCGCCAGCGCCTGACAAATGGCTTCACCGATGCCGCCATTGGCGCCCGTGACCAAAGCGTGGCGACCGGCCAAAGAGCGCGGGTGATTGGGGTGGGAAAGGTCAGTCATGGGTGTACCGTCGAGAATGGCTGTAGCGTATACAGGCGATTATTTTATAAATAAAATAATTTCCATTGGAACGGCAACCGCCCCGATCAGCCTCGCCGCACAGTTGACAGCGCGAGGCAACGAATCCAGCGCCTGCACTGTCCGCACTCAGAACCTGTTTAGGCTCTCAGGGCAGCGTGAGCTTATTCAAGTGTTCCCGGAAATTGCCCAGCAGGACATTGAGCTGGCTCTGTTGCGTCTTGTTGAACCCGCCGAACAACGTGGCCACCCATTGCTCGTGCACCCCCGCGATGGCGTCGAAAAACGCCTGTCCTTTGGGCGTCATCCGAACAAAATAGGCGCGCCGGTCGGACGGGTCATCGCGGCGCTCGATCAACTCTTCATCAATCAGCCGGTCGACCAATCCAGTCACATTGCCGCCCGTGACCATCAATAACTTGGACAGCTCCCCCATTTTCAATCCTTGCGGATAACGGTTGAGCTGCGCCATCAAATCGAAGCGCGCCAACGTGGTGCCGAACTCACGCCGCAACTGGCTGCGCAGATGGGACTCGATGAGGTTGTGACAAGCAAGCAGACGCAACCACAAACGCAAGGATTGATGGTTTTGCGACGTTGCATATTCTTTTTTTCCCGGGGCCGTTTTGGTGTTCGCGGCAGTCTTCCCGGTCTTCGATGCGGTACGAGGATCTTTCATGGCGTAGACACGGGCCGACCATCAAGATCAACTTCTAGGGCCTGTTCACACTATTTCCGCAGTCGCGTTGTGCTCCCGAAGGGAAGGGCAGTCTTGGCCCGCCCCTCGGCGTTACGCTCCTTGCATGGGCATGTAGCCCGTGCGGCGTCGCGTGCCTTGATGGGCAGGCCAATACGGCCCTTCGCGACTGTGGAAATAGTGTGAACAGGCCCTAGCGGATCAGAAAGTCGGTTTATTGATGGTGATAAGGAATATAGGCATGGACTGTATCTCTCGCAGCGCAGTGAGCTCCCGCGCGAGAAATAACCGCGGCATTCTACGAGAGCCGTGCCGCACCACGGAGCCGCCGAGCGCCGCGCATACAAGACAACGGCGAAATCCGGCCTGTTTATTGCACAAAACGGATAGTCCGCTGGAAATAAACCCTCTACGATGGATCTCAAATGAAGGCGCCCAGCGTGCTAGCGGCGCAGACCCATCAATAGACGGAGACCCCTATGAGCCAACGCGATCTAAAGTCCACGATCGAGGACCACGCGCTAGAGCGCGTCCCGGATTACGCCCGTCAAGGCTGGCTCGCATTGTCATGGAACACCGCAGGCATCGTGACCACGCTCGTGCAGCTGTTTCTCGGTGCGCTCGTCACCTTTGTTGCCGGCTTCAAAATTGCACTCACCGCCGGTATCTGTGTGACGATCGTTGGCGCCTTGCTCGGCTGGGCCTGCGGCCATGTCGCCTATCGCACCGGCCTGTCCAGCACGGTGCTATCGCGCCACTTCGGCTTTGGCAAGAAGGGGTCGGTGATTTCATCGCTGATCTTCGGGTTCATGATCATCGGCTTCCTTGCGCTTGAAAATGCCCTGCTCTACCGCGGCTTTGTGTTTTATTTTCATCTCTCCGACACCGTGACGACACGCGTTGTCATCTACGGCCTGTTAACGGTGGTGTGGGTTTTGCTGACGGCTTACGGTTTCAGGGTGGTCACGCGCGTCTCCTCAACGGCGCTGATCTTGTTCTTGCTCGTGCTGGCGTACATCACGTTTGTTGTCGTCGCGGGCAGCGCCAACAGCGGCGGCAATCTGTTTTCGTTCGGCTCGCAGTTTCCTGAGCCGATGCTTGCCGGCATGGGCGCCAGCAACGACACGGGCAAATTCATCTTCTGCGTGAACGTATTGATCGGCTCGGCAGGCGCGCTTGCGCTCGTTGATGCCGATTTCGGCCGTTACGCGCGCAGTTCGCGCGATATCGGCCTGGCCGCCCTGATTGGCAACGCGATGATGGATATCCTGATGCTCAGCTTGGGCGGCATCATCATGTACGCGGGCATCCCAGCGCTCGTGGACTTTTACATGCACACCGAAGGCATGACGCGCGAAGCCGCCACGCAAGCAACCATGCAAAGCCCGGACAGCATCACGGCAGCGTTCGTGGTGTTCGGCGGCGCGTTTGGCGCGCTGCTGATGGTGCTCGCGCAAAGCAAGGCGCAGGTCTTGAATACCTATAGCGCATCGCTGTCACTGTCAAACCTTTTTGATGCATTTCACTGGCGCCCGGGCCGTCTGGTGTGCGTGATCCTTGCCAATCTGATCGGCCTGTTGATGCTGTATGGACAAATCCTGGCGCTGGTCAATGCGTGGATCACGATCCTCGGCGTATTGACCACGGCGCTCTCCAGCGTCATTGTTGCCGACTATTTGATCGTGCGCCGGCTTCTCGGCCAACGCGATGTCCACGCCATCGGGGACGCGGAGACCGTCAACTGGGCTGGCGTCATTACCGTCATCGCGGCCGTGCTGCTCTCGCATTACGTATTGAACCGGTATGTGCCGATCGAGTTTTTCTCGACGCTGATCCTCGCCGTCATCCTCTATCCCGTATTACGGCTGAGTATTTTCAAGCCTGCCGCCAACCATTGATATTCCATAACTCATGACATCGAACCTGGGACCCGCAAGAAAATGCATTTTTGGGATAGAGCCCGCACGGGGCGGCTAGAGCGATCGCACCATCTCAGCGAATATCAGCGCATGTGTTGGGCTCATCGTGCTGCGCATGTCGGAGCGTGTTTTTGCGCAATCTTCTTTGCGCAAACCATGCCCTGCGCTCGCAGGGTCAGCACAACCGCCTCGCACGCTTACGTTTACTGTTGGAGACCACCGCGGCAGCGCAGTCATGGCCGGGATGCAGCAGATCTTTGAATTCAATTTGTAGAAAGGATTGCCATGAAAGGCTTGCAAGACAAAGTTGCCATCGTGACCGGTGGTGCCACGCTCATCGGCGCAGGAGTTGTGGACGTGCTGACAAAGTACGGCATGAAGGTCGCCGTGTTCGATATCGATGCGCAGGGCGGCGCCCGCGCGGTCGCCGGTGCCGCAGCCGCAGCGCGGTTCTGGGCGGTCGACATCACCGACGACGCCCAGCTCGAACGCGGCGTGGCCGAGGCGGCCCAGCATTTCGGGCACATCGACGCCCTGGTCAACCTGGCCTGCACCTACCTGGATAACGGCGCCGAATCGGGCCGCGTGGATTGGCAGGCCGCGCTCAACGTCAACGTGATCAGCGCCGTGATGGCCGCGCGCGCGGTACGGCCTTACATGGTCAAGGCCGGCGGCGGGGCCATCGTGAATTTCACCAGTATCTCCTCCAAGGTGGCGCAGACCGGACGCTGGCTCTACCCGGTTTCCAAGGCCGCTTTGGTCCAGCTCACACGCAACATGGCGATGGATTTCGCCGCTGACCATATCCGGGTCAACTCGGTGTCGCCGGGTTGGACCTGGTCGCGCGTGATGAACGAACTCACCGGCGGCGATCGCGCCAAAACAGACCGGGTCGCGGCGGCCTACCACCTGCTGGGCCGCGTCGGCGACCCGTCCGAGGTGGCTCAGGTGGTCGCTTTCCTGCTGTCGGACCATGCGAGCGTGGTCACCGGCGCCGACTACGCCGCCGATGGCGGTTACTCCGCGATGGGACCGGAACAAGCTGTCCCGGCGATCCCCCGTCTGGCCGAGTAACGCGCACGCGCTGACACCGGCCGGTTTCCTATCGCATCCCTTGAGAGATCATCTTCGTGCGTCACATCGCAATCGTCGGTGGAGGGCAGGCGGGCCTCCCCCTGGCGCTTGGCCTGCTGGCCAAGGGCTACCGCGTCACCGTCGTCACCAACCGTTCTCCACAAGAGATCCGGACCGGCAAGGTGCTATCGAGCCAGTGCATGTTCGACACCGCGCTGCAGGTCGAACGCGATCTGGATCTGAATCAGTGGGAAACGCAATGCCCGCCCGTGCAAGGGATTGGCCTGACCCTCCGGGACCCACAGACCGGCGGCAAGCAGGTTGATTGGAGCGCCCGGCTGGACCGGCCGGCGCAAGCGGTGGACCAGCGCATCAAGATTCCGGCGTGGATGGAACTGTTCGAGGCGCGCGGCGGCAAGCTGCTGATCCAGGACAGCGGCATCGCGGAATTGGAATTGCTCGCCGCAACGCACGATCTGGTGGTGCTGGCGGCGGGCAAGGGCGAGGTAACCCGGCTGTTCGAGCGCGACGCCGGGCGCTGCGCCTTCGACCAGCCCCAGCGCGCGCTGGCGCTGACCTACGTGCACGGCATGCGCGAGACGCCCGGCTACTCGCGCGTCTCGTTCAACCTGATGGCGGGAATCGGCGAGTACTTCGTCTTTCCCGCGCTGACGACGACCGGGCCGTGCGACATCATGGTATTCGAAGGCGTGCCCGGCGGCCCGATGGACGGCTGGCGCGACATCGCCTCGCCCCAGGAACACCTGGCCCAGAGCCTGAAAATTCTCAAAACCTTCCTGCCTTGGGAAGCCGACCGTTGCCGGCAGGTGGAACTGACCGATGCCAACGGCATCCTGACGGGCCGCTTCGCGCCCACCGTGCGCAAGCCCGTCATGACGCTGCCCTCCGGGCGCCTGGTGTTCGGCCTGGGCGATGCGGTGGTCACCAACGATCCTGTCACCGGCCAAGGCTCGAACAACGCCGCGAAGGCTTGCAAGGTCTATCTTGATGCCATCGTCGAACGCGGCGCTCTGCCCTATTCCAGCGAATGGATGCACCAGACCTTCGAGCGTTTCTGGTCCTATGCGCGCTGGGTGGCGGACTGGACCCGTTCGATGCTGACCGAGCAACCGCCGCACCGGCTGAAATTACTGCGCGCCGCTGCGCAAGCGCCAGCGCTGGCCAGCGCCATCGCCAACGGCTTCGATCATCCGCCCAGCTTGTTTCCCTGGTGGTCCGACGCGCGCTCCTGTGAGGCGTTCATTGCCGCCCAATCGCCGGAACACGCCGCCGCGCCGCACTCCGCGGAAAAAGCCGGCCCGAACGACGATGCGCCGCCCCCGCTGGAATGGGGCAGCACCGACCTGCAACCCAAGACGCTGCGCGGCGTTCTCGGCGCCTACCCGACCGGCGTGGCGATTGTCACCACCCGCACGGGCGGCGGACGCGCCGTGGGCCTGACGATCAACTCCTTCGCCTCGCTGTCGCTGGACCCGCCGCTGGTGCTCTGGAGCCTGGTCAATCATTCTCCCAGCCTCGCCGTGTTCAGGACATGCACGCACTTTGCGATCAACGTTTTGTCGATGGGGCAGGAAGAACTGGCGCGGCGCTTCGCCAACCCGGCGATTGCCGACAAGTTCGATAGCGTGCAGGTTCAAGAGACCCCGGAAGGCATCCCCGTTATTGCCGGTGCCGTGGCCACGCTGGTCTGCGCCAACGACCAGCAAAGCGACGCCGGCGACCACTTACTGCTGTTCGGACGCATCCAGCGCATCACCAACGCGGGCGGCGCCCCGCTGGTCTTCCACGCAGGCCGTTTCACGACCTTGAACGCCCAGCCCGTTTAAGAACCTGTTTACGATCTCAAAGGGCTCACGTTGGACCGCAATCGGTATGAGTGGGTGGCCCATGGCGCGCCGCATGGGCTGGGGCCCATGCAAGCGACTGGGAGGCCCAATCGCCCGATTTCGGCCCAACCCGAAGGGCAGAGGCCTTTTCGGGCGGTCTGCGGCGTTGCAACGCTAGCCCATAGCCGGGCTATGGGCTGCGCGCCGCGCCTTGCATCCCCTCCCGAAAAGGTCTCTGCGTGAGCCATTTGAGATCGTAAACAGGTTCTAAGAGCCTGTTCAGAAACCTCTGCGTGACGCCTGCGCACAGGCGGTGCGCCCAGATTCAACCCAGGCTCAACCCAGCAGGTTCAGTGGTGCCGCAGGCTCTCACTGGGACTCTCACCGTAGCGCTGGCGATAGTCGGCACTGAAACGCCCGAGGTGCCCGAAGCCCCAGCGCAATGCCGCTGCCCCCACACTGGCATTGCCGGACAACAAATCGGCCCGCGCGCGTTCAAGCCGAAGGCTCTTGAGATACTGCATGGGGCTGACGCCGCAAAATTCCTTGAACCCCGCATACAGACTGCGCAGGCTGATTCCAGCCGCGCTGGCCAACTGCTCGGCCTGAATCGGCTCGTGCGCATGGGTATTCAGGTATTCCTGCGCTTTGCGCACATGGCGCGGCAGCACCAGGCCGCGGCGCGCCGGCGCGGCATCGTCATAGTTGTGCGCATGAACGCTCAACAGCGTGGCGGCCACCAACTGCTCGATGTGCGTGACGACCAGGCGATGCTGCTGGAGATCCTGGACCTGGCTGGCGCACTCCAGGATGTACCTGATCAACCGCGTCCACAACGGGTTATTGCGCCAGCGAAACCCCAGGCGAAACCGGATGTCCTCCCGCAGCGGCCGCCCAAGTTGCACCGCCAGCGTCCGTTCCACCAGCGCGCGCGAGACACGCACCATGAGTTGATCGTTGTCGGCCCGCCAGCGCATCACCGTGCTTTCCATGGGGTTCAATACCGAGGCCAGTTCAGGCCCCGACTCGACAACCTGCTCCCCGCACTTCACATGGGCCCAGCCTTTGAGGGGCATCTGCACGAGGAAAAAGTTGTCGAGTAATCCCGGCTCGATATCGACATCCGCGCCATAGTGCAGGCGGCTCACGCTGACCTCGCCGAGCGACACATGGTGCATCCTGGATTTGAGCCGCTGACCGTGCCCGGAGATCTGGAGCCGATGCGGTTTCATGACCCGCCCGACCATCGCCCGGGTTTCTTCGAGATCACTTGAATCAAAGAGCTTGTTTAGCGCCTGGACCGCGAACGCATCAGGCGGCGCCTTCGTCGCGCAGGAATAGTGAGTATCGAGCATGATGATTTGTCTCCTGGATATCTACCAGTGATTCCTCGACCGTCCGGCACGCACGCCTGTCTGCGGTTTCTTTGCACGGCATCGAGCGTCCACTGGATTCGCAACGCCGCGCCTTCGTCGGCCAGCCGGACACAGTCGAAGTCGATGCAAATTACTTTAGCAGTAAATCAAATAGGCATCATCCGGGAAAACACCAACCCAGTTTCGGCCCGCCGATCCGCATACAGCGCAGCCTAAAAGCGCACGCCAGCACCAATTAATTGATGTATGAATCATCTACTGAAACGGTCGCGGTCATTGAACCTAGAAGCGGCTGTTAGCGGCTGTTTATCGCTTCCTATCTTCAGGAAAACCGTATAACTATTTGCTTGCCCGGCCTCGGCACGCTTGGCTTTGATTGAGAGTGACGGTGCGACTCATACCCAATGGGCCCGCATCGTGCTTGGCGCGCCGCGTGGCGTTGTCAATCCTCGCAATATTCTTGGATATTGCCGCGGTTTCTCTAACTTCCTGCACCAGTTGGATAGCCCGCGCACAGGCCGGATAGCGCGGCACAGGGGGGCTGTCTACGATTGTTTCGAGGCCCACTTATGTTCGCCTGCTCGCTGGATCGAGCGACCATCGGATTTTGCGGGGTGGCCATGCTCTATTCACACCTCAACCCGTATCAACCATGACAAGGAGACATCTTCCATGAGTCGAAAAATCGCCATCGTCGGCGCTGGACAATCCGGCCTGCCGCTTGCCTTGGCCCTGCAATCGCGGGGCGACCAAATCACGCTGCTGACGAACCGCTCGCCCGACGATCTGCGCAAGGGCAAAATTCTCTCCAGCCAATGCATGTTCGACGCCGCCTTGCAGATCGAGCGCGACTTCGGCCTCAATCAATGGGAGCACCTGTGTCCGCCGGTGCAAGGTATCGGCTTTACCGTGCCGCACCCGGAAAAGAAAGGCGAGCGCCTGATCAACTGGGCCTCGCGCTTGGACCGCTATGCGCAAGCGGTGGACCAGCGCGTCAAAATGCCCGGATGGATGGACCTGTACACCATGCGCGGGGGCAATCTGGTGCTCAAGGATGCCGGCATCGACGACCTCGAAGAACTGGCCGCCACGAACGATCTGGTGGTGGTCTCGGCGGGCAAGGGCGAAATCGTGAAACTGTTCGAGCGCGACGCCGCGCGCAGCCCCTTCGACAAACCGATGCGCGCGCTGGCGCTGACCTACATCAACGGCCTCAAACCGCGCGAACCGTATTCGGCGGTGAACTTCAACTTCATCCCGGGGGTGGGCGAATATTTCGTATTCCCCTCGCTGACCATCACCGGCGCGGCCGAGGTCATGGTGTTCGAGGGCGTGATCGGCGGTCCCATGGACTGCTGGGGCGATGTCAAGACGCCCGAGGAACATCTCAAGAAGAGCCTGTGGATCCTCGAGACCTTCATGCCCTGGGAGGCCGAGCGCGCCCGCCATATCGAACTCACCGATGACAACGGCATTCTCGCCGGGCGCTTTCCCCCGACCACGCGCAAGCCCATCGGCCGCCTGCCCTCGGGCCGCATCGTGCTGGGCATGGGCGACGCGGTATGCGTCAACGACCCCATCACCGGCCAGGGCTCCAATAACGCCACCAAGGGCTTCAAGATCTTCCATGACAGCATCGTCGCGCGTGGCGATGCGCCCTTCGATGCTGACTGGATGAACGCGACTTTTGAGCGTTTCTGGGATTACGCCAATCTGGTGGTGCGCTGGACCTGCTCGATGCTCACCCCGCCGCCGCCGCACATCCTCAATCTGCTGGGCGCGGCCAACCATTCTCCCTCGCTGGCGCATGTGCTGGCCAACAACTTCAACAATCCGCCGGACTACTTCCCCTGGTGGGACGATCCGGTTGCATGCGAGCGCTTCATCAAGCAACACGCTGGCGCGGCCTGAGCCACCCCATTCTCTGCATCAATCGACGCGAACAGGCGGCGAGGGAACCTCTGAACAACTCCCTCGCGGCGGTCGCATCCCGTATTCGGGCGCGCCCACGCGCGGGGAGTTGTTCAGAGCTTCCCTAGGGTTTCGGGATGAGCGGCGAGGCCCGAAGTCGGAATGCGCCGGCGGTGGTCGGTTTGTGCAGAGGGTTTTTAGTTCAGTGGTAAAACATAATCAGTTGATCGGAGTCTTCCTGCCCGCGTTTCTTGCGCTATTCGGACGGCCAGGAACGGGATTCGGATCGCCCGTTTAAGAGAATTTTGAAGAAAAATGACCATGGAGACCACTCGAACTCGCCCAGATGACGCGCTCATCATCGGCAGCGGCATCAACTCGTTGGTGTGCGCGGCTTTGCTGGCGCGCGCGGGCCGCAAGGTGCGCGTTCTGGAACGCGAGAGCGTGCTCGGCGGCTGCATCCGCACCGATGAATTGACGCTGCCGGGGCTGCGCCACGACACGCTTTCGACCGCGCACCCGCTGTTCCTGGTCGGGCCGGCCTATGCCGCGCTGGGCAAGGCGCTGCACGGCGTGGGGCTTGAATACTGCAACACCGACGCGCCCACCGGCGTGCTGCTGCCCGACGGGCGGCATCTGGTGCTCACAACCTCGCGCGAGACCAACCGCCAGCGCTTGGATCAACTTCATGCGGGCGACGGCACCGCCTATGACGCGGCGCTCGGCCAAATCGCAGCGCAAGCGCCGCTGATTTTTTCGCTCCTCGGCAATGAGTTGTGGCGTCTGGCAACGGCCAGAACGTTTGCCTCCGCGGCTTGGAAGCAAGGCGCGCGCACGTTGTCGGGCTTGCTGGGCTTGGCGCTCACGCCGGCGCGCCCTTGGCTGCAGCAGTCCTTCGGCTCCGATCTGCCCGGCGCGCTGCTGACGCCGTGGGTGCTGCATTGCGGCCTGGGGCCGGATGCGCCGCTGTCGGGGCTGATGGCGCAGGTGGTCGCCTTCACGCTCGAAGCGGTCGGCATGCCCTTGGTGCGCGGCGGCAACGTCAACACGGTGCGGGCTTTCGAGCGCCTGATCCGCGATGCCGGCGGCGAACTCGAAACCGGCGCCGACGTGGAGCGGGTGCTGGTCGAGGGAGGCCGTGCCGTTGGCGTGCGCCTGGCCGATGACCGCGAAGTCCGCGCTGGCGACGTGATCTGCAACGTCACGCCAACCCAGCTTTACCAGCGCCTGCTCGATCCCGCCCAGGTGCCGCCCGAGATCGCCGTTCAAGCCCGCCAGTGGCGCTACGGCAAAGGCAATATGCAGATTCACCTGGCGCTGTCGGAACCGCCGCAATGGCCGGATGCGTCCTTGAATCGCGTCGGCTATCTGCATCTGAGCGGCGGCGCGGGCGCGGTGTCGCGCGCGGTCAACGAGGCCGAGCGCGGCCTGCTGCCCGCCGAGCCCACGATCTGCGTGGCGCAGCCCACCGCGCTCGATCCGAGCCGCGCGCCCGAGGGGCGCCATATCCTGTGGATCCAGTTGCCCGAATGCCCGCGCGAGCCGATAGGCGACGCCGCCGGCTTGATCGATGTGCCGCCCGGCGGGCGCTGGACGGTCGAATTGCGCGAAGCCTATGCCGACCGGATCATTGAGCGCTTGGCGCGCCAAGTGCCAAACCTCAAAGCCAGCATCCTGGCGCGCGCCGTGATTTCGCCCGCCGATCTCCAGGAGCTGAACATGAATTTGGTGGGCGGAGATCCTTACAGCGGGGACTGTAGTCTGGATCAGTATTTTCTTTGGCGGCCCTTGCGCGCCACCCGCAATCACGAGACACATATCGCGCATCTCTGGCATATCGGCGCGTCCACGCACCCCGGTCCGGGGTTGGGTGGGGGCTCGGGTTTTCATCTGGCCAAGGCGCTGGGGGCGGTATGACGCCACCCTCTCAAGGGACTGTGGCGAAACGCATTGCTCCCTTCTCCCGCAAGGCGGTCTCTTGCGCACATCTTTTCCTCGTCCAGCGCGTCCCTGGTTTTGCTCCCTCCCCCAGAGGGGAAGGAGAAATACGGGCTAACTGAAATAAAACCTCAACTTTCGACATTACTCAGGAGCACACCATGACCACTTCACTGGCCCAATTCGCGCAAGACATCGCCAGCGGCGCGCTGCGCATCGTCGACCTCACGCACACGCTGTCGGAAGACTTTCCGCCCTTGCAACTGCCGCCGCAGTTCGGCCAGGTCTGGGGCTTCAAGTCCGAGCGCATCTCGCACTACGACGAAGCGGGCCCCGGCTGGTACTGGAACAACTTTTCCTGCGGCGAGCACACCGG
>JAITWT010000041.1 GCA_031285125.1 Burkholderiaceae bacterium | reverse complement strand
GTTGCCGGCATGCACGTACCACTGCCGGCTCTCCAGCGGGGCTTTGCTGCTGAGCAGGGTTTCGATGGTGGCGCCGTTTTTTGTATCCCAGTGCAGGACGGTGGCTTTGCCGTAGTCGCGCTTGTCTTTGCTGTAGTTGGCCGCGTCCCAGTAGTAGGTGTTGTTTTGGCTCAGGCCGCGGTTGATGAGGCCGCTCACGCGCGGGGCTGTTGGCTCGGCATCGGCGATGCCGGGGGCGTTGTCGCGCGCTTCGACTCTCTCGGTGCGGCCCAGCGGGCCGGTGATTTCTACCCAGTAGTCCTGGCCGCTGCCCGAGGCAAAGCGGCTGACGCCGTAGGGGGTGCTCAGGGTGTCGATGAAGGTGCCGTTGCCGCTGTAAGTGACGCTGGAGCTCATGCCCGCCGCGTCGGTGATGGTGATTAGCCGCCCGAACCGGTCGTAGGCCAGGGTGGCGCGCCGGCCGTGCGGGTCGACGATGGCGGTGATTTTTAAGGGGTCGCGGTGTTTGTATTCAAGGGTGGTGTTTTGTCCGCTGGCATCCCGGATGCGGGTGATGCGGTTTTGCGGGTCGTAGACGATGACGATGCGGTTGCCCGCAGGGTCGCGCCGTTCGCTCAGAAAGAAACGCCGCGGGTATTCATTCTTGCCGTCGCTGTGGGCGTAGGTTTCGATGCTGCCGTCCGGTAGATGGCGCTCGTAGTGCAGGCTCGGGCCGGCTACGCGCACCAGCTGCGAGTGGTCGCTGCTGTCGCGGGCAAAGCCTCCCGTGGCGCGGTTGTAGTTTGAGACCAGGCGCGTGCCGCCGCCGGCTTTGTAGCGCTGGACGTTTACGCCGGGGCGCTGCGGGTCGTCGATGACGTAGGACAGGCCGCCGTAGGTCCATTTGGGGCCGAGGTTGGCGTAGTGGAAGTTCTGGGGTTGATACGCCTCGCGCTGGCTGTAGTAAAAGCCCAGAGGGACGGCCGGTCCCTTGGCCGGCGTGTAGGCCAGCGGCTGGTCCGACAGCGCCAGGCTCACGCGCAGCGTTTGCACGCTGGCGTGCATCATGCCTGGGGCACCGCCGCCGGTGCATTGCGGGGTGCATGCCGTAGAGGCTTCGGCGCCGTTGGCGCCGTTGCAAGATTCCGTGGCCGTTAGAGCAGGCTGGTTACTTTGGGCCGGCGCATGGCACGCTTGCGCTAACACCGGCACGGGCGCCAGCAGCAGCAGCAGCGCACAGAACGTCAGCGTTAGCCAGCGGGAGGGCTTGTTGTTATGCATCGTTGTCTCGCCTCGGATTGAGTTGTTTGTTATTAAAAGCATCATGCGCCGCAGCTCGGAATAGGGATACGGCTAGACGCGGGGTCGCCAGAAGTATTGACGGGGCCGCTGTTGTTATTGCTGCCGCTACCGGTGTTGCTGCCGCTACCGGTGTTGCCCGAATCATTGGTTGCTGATCCGCTGCCCGGTTGAGACGCGTTGTTGCCGCTCGAGGCAGCATAATTTCCCATGCCTTTGCTCACCATGGCCTCCTGCGCGGCGGCCGTCGCCAGTTGCTGGGCAGCGGCCGCTGAGGCGCTGCCGTCCCGCCCAGCCAAAGCCCTGGCCGCACCCGCGACCTGATTGCGCTGCACGCCGCCGAACTGGGAAAACACCATGATTGCACTTATCGCGATCATCGCTACGATGATGATGGATTCGCTCATGCCTTGACCGGCCTGCCCATTAGGGCCGCGGTAATTCTTGGCATTGCGTTTTTTCATGTCACGATACCCTCCCTCGGTAATGTGCCTATGAACAAACCTCTCAGAGGTTGGCGCGTGCGCGCTGCTGTTCCTGAATGTCCCGGTTGATCTTTTTAGTTTAGAGTTTTGTTATGAGGTGATTATTATGTATGCAGGACGGTGGGTCAACTGCGAAAAAGCATCGAAGCCACACGGACAAACGGCGTCCTGCCTGTGCGTCCGCGTACTTGCAAATCACTGTGCCCGAACATTCCGTGGAGATCACTGACCACCGTTCCGTCCGCCGAAATGAACGCACTTGGCCCGACATTGTTCGCGCGAATTAGCGGCTTTTGCGCCTCTGCAGCCCGGACCCGGGCGATCGTTTGCGCCTGCAGTAAATAAAACCTGGAATTCACCCAGGAATCACTGGAGGCATTTACGAGAATGGCTGCATTAGCGGCCTGCGTTGCGGCCTTGCCGGGATAGGCCAGCTCGCTGCATATCGTGATACCAAGAGCAATGCCCTTGACCCTCATGACTTCCTGCTGCGTTGCGCCGGCCTGAAGGTTGGCCAAGGGATACCGGTAGAGAAAAGGATAGGCCCATCGCAGCATTGCCGTTTCCGGGAAATACTCGCTGAACGGCAGCAGTATTTCCTTGGCATAGATGCTTGTCCTGCCGGCTTTGTCGATCAGTACCAGTGTGTTCTGATTGACTGGGGTCTCATCGCCGCTGAGCAAAGCCAGCCCAGGAACGCCGAACAGCACTGCCGTACCAGACTGCTTCACCGCCTGGACCACATCCTGCCGGTAGCTGATCGGCAGACGGCCCGGGCGCTGCGTCAGAAAGAGTTCGGGAAACACCACCAGATCCGCGCCCCCGGACTGTGCCTGACTGCGCAGCAGCGCCAATGACGCGAGTTGGTTCTTTGGCGCGTACTTGATTTCTTCGGGCCAATCAGTGTGTACCACCCGCACGGTCAACGGGGTGTCAATGGGCGCGGTCCAGGAAACAAACCGGGTAGCCCAGGCAGCCACGACCAGCGCAATCCCCCATCCCACCTGCGCACCGGGCCTGGGCAGTGAACGATACACTCCTGCGAAAAACGCGGCCAGGAGCCAGGTCGCCCCGGAAACGCCAACGCTGCCGATGATCGGATACAGACCGCTCAGGATCGGGTTATCGATCTGACCGCAGCCCAGTGCGCCCCAGGGAAACGACAATGAACCGACGCTGCACAGCAACTCCGCCAACGACCATGCCAGAGCAACGCAAAAAGCCAGGAGCACCGGTCCGGGTCGTGCTGAAACTCCAGCTACTGCAAGCCGCACGGCAGTGAACAAGGCAATGTGGACTAACGCAACAAGCCCCAGCAGCACCGTGCAAAGAAGCGCCGTATCCATCAAGCCATTGGCGGGCGGCCGGTAGATGGCCAGCCCAATCCAGTGCGCGCCGCCCAGCGTAAATCCCGCTGCGAACATGGCGAACCGGAATATCTCGTTCCGGACTTTTTTGCCTGCATGGATCAGATGCAGGGCCAGCGCGCAAGCAAGCACAGGGACAATCGTGCAAACATACGCTAGCGAGAGCGAAAGCCCCGCGCACATTCCGGCCGCAAGCAGGCCGCTGGCCACAGCTAGGGTTCTACGGGCGATCACTTGAGCCGTTCTATTTCCCGGCGAAGCGCAGAGATGTCGCTTTCATAACGTTGAACCTCTTCAGATGCGGCGGTCTTTTCCTCCAGTTGGCCGGGCGATCCCTTGAGCTTGGCAAACCTTACCTGGGCGGCGTCCCGGCGACGGATGAGCTGGGACAACTCATGCATGAGAATCTCGCGCCGCCCGGAATCGTTGAGCACGGGGGCCGGGGAGCGAGCGGGTGTTCGGGCATCAGGCGGCTGTTGCGCACGGGGCCGGCCATCCCGGGCTCTGGCCGAACACGTGCGAGAGCCCGTCTCACTGCCGCCGTCTGCGCCGCCGACCAGGAACTCGACCTGGTTCTCGGTGCAACGCAGGACAGGGCTTGCCTGCGCATTCGGCAACCCCGTCAGGAACAGCGCCGAAACCGTCAGGATCAAGCGCCAGCCAGTCCAGGTCATGTCCCGTTCGCAATCACGACGTTGACTGGTCAACGCTGTACGAGATCGTCGTCGAGACGGTCTGTCCGGTGTCGTCGATAAACGACAGGGGAATGGCGGTAAAGCGGCCGCCTTTCAGGGTGGCCCGGCCATTGCCGATGTCGCTTCCGCCGCCGCATGCCGTCAGCGATGCGCAAAGAGCAGGCACAAGAATGGGGAATGTTTTTTTCATGGTCAGAAGATGAGTTTTATGGCCGGAATCAGGCTGAAATCAGTTACGCTGTGCATTCGATTGCATCTGTACCGTAGCATATGAAACGATCGGGATGCGACTCTACGTGGGCTTAAACGCTGTACGCAGCCGTTCGATTCTCTCAGTCAGCAAAGAACCTTTCCGTTCGGCCAAATTGTCCGTGAAGAAAAAAGCCCCCCCAGGGAGAAAATGACGACGATAGAGGCTCATTCAAGGTGTTGCTTTAATAAGATCGGAGTCATGATATTAGAATCGTGGCGGTGGGTTTTGCTTACGCTCTACCCACCTTACGCGGGCTCGATTCCGCTCCCCACTTTGCCGCAAGGAAAAAATAAGAAAATCAAATTAATCCAAATTCTTTTAGATTTTTTATGGTTGCAAACTCCAATTCACCAGGCCCAACTTTATTTCCATTTTCATAATTAGCATGCCCACATGTTTTGCATTGAAAGGCCAAAAAACCATTGTGCTTCCCCACGTAAGGAGTCATCCCCCAGCAGTCGCATAAAGGACATCTACGATCTGCCTCAATAGTAATTAAATTTTCAATCGAATCACGTAAAAATATTGCGATAGATTCAACATTTTTAGCCTGATATTTTAAAATAACTCCTCTAAAATGGAGCACCTCTTTAGATTTTAGAGTCGAAAATTCAACGGGCATGACCTCCTCGTTTACGTTCATCATGCGATCGAATCCATAAATTGAAAACGGCTCATCCATGAAGCACGCATGATTGCGCCGAATCCAATTAAGAATGATTTCAAGAACACATCTTGATGATGAATTTTCATCAAGACTGCCTACTGTCTTTTGGAACTCAGTCCATGCTTTTGAAGGGAGCGTGCGCATTAATTTCCACCTTTGACAGGGAAGGCTGTTATTAAATTACCAGCCTTATCTGTGAAAATTTTAATAATTGATGTTGGAACTCCACCATCTTTTATGGTGGTCGTCCCAATAGTTCGACCAACATCAACCGTTCTCACAAATTGCCCATTGGGTAAAGCTGTGACAGGAGAGTGAACAACCGACTTGCTTTGCAAAATCCCCTTCAATTCATCTGGACTAATCGTAAAGACAGAACGGGAATTTGAAATATTCACATTGAAATGACCATCCAGCACATGATTGAATCCTGCCGAAACTGGGTTTCCATTATCTCGTAATGGAGTGGTTCTTGTACGACCGTTTGCAATATTTATTCGAGACTGCACTCGCCCAGGTACGCTAATGTCTGCCGCAGCGATTCCCCCTTTTCCCGCAACGAACCTCTCTGCTGCATTGATCCCCTTTGCCGCCGCAGCCCCCAAGGCCGGCCCTACCGACGACGTCATGCCAATCGCTCCGTAGGTGAGGCTGGCCGCCGTCGGACTCAGCCCCAGCGATTCCAACCCCTGCTCACCCATCGGGCTTGTGGCCTCGCCCGTCCACAACTGTCTCGCACCAGCTAGCGCATAGTCGGCCGAAACCGCAGCTCCGACGGCTCCTAACCCACAAGCGACGATCGACCCACAGCCCGCTATTACGGCTCCCGCAGCTCCCGCAGTTCCTAACACTAACTGGACCGCACCGGTCACGCGGGTACCGATACGATATCGCTCCCAAAAATCTCCCTGATCCTTCACGCTCGCAGCTACCATCTTCTGGGGCGCATCCAATGCCCCGGAGACCGTATCTGCATCCTTCGCCTTCTCCGGCAGTGAGCGCTTGTCGTTGGCTTCATTAATGAGTTTCTGCAACGCTGCATTCGGTTGCGGCCCGCTTTCTCCTTTTCCGCCTGCGACCGGTTTTACCTCAGTCACCACCTTCCCCTTGGCCCCGACCTCTCCCGCCGCATTGCAGTTGATCAGGCACGCGCTGTCCTGGCGAACCACCGGGACACCGCCGAACTGGGAATGCGCCGTGATTGCACTTATCGCATTCGATTGCATCTGGACCGTGGCATACGAAACGATCGGGATGCGGCCCTGCTCGTAATAGGCGCAATTAGGCAGGTCGAGTGGCATCAAAGGTACACGGCCATCCCAGGCTTGCACACCGGAGTTCCCGTTGCCACACATGATCCGCTTGAGGAGGTTCTGCATGAGCGGGACTTTCAGTTCATAGCCATACGTGACCTTGATGCGCAGGATGTTGGCGTCGCGTATGGATATGCTGGCCTTGTTCATCGGCGTGGGCGTGCGGAATTCCAGGTTGTCGTTCGGGATGTAAGTCGTCGAACCGTCCTGGATGCCATAGGTGTCAAAAGCCTCCTGCGATGGACTCAGAATCTCAATCTTTACGATCAGTGGATTCAGTACAGCTCCTTCGGCATAGGCCAATGCCATCGGGATGCGGGTTAAAGGATTGTTATTGGAGGCGTTCTGGTAGAAAGGAATGAGGCCCTTGGCCAGAGAGGATTGGATCTCGCTCATCTTGGCGTTTTGGGTAGCGCCATACCGTGCCGCCATGAACGTGGCATTGTTTAACGTCAGTTTGGCCATGTACAGCATGCCGGCCTGAATGATCAGGAACGTGATGAGGATTGCGATTGGGCCCACGATCACGAACTCGGTGATGGCCGCGCCGGTCTGTCTCTGTCGAGTCCGGCGCGGGGCGCATGGCTCTGGTCTGCGCATGGGGGCCGTGCTCCTTATGGAGTGGATGCCGGGAACGGCAGTGTGACTTTCACCTCGGATGGCAAGGACTCTGTGGTCTGTGCGGGGCGGACAGGATTCTGAGTCCGAACCCCGGTTTTCGGCTGCTTCTTCCCGATCAGACCTGCTGAACGATCGAATAGCGGTGAGAGATCGTTGGAAAGCCGGTCAACCTCGCGCTGAATATCCTCCGGAGCACTCGCCACATTTCGGCGAGCGATGCCCAGTGCCATGTTGGCCTGCGCAAGCCGGATAAGACTCAGGTTGTAAGCCGCGCGGACATCTTGTGCATCCACACTCAGCGCGGCCTGAAATCCGCTGGCGGCATCTTCCAGATTACCCAACAGCGCGGATGCCGCGCCATACCCGAACCAGATCTCGCTATTGCCAGGATAAGTGTCACTAAGCGCCTTGAACTGCCACGCAGCGGCTGCCCAGTCTCCTTTTGCATAGGCGTTTTCCGCAGCACGCAGTGCGGCGCGTCGGTATTCGGCATCGGGAGACGGTCTCGGAACTACGGAAGGCGCCCATTCATCAGGTCGAGAACCCGTGGCCCGCGAACCCGCGCGCGCCTGAGCCGGAGAGCCCAGTACACCCGGTGGGTCAGCGGGCAGGGACTCACAACCCTGAAGCAGGACGGCGATGGCGACCAGAACTGCGGGGAAAGGAAAGGTAAGCGTCATGAAAGTCCCTGGAACTCAGGAAAAACAGGCCACGCTGGAACGCACGGTACTTAACCGGCTGCCTGTCGTGATGCCAAATTGCGCGGCACTGCCAGCGTGCATTTCGAGAACGGATCTTGCATTCCGCTGCATACGCATTCGCAAAGGCTGGACTGCAACAGCCACGCGGAGCACGCGGTCTTCTTCGCCGAGAAAAACCACATCAATCGCATAGCGCATGCCGATCGTGTGGATGCTGCCGCAGTGCAGGATCCACAGGCTGTCATTGTCATTGAGCGGCGCGCGCGCAAGCAGCCCCACGGCGCGGGCGAAGAAGCTTTCAGCCAGGGTCACACGGCACGTCGAGGCGACACCATCAATGCACAGGACACTGTGGCAGGGCGGTTGCGTTATCGGTTTAACCGTATTCACTTGTTTTTCACCCGGATTTCGCTCAGAGGCCCAACATAAGAAACTTCACGACGATCGGGAAAGCAATCACGATGAACGTGCAAGGGAAGATGAAAAAAATCAATGGCCCGAGCATTTTGACGGGCGCTTCCATGGCCAGCTTTTCGGCGCGAAGAAAGCGCTCCGTGCGCCGCTGTTCGGACTGCGCTCGCAGGATCGGGCCAAGACTGGAACCCGTCTTTTCGCCTTGGATCAGGGCACTTACAAAGCTGGAAATGGGTGCAAAGTCGAGCCGATCGGCAAAATCTCTGAGTGCATCAATCCTGGCCTTGCCGGCACGCACGTCCCGCAGGACGCGGTTTACTTCAATGTTCAGAGGCCCGCTGCTGCTGCGGGCGACGGCTTTTTGCATCGCACCGGAGAGATTCAGGCCCGCCTCAATGGACAGCGTTAACAGGTCAATGAAGAAAGGCAGCGCCTTCAGGATCGCCAGGTTCCGTTTGGTGGTAATTTCCTTCAACCACAAGTTGGGATAGTAGAAGGCCAGCAGGCCCACGATTAGGGCCAGCCCGATCTTGGAGAACAGCAGCATGCCGAACAGAAAACCGGCCACCGCAGAAACGGCTTTCCCGGCGAAGAACTGCTCTGCTGTCAGCGTATAGGCCTGCCCGGCGCGCTGCAGCGCCAGTGCGTATTTCTTCCGAGCGGAATCTTTCAGCATCCCCCCAAAACTGGTTGCCAACAGGTTGATGACGGGCCAAAGCAGACGAAAAAACTTCGGCGGCTTGTCTTTGTAGGTGCGATCTTCATTCGGAGTCTGGCGAAAAAGCCCGTAGATGGCCCAAACCCCCACGGTCAGAGCTACGGCCAGCAGAAAGGAAGGAATCAGAACCGGCATGCGCGTGATCCCAATATCAAACATCAATCGTCACGATTTTCTTGATGAAGAAACCACCCAGGATGAGCAACGTGGCAATCGCCGCCATCGTTGCCCATCCATAGAAGGTTGTGAACAGCCGGGCCATTGCTTCGGGCTCCATCTGGTACAGAACGAAAGCCAGAAAGATGGGCAGCAACCCAACAACGATGCCCTGCAGCTTGCCTTGGGAGGTTAGCGCGCGGATTTTTCCCTCCATGGCCGCCTTGGCGCGCAGCGTCGAGGCCAAGCGTTCGAGAACTTCCGACAGGTTCCCGCCGGTATCGTTGGCAATGGTGATAGCCGACGCCATGAGGTTGACTTCCTCAAGGTTAATGCGCTTGGCGAAGCTGTCAAAAGCATCATCAAGGGAGACGCCGAGTTTCTGCTCGCGCAGTACGAGAGAAAGCTCCTGGCTGAAAGGCGGCGGCATTTCGGCACAGACAAGATCCATGGCAAGGGCAAGGCTGGCGCCCGCGCGCAGCGACCCGGCCATCATGTTGAGCGCGTCGGGCATTTGCGCGATCAGTTTCATCTGGCGCTTGTGCTTGAGATACCTGTACGCCAGCCGGGGCAGAAAAAATATACCCACAGCGGCAATGACGGCCAGTGGCAGCGCTCCCGTGAGCACATAAGTGATCATCGGAACAACCACCACCGTACCCATGTTGATAAGGAAGAGGCGCTGGGGGTCAATGAAAAGAAACATGTCCTCCAGCGACAGCTTCGCATTGGCCGTGAACTTGGAGCGGTACTGCACCCAGACAATTCCAGCGAAGACGACCAGCAGCATCATGCTCAGGCCAGCCAACAGGGAGATGATGAACGCGGGGGTCATTTCCCTGTCTTCCTGAAGATGTCAAGATCGACATCAATGCCAATCTGGCGTAGCTTTTCGTAGAACTCTGGCACGGCATCGCAGCCGGTGAAATGGCCGTCGGTCTTGCGATCGACCGTGAAGCCCGTCTCGACGAACTCGAAGAGATCCTGGAGCTGAATCTTGCCGCTCTCGACACCCGTGACTTCCGTGATCCGGGTGATTTTGCGGCTGCCGCAGGCAAACCGGGTTTGCTGGACGATGATGTCCACCGCAGACGCCACCTGTTCCCGGATGGCCGTGACTGGCAGATCCATACCCGCCATCAGGACCATCACTTCCAGACGTGCCAGCATGTCGCGCGGGCTGTTGGCGTGGGCCGTGGTCAGGGAGCCGTCATGGCCGGTGTTCATGGCCTGCAACATGTCGAGCGCCTCACCGCCCCGGCATTCGCCAACGACGATGCGGTCCGGACGCATGCGCAAGGAGTTCTTGACCAAATCGCGGATCGCAATCTGGCCCTTGCCCTCGGCATTTGAAGGCCGGGATTCCAGACTGACCAAGTGCTCGTGGTGCAACTGAAGCTCGGCGGCATCTTCAATGGTGACGATGCGCTCACCATCGGGAATAAAATTACTCAGGATATTGAGCAGTGTGGTCTTGCCCGAGCCCGTGCCGCCTGAAACAACGATGTTCTTGCGTCGCTCAACGGCTATCTTCAGAAAGCTCACCATCTGCTCATTGGCCGAACCGAACTTCAGCAAATCCTCGGCTCCGAGCTTGCGCTTGGAGAACTTCCGGATGGTCATGGACGGCCCCTTGAGAGCCAATGGCGGAATGATGGCGTTGAAACGCGACCCATCCTTGAGGCGCGCGTCAACCAGCGGCGAGCTTTCATCAATGCGCCGGCCCACAGGCGCGACGATGCGCTCAATCACGCCCATCATGGCCTTTTCACTGGAGAAGGCCAAAGGGAGCCTCTGAAGTCGGCCCTGATGCTCAATGAAGATCTCGTCAACGCGATTGACCATGATTTCCGTGGTGGTCGGATCGGCCAGGAGCGGCTCCAGCAGGCCCAGTCCGATGGCCTCGTCCCGTACCTCCTCCAAAAGCCGCTGCTGGTCGACGTTAGCGGGAATTCCGCTGGGCATGTTGTTGAAGATCTCGCGAATTGTCTGCTCAGTGTGCCAGCGCAGTTCCTTGTCATCCATCCGATGGACGTCCGTGCGGCGGACGTCGAAAGATTCGATCAATTTATCGTGGATCAAGCGACGGTATCGCAGCCATTCCTGGTCAATCTGGACGCTGGCCTCGCACTCATTCCTGGGCAGCGGAGACGCAGGCTGTCGCGCCAGTGCTGCCACTGGCACATGCGGTAGTTCTTTTGTTTCGGCGGCGGCTGGTATGTCGTATCCGTTCTCCTGTGGCAGCGCCATGGTGCTGCCTGCGCCCTCCTCATGCTTTTGTCCGGGCACCCAGCGTGCCCTGACCTGGTAGGGCCCGATACGGATTTCATCGCCGGGGTCCAGCGGGCCGAAAGTCGTGATCTTGCTGTCTCGCACATAGGTACCGAACATTGACCCGAGGTCGCGCACGAATACCTGCGCGTTGGAAACGAAAATTTCCGCGTGCTCCTTGTGGACCTTCCATCCCGACAGCGACAGGTCGGCGCTAGCGCTACGCCCAACCTTGCAGCGGGTCATATTAAAGACCTTGCGGTCCCTGCGGCCTTCTGTTCCGCTGACTTCCAGATGCAACATGTGTGTACCCCTGATAATTCAGCGCGCGAGCTTTTGCTCGACAAAGCTCTTGATGGCATTGAGATGCTGGTTGGCGCTTTCTTTAGCCAACACTTGTTCGCGGTCAGGGCTGGGAACATGCAATCGGGGCGTGACCACGACCAGCATCTCGGTTTGATCGCTTGTCCACTCCTTCGTCGAGAACAGTCGACCGATCACCGGTATGCGACCGATGCCGGGAATCCCCTCCGCGTTGCGTGCGCCGGTGTTTTTGAGTAGACCGGAAATCACCAGTGTCTCGTTCTGCTTGAGGCTGACTTCGGTTTCCGTGCGGGTGGTCGTGAACGCCACGAACTCACCCGAGCCGTGACTCCTGTCGGGTTCACTGACTTCCGCGACGATGGAAGAGCGCACGTTGCCGGCTTTGTCGATCACGGGCTTGAATTCGAGAATGACGCCATAGGACTTGTAAACCACCGAGATCTGGCCCAGGCCGGAACTGACCGGAATGGGAATCTCGCCGCCGACCTGTACCTTGGCGGAGCCGCCGCTGACGCTGCTGATACGGGGTTCGGCCAGTGTCCAGCTATCGCCGTTGGACTCGAGAAAGTTGAGCACCGATGCAATCTGCGTGGTCAGGCCCAGGTACGAAATGAATGGATGTGCCGGCGTGGTGATCGGATAGCCTTCGGTTTGGTTCACGCCACGGAACGAAGCGGAATTCGCATAGAAGAGGCCCGATGTCGCAAAGGTCGGCCCCGCGACCCCGAGGTTGCTCCACTTCACGCCGATGTTGTCCAACGCCTGCTTGCGAACCTGTACGACCTTGACCTCCAGCTGCACCATGGGCTCGGGGATGACGGTCTGTAATCCAGGTCGTGCCAATACCAGGTTTAGTATCTTGGGGTAGGCCGCGACGATCTTCTTGATCTTGGCCTCGGAGCTCACGTCGGTGTAAGTGCCGTCGAGCACGACGCGGCTGCCTACGGCTTTGACCGTGATCCCGGAATCGAAACTCAACAGCTGCCGTAGCTCATCCGCGATCTTGGCGGTGTTGTCCGGGCTAACAGTCACTTCATAGTGGATCTGCGATCCATTGCGCAGCCAGACATGAAGCGATGAGGTGCCGGCCTTCTCACCCAGCAGAACAATCTGGCGGTTCTCGACCACGGTGGCGGAGATGACGCCCCCATTGCCGATAGCCACGCGCACCACGCCCGCTTCCGGGACAACCCGAACCTCTCCGGCGTAAAGAGCCAGAGAGATCGCAGCTTTCCTGGAAGACGTGGACGCAGTGCCGGAATCGGTGGCGGCAGTCCTTGGCGCCACGGCTACAGTCCGGGCTTCCTCCACGGGAACGGAAACCTGCGCGAGCGCCACATACGGCACGGCCACGCAAGCGACAAGAAGGGGTGCGCCGAAAGTAGCGCGGAAACAGGTTTTTTTCGTTGTCATGAATATCTGGCTTGTCAATGCTTTGTCTCGGCAGCGCTCACGGCCTGCCCTCCAGTTTGCGGTTGAGCCCCACAGTGGCATTGATCGCCAGGCCGGGCCTGCCCTCCAGTTTTCGGTTGAGCCGCCGAGCGCCGTCGCATTGTCCGCGCCCGTTTTCGGGCGCTCACGGCCTGCCCTCCAGTTTGCGGTTGAGCCTGCGGCTGAACTTGCCGCGCCTGCACCGCATGACCGTTGTCATCACCGTCGCCGCTTTGGAGACGCGCGACCTGCTCGGCGACCGCGCGGCCCCTCGGATTCTCCATGGCCGCACCCAGAACCGGCGCGCGGTTGACCTTGCCGCCTGATCCGCCAATGATGACCTCGATGAACTGCATACCGTCACCGTTGGCGCTGCGCGAAACACTCGCAACCACGTCGTCAATGGTCAGTGCATGACTGGGATTGGCAACCTGGTCCGAGGGCGCCCGCAGCACGGCCGTGAGTTTCCCCCCCGTCTTGGCGGCGATCACACGCGTGGCGTCCTGCGGTGCGAGGTTCAGCGTCACAGTCGAGTAAGACCGGGACACCGACTCGCCTGACGATTCCACCACGTCCTTCCGGATTTGGCCCGTGGCCAGGACTTCTACGTTCGACAGCATCGGGAAGGTAAACTCTTTGGCATCCGGGCTGGTGCCTGTGCTCGACGGTTTGGCGGTCAACATCAGGTCAATGCGGTCGCCCGGGCGCAGCATGCCCGAAAACGAGCTGATTTCGTCAACCTCTATCGTCAGCGCGCGGCGTCCTTCCTTGAGCGTCGCGGCGAAAACTTCACCGCCCCGGCTGGCGGTAAAGGCCGTCATTACCGGCTCGCCCCGTTCGAGATTAACCGTCAACGGTTGATCCTTGACTGTGTCGAATGTCTCGGGCGTAACCATATTGCCATTGACGAACTCGGAGGGAATCTGGCGTACTGCGACAGTGCTCGAATTAAGCGCGTCTCCTTTCCGAAGCGCGTGCTTGGCCACCACCACCCGCACCGTCGTTTTCCCGCGGTTGGCTTCCGCCTCGATCTCACTGATCCGCTGGTTGATGGCCTTGTTGCTCAGGTAGAAAGCCAAGCCGCCCAAGGCAATCGCGCCAGCCAGAACCAGCCAGTATCTGTTTAGTTTCAGTGCCACGGAAGCCTCAGGGCAGGGAAATGAAATAGGTCAGGCTGCGATAGAAAGCCTTGACGGCATCGGCCAGCAGCTTGGGCGAGTTTGGGTTCGCGAAAAGCACCATGACGACAAGCGCGCACACCACGCAGTACTCGATCGTGGCAAATCCCCGCATGGATCTGCACCTGGATGTCGTCATGGGTAGGTTCCTGGCATGGCGTTCCATGATGTTTACAGTCAAAGTCAGTTGTTAATAAGGTTTGCATTGATGACGGTCAGGCCGCGTTCGGTATCAACACCCAGCGCCACATCGAACTGCTGCCTGTCGCGGACATACATAAGAACAATGCCGGAGGATGGGCTGCTGCCCGGCGGGTTGCTGGTCTGTTCCTGCACCTGCGCCCAATCATCGGCGCGCATTCGCGTGCGATAGAAACCCGCGACACTTGACAGGGAGTCCCGGCTGAGGAGCAGGGCCTGCTTGTTTCTCTTGCCGTTGTCGATGGCTTCCACCACATTGACAGCCGTGGCATTGCCCGGTGCCGCAATCCCGCTGGCGTCGATACGCGGCTCCACGCCCAACAACATTGAGGTTGACAGCGTCCCTTCGGACCCCGTACCGCTGGCCCGAACCTTGACCAGGCTGTAGAACGGCCCGTGCGCCCGCGACACCAGAATCTCGTTGCCCTTTGGCGTCACGCCGGACGGCGGTTTGGCGGGATCGGGCTTGGCCTGAAGGTCGATGCCCCAATAGGCCACGTAGTACTTGACGACCTCTTCCCTGGATGCCTGGCTCTGGAAAATCTGCACCTTCATCGGTATGCCGTTGACCCGCATGTCGTCGGATACCCACTGCACCCGGGATTTTGGCGGCGCCGGCACATCCGGCCAGGGCGTGTCTGTCCTGGTAAAAGAAGACTGCGCACCCGCCGCCTGGCACAGGAGCAGCGCGGACACAAGCAGCAGTTTCAGGGGCGCACGCATGATCCGCATGGTTCTCTCAGCACTTGTTGCCCTGCTGAAGCAAGTACGGTACGTTGTTGCCAGACCCGTCGCGCACGCTGCCCGGAATGTCGTAGTCCGGCTGGACGATGCCAAAATCAGGCGCATTCTTTTCGAATATCGGTGACATGAGGGTACCGAGGACCTGGGCAACCGGCTTAATAATTTCACCCACGACAGCCCAGTGGGTGACACGGTCGCACACGCTCTCGCTACCGCCCTTGGCGCCGCTGGCGTTCCACACGCCGGAACCCATCGCGGTCGCGCCGGGCAGGCCGATGTTGATTTTGCTCAGCGCGTCGTAATTCACGATATTGCTCAGCGGCACCGTCACCTCGGCCTTCATGATGCCGCTTTTGGGTAAATTGAAAACGGGCGCGCCCAGCTCCTGGAGTTTTCCTATCGTGCCTGTATTCAGTTTGCCGGCATCGGACTCGGTGATCTGCACATCGGCATAGCGGGCCAGCAAGGGCTGGTAGCCCAGGTCGCTCCACAACGGCACCCGGTTGGCCGCATCCGCGGTATCCAAGCCCTTATTGTTCTGGTCCACGGTGCTGTCACGATACCGGATCTCGCCTTTGTTGCGCGAGCCGGACATGAAGAATCTGGTCCGCGCCTCTTCCGCCAACTGGACGGGAGTCTTCGCGCGGTTATAGGGGTCCCAACTGCGCTCAAAGGCCACGTAGCGGCTGGCCTGGATGGCTGAATGTTTGACGTCGGCGTAGCGCGCAAAATAGTACACCCCCATGAACAGGGGCACGATCGCCAGCAACGCCACCAGAAACTCGGCCGTGGCCTGTCCTTTTGCGGGTTGGCGCGAACGTGACATGGGGGTGGGCCGGCTATTGGCCAATGACCTTCCTGGGGAAGTTAGCGCTGTCAGCGGGCACCTCGAAAAAGCGCGAAGGAATCGGTGAACCGACATCCAGGCTCACGAATTTTTCTATCAATAAATCCGGCTTGCTGGCTGGCAGCGACTGCTGTTCAGGCGGGAGTGTCGGCTGTTCAACTTCAGTTTGCACGACCATTTTTATGCCGTAGCCGTTGCTGTGCATTGGCTCCAGCAGACAATAGCGTATCTCGGGGAGGCCTTTCAGCGCATCAGGGGAGATGCCTTTCAGCATACTCGAGGGGAGTCTTTTCAGCGCATCCGAGACGGAGCCTTTCTGCTTATCCCAGCGGCAGGTTTGCCCGGCGGCATTTAACTGCATCATTTCGCCTTTGGGCTCAACCGTTCTTTTCGGTGGGGCGCAGACATTCACCTCTTCAATGTGACCTGTGCCCTTGTCGAGGTCGTAGCCGATGAGAATATGTTTGCACCGGTGAGGTTTAATTGTCAATGTTCGCAAGTGGATCGCCTTGGGGATGCAACTCTTTTCAGGAGCCCAGTTTCCGTAGTCGATCCCGTTGTAGCGTTTGTCCTCGACGTAGCGGTCGCCGGAGAACCGCTCCTCAATACGCGCCGCATGAAGCTGGAGAATCTGTTCGTCGGTGATTTCGGCGTCGTCGTTTCCCGATATGCCCATGATTGCGCGTGCATCTTGACATTGGGCGATGCCTTTTCGGATTAGGTCGATATGTTTTTGTGGATTCGTTAAAACTGCCTCCCGGACAATGGTGACGGGGGTGTCTGCGCCCGTCGCGCCAGATGTCCGGGCAGGCGTTTCGCCGGAGGATGTTTTCCCGGAACAAGCGTCAAGGGCCAGCAGCGCGGCAAGGGCAAGGCGGCTCACATGGTGCCGGCGGCGGAGAAGGTGGGTATTCAAGGTCATTGGGTAAAAGGCTCCAGAAGAGGATTCACGCCCGCAGCTCCGTAAACCGCCGCGCGCGTAAGGTTTGAAGGAGATGACAGGCGCACCTGCCAATAGGGGTTGTACAGACTGGCGTACTCCTGATAGCTGTCCGCGCGGAACAGCCCCCCCGCCGTGATGTCCCGCGCGTTGCGCACGGGCCGG
>JAITWT010000194.1 GCA_031285125.1 Burkholderiaceae bacterium | reverse complement strand
TCGGGTTGGGCCGAAATCGGGCGAGTGGGCATCCCAGGCGCTTGCATGGGCACCAGCCCATGCGGCGCGCCATGGGCCACCCACTCATCCCGATTGCGGCCCAACGTGAGCCATTTGAGATCGTAAACAGGTTCTGAGAGGGCGGGCGCTGGCGCGAGCGCGGCCCGCGGCGCGAATCGACGGGCTGACCGCGCTGACTGTGCGTATTGTGTGTGTATCGTTTGTGTATTGCTTGGCGCTTGAGAACTCCAGCGTGTCACGTACGTTGAGCGGGTGCCGTGTTCCGCATCAGAGCATCCTGTTCTGGCATTGCAAGGAGTCTTGAAATGTTTACTTCCGAAACTTTCTCCTTTTTGCGCGAACTGCAAGCCCACAACCGGCGCGACTGGTTTGAGGCCAACAAGCCTCGATATGAATCGCTGGTGCGCGAACCGGCGCTGCGCTTCATCGAGGCGATGGCACCGGCGCTCACGAAATTCGCGCCGCAGTTTCGTGCCGATGCGCGCAAGATGGGCGGATCGTTAATACGGGTGTACCGCGACACCCGCTTTGCCCGTGACAAAACACCTTATAAAACCAATATCGGTATCCAGTTCCGGCACGCGCTGGGCAAGGACATACACGCGCCCGGTTTTTATGTGCATATCGCTGACAGCGAGGACTGCTTTTTGGGCGCCGGTTGCTGGCATCCGCAAGCCGATACGCTCCTGAAAATCCGCCAGACCATTGCTGAAAAACCTGAAAAGTGGTTTGCCGTGCGCGACGGCCAACCGTTCACGCGGCACTGGACGCTGGATGGTGACCGCCTCAAGGGGGCTCCGCGCGGTTTTGCCGCGGACCACGCCGCCATCGACGACCTGCGGCGCAAGGATTTCATCGCGCTGGCGCTGCTATCGAAGACGGAAGTCACATCGCCGGAATTCGTCAAGCACACCGGGCGGCTTTTTGCCGAAACAGGGCCGTTCATGGGATTTTTGTGCCAAGCGGTGGGGGTTGTGTTTTAAGAACCTGTTCATCGCCGCAATAACGCACGCAGACGCAATCCCGCGGCGGTGAGTACGCCAAAGTACAGTATTGCGGCGCCCAGCACGAAAGCCGCGAGCAGACCGATACGCAAGAAGGGCCGCGCGCGCAGATCGACCCAGTCGAAGTGCGTCGAGCCCCAAGTGAGCAACAGCGCCAGCGCAGCCGCGCCCAGCAGCACGCGCAACAGGAACAGCCCCCACCCCGCCGAGGGACGGTAATTGCCGCTGCGCAGCAGGCCGATCAGCAGCCAGGCGGCATTGACCAGTGCGCCCAGCGCGATCGACAGCGTCAGCGCCGCGTGGCGCAGGTGCGGCACCAGAAAGAAATTCAGCACCTGCGTGAAAATCAGCACGCTCACGGCGACGCGCGCGGGTGTGTACATATCGTGGCGCGCGTAGTAGCCGGGCGCGAGCACCTTGATCGCCACGATGCCGACCAGGCCGACGCCATAACCCATCAGCGCCATGGTCGTGCTCTGCACATCGGTGCCTTTGTATGCGCCGTAGTGGAACAGCGTGGCCACCAACGGCTGGGTGAAGGTCAGCAGCGCGACGGCGCAAGGCACGGCCAGCAAAACCACCAGGCGCAAGCCCCAATCGAGCATGGCCGAATAAGCCGCGCTGTCTTTGGCGGCGCGCACGGCGGCCAACTGCGGCATCAGCACCACGCCCAGCGCGACGCCCAGCAGCGCACTGGGAAACTCCATCAGCCGGTCAGCGTTCGTCACCCAGGTGACGCTGCCGGCCGGGAGATGCGAAGCGATTTGCGTGTTGATGAGCAAGGACAACTGCGCCACGCTCACGCCCACCAGCGCGGGCAGCATCAGTCGCACGACCTGGCGTGTGCTCGGGTCGGTCCAGGCGGCGCGCAGGGCACCGAAGGTCAGGCCAACGCGCGGGAACAGTCCCAGCCGGACCAGCGCGGGGATTTGCCAGCCCAGTTGCAGCACACCGCCGACCATCACGCCAACGCACTGCGCGTAAATCGGCTCGATGCCGAGGCGGCGAAACAGCGGCGCGCCCAACACGATGGCGACGATCAGCGATACGTTGAGCAACACCGGCGAAGCCGCCGGCACCGCGAAGCGCTTCCATGTATTGAGGGCTCCGCCGGCCAGCGCGACCAGCGACATGAAGCCGATGTAGGGGAACATGATGCGCGTCATGACGACGGCGTCGTCGAAGCCGTTGCCGTGCTGGCGCAAACCGCTGGCCATGACCCAGACCAACAGCGGCGCGGCAATCACCCCGAGCACGGACAGACAGACCACGCTCCAGAGCAGCACCGTAGCGACGCGGTCGATGACTTGGCGGGCGCCTGCATCGCCGTGCTCCTCGCGCCGAGCGGCCAGTACCGGTACAAAGGCTTGGCTGAACGCGCCTTCTCCGACGATGCGCCGGAACAGATTTGGGATGCGGAAGGCAACGTTGAAAGCGTCGGTGAGCACGCTGACGCCAAAGAATGAGGCGAAAAGCACGTCGCGAATCAGCCCGGTGATGCGCGAAGCCAGTGTCAGCAGCGAGACCGTGGAGACGGATTTGAACAGGGACATCCGTCTAGTGTAGAGGGGCTGACGTTATCGAAGCAGCAGCTTATAATAGAAAACTTTGCTGCAACATCCACAGACACTGAAGGAACACCACCATGGCATCAGAAAAGCCAAAGAAAAAGAACCCGCGCCTGGCCTCGGGCCGTAAACGCGCGCGTCAGGACACCAAACTCAACGCCGCCAACACCTCGCTGCGTTCGCGCTATCGCACGGTCGTCAAGAAGGTCGAGAAGGCTGTCGCCGCTGGCGACAAGACCAAGGCCACCGAATTGTTCGCCAAAGCCCAGAGCGTGATGGACATCGTGGCCGACAAGGGCGTCTTTCACAAAAACAAGGCCGCGCGCGACAAGAGCCGCTTGTCGGCCAAGGTCAAGTCGCTGGCAACAGCGTCGGCCGCTGCCTGAGTCTCCTGCAGGGAGACGAAGGTATTTATAACCCCGCCCGGATCATGCGCTTTGCGTGATCTGCCGTTTGAACGGGTGCGCTGCAAGCAAAGACAAAAGACCGCCTCCGGGCGGTTTTTTTGTGTCACGATGACTTTGGCTGGGGTGCGGTACTGGGCTGTGCAAAAGCTAGATAAATAATATTTATCAATAACTTATTTTGCTTACTTGATTTCTATGTGAGACGAAGACGGGCGTGGCTGGGTTTGCCGTGCGACAGCACGGTCGGCACAACGCTCTCGCGTACGCTGTACCCGTTTGACGTTGGAAATGGCGTGGGGCGCTTGCATGACATGGCCGCGCTTGGGCCTTGGCCCGTTACGCGGGGCACGGCAGACCGGCACAATAGGTCTGCGTTTGAGTCGGCGTTGAAATATCTGCGTTTAGGGCCTGTTCACACTATTTCCGCGACTGTGGAAATAGTGTGAACAGGCCCTAAACCGGAACGTTTTGTTCCCGCTCGGGCGCCAAGCAGGCTTCGACGGTTTGCAGATTGTTGTCGCGCGCAAAGCCGGTCACGAAATCCCAGGCCATCGGGTAGGCTTCGCGCAAGGCCGGGTTGACGATCACGCACTTGATGCCGTTGATCACACGTGGCGTGCACCACGGCGAGTAGCTTAGGTGATCTCCGGGGTACGTGCTCGCGTGTGCCCCCCCGGGGCGGAATTCGCTCATCACGCCAGCAAGCCGTTCTGCCCAATCGCTGGGGCGGAATTTGCGGCCATCCTGGGTGATGCCCTGAATGAGAATTTCTTTGACGGGGGACGGCATTGAGAAGGAAGTACAGCGCAATTGCTGCGATGCAGCAATGATTTTATCATTTGTATGAAATTGTTGCAGAAAGGGGGTTCCCGCCGGTCCTCTTTTTCGTTATCCCCGTTCAATAAAGCAAAGCTTTGGACAGATCTGCATGCGTACCGGCGCAGACTGGTGCAGAAGCTTCCTAAAATCCTTTCCCTTCTTTTGGATGTATCTCTGGAGAAAGCCTGATGAGCACTACCGCTCCCGTTTCCGCCTCGCCCACGTCGCCCCACGTGATGAACTGCTATGGTCGCTTGCCGATCGCGCTCACGCACGGCCAAGGCTGCCGAGTCTGGGACACGAACGGCAAGCGCTATCTGGATGGTCTGGGGGGCATCGCCGTCAACACGCTCGGCCACGGTCATCCCGAGTTGGTGCCCGCGCTGCAAGCGCAGCTCGCCAAGCTGATCCACAGTTCCAACTACTACCACGTCACCGGCCAGGAACAGCTCGCGGCCAAATTGACCGCGCTGGCGGGCATGACCAACGCCTTTTTCTGCAGTACCGGGCTGGAGGCCAACGAAGCGATACTCAAGCTCGCGCGCAAGTACGGACATCACAAGGGTATTGCGCGGCCCGAGGTGGTGGTTTATGAAAACGCCTTCCACGGGCGCAGCATCGCCACACTTTCGGCCACCGGCAATACCAAGATTCAGAAGGGATTCGAGCCGCTGCTGGAGGGCTTCATCCGCGTGCCGCTGAACGATATCGAGGCGGTCAAAAAAGCCACCGCCAACAATCCGAATGTGGTCGCCGTATTCCTCGAAACCATCCAGGGCGAGGGCGGCATTCGCCCGATGCGCTGGGACTACCTGCGCCAAGTGCGCCAGTTGTGCGACGAGCGCGGCTGGCTGATGATGATCGACGAGGTGCAATGCGGCATGGGCCGCACCGGCAAGTGGTTCGCGCACCAATGGGCCGGCATCGTGCCCGATGTGATGTCGCTGGCCAAGGGTTTAGGCTCGGGCGTGCCGGTGGGGGCGATGCTCGCGGGGCCGAAGACGGCGCAGGTCTTCCAGCCCGGCGACCACGGCACCACCTTCGGCGGCAATCCGTTGGCGATGCGCGCGGGCGTCGAGACGATCCGCATCATGGAAAAAGACGGCCTGCTCAAAAACGCCGAGACCGTTGGCGCGCACCTCAAAAACGCGTTGCAGCGCGAACTGGCGGGCGTCGACGGTGTGGTCGAAGTGCGCGGCCAAGGGTTGATGCTGGGCATCGTGTTGGCGCGGCCCTGCGGCGCGATTCTGCAACGCGCTTGCGATGCCGGGCTGCTGTTGAGTGTGACCGCCGATTGCGTGGTCCGCCTGCTGCCGGCACTGATTCTGACGCAGGCCGAGGCCGATGAACTCGTCTCGATCCTGGTGCCGATCATCAAGCACTTTCTTGCGGAGCCCCAACCATGAGTCCCAACCCCGTCAAGCACTATTTGCAATTTTCCGACTTCGATGCCGGCGAATACGCCTACCTGTTCCAGCGCGCGGCGCTCATCAAGCGCAAATTCAAAGCCTACGAAAAGCACCACACGCTCACCGACCGCACGCTGGCGATGATCTTCGAGAAAGCCAGCACGCGCACCCGCGTGAGCTTCGAGGCGGGCATGTACCAACTCGGCGGCAGCGTGGTGCACCTGACCACGGGCGACAGCCAGCTGGGCCGCAGCGAGCCGATCGAGGACACCGCCCGCGTCATCAGCCGCATGGTCGATCTGGTGATGATCCGCACCTTCGAGCAGGCGCGCATCGAAACCTTCGCGGCGCACTCCCGGGTGCCGGTCATCAATGGCCTGACCAACGAATTCCACCCCTGCCAGATCCTGGCCGACATCTACACCTACATCGAACATCGCGGCTCCATCGCGGGCAAAACCGTGGCCTGGGTGGGCGACGGCAACAATATGGCCAACACCTGGTTGCAAGCCAGCGAAATTCTGGGCTTCACGGTCCACGTCAGCACACCCACCGGCTACGAGGTCGATCAATCGGTGGCTGGGCTGCGCTCGCGCCACAGCTACAAGGTTTTTTCCAATCCCGTGGACGCCTGCCGCGGCGCCGATCTGGTCACCACCGACGTGTGGACCAGCATGGGCTACGAAGCCGAAAACGAAGCGCGCCGGCTCGCCTTCGCGCGCTGGTGCGTCGATGAGGCCATGATGCGCGTGGCCAAGCCTGACGCTTTGTTCATGCACTGCCTGCCCGCACACCGGGGCGAGGAAGTGAGTGCCGAAGTCATCGACGGTGCGCAATCGGTGGTCTGGGATGAGGCCGAAAACCGGATGCATGCGCAGAAAGCACTCATGGAATACTTGATGCTTGGGTGTATCGACTGAATGCCGGTGTTTATTCCAATGAATTCAATTTTTTGAGACCGATTTTCCGCAGCATGCCGCCGGGGCGTTCATTAAAAACAATATTCCGGCGGGCAAGAGCCCGCATAGAAATAGCCTTGTTGCACGCCGTTCACTATTTTTAAAAAACTAAATTAAAAACTATTGATCCGGCCGTATGAAGTTTGAACTTTGGGTGGTGGATGGAGTCAGAGTGTCATGGACAAAGAAGACGCACGATTTCAGAAGCTGGAGCAATTGCACGAGAGGCGCAAGCAAGTGGTGCGATTGCATCGACGAGGTGTTGGCGTAATGAGCATTGCCGCGCTGACTGGGCTGAGTTACCCGACGGTGCGCAAGGCGATTGATCTGTTCGCCGTGGGAGGTTGACCGGCGATCAAACCGGCTGCTCGGGGCCGTACCGCCGGGGACGGACGGCGGCTTAGCGCCGAGCAGGAGGCATCGGTGCGGCGCATCATCTGCGACAAGCGGCCCGAGCAGTTGAAGATGGAGTTTGCGCTGTGGACGCGTGCTGCGGTGATGCATCTCATTGAGCGCGAGTTGGGCATCCGGCTGTCCGTGCGGGCTACTGGAGAATACCTGCGCCGCTGGGGCTTTACGCCGCAAAAGCCGATCAAGCGCGCCTACGAGCAACGCCCCGAGGCGGTGCGTCAATGGCTCGATCAGGACTACCCGGGCATTGAGCGTCGTGCCAAGGCCGAGGGCGGCGAGATTCACTGGGGTGATGAGACGGCGCTGGTCAACACCGACGTGCGCGGGCGCAGCTACGCGCCACGCGGCAAGACGCCGGTGACGATGGCCGTGGGCGGTACGCGTGAGAAGCTTTCGATGATTTCCACCGTCACCAATCGGGGCCGTGCCAACTGGATGATCATCGACGGGGCCTTCAACCATGAGCGGCTGATCGAGTTCTTGCAGGCGCTGGTGCGCCAGAGCAAGCGTGGCGGCAAAAAAGTGTTTCTGATCCTGGACAACCTGGGCGCGCATCACTGCAAGCCCGTGAAGGCATGGCTGGCCGGGCACCAACACGATATCGAGGTGTTCTACCTGCCCAGCTACAGCCCCGAACTGAACCCCGATGAGCGGCTAGAGCATTTTTGATTTAATTGATCTCATTATCAGATAAAATCCGCCCCCCTTGTTATAGGGGTATCGGATGACTGTTTACTCGCAAGATTTACGCGATCGTGTGCTCAACGCACTCGAACGAGGAG
>JAITWT010000123.1 GCA_031285125.1 Burkholderiaceae bacterium | reverse complement strand
AAAAGAATCGGCGGCTATGGAAGAACTGCGAGCGACTGCTCAATACCAGCTTGCAGTTCATTCATCTGGCCTTCCTGGCTCTCTTGCTTCGGAGACTTTGAACAGGTTCTTAGAACCTGTTTACGATCTTGGCGTGAGGTGTGCGGGATGCGGATGGGGATGGGTTGCAACGCCGCAGACCGCCCAAGCCCGCGCACGCACGCACGCGCCGGGATCGTAAACAGGTTCTTAGCGCCAGAAAGCGTCGTAAGCCGTTTTCAGAATCAGCGCCGTCACCACCGCGATGAACATCCCGCGCACAAAACCCACCCCGTGTTTGAGCGCCAGCCGCGTGCCCAGCAGGCTCCCGCTGATATTGGCCACCGCCATCACCGCTGCGTAGCGCCACCAGATGTGGCCCTTGAGCGCAAACAGCAGCAGCGCGCCGATATTGGTCATCATATTCAGCAGCTTGGCGCTGGCCGAGGCATGCAGAAAATCGTAGCCCAGCCAGCGCACGAATATGAAGATCAGGAAGCTGCCTGTGCCCGGCCCGAAAAACCCATCATAAAAACCCAGTGCCAGCGCGATCCCGCTGGCCGCCAGCGCCTCGGCGTGGCCCGCCAAGCGCGGGGCGTGTTGGCGGCCCAGATCCTTGCGCACCAGCGTGTACACCAACAGCGCCAGCAGGATCAAAGGGAGCAGTTTGCGCAGCGCATCACCATGGACTCGCGTCACCGACCACGCGCCCAACAGCGCGCCCGCCAACGCCGTCAATGCCGCTGGCGCCAGTACGCGCCAGGGTATCGACACACGGCGGCTGAATTGCACGGTGGCGACCGCGGTACCCCACACCGAGGCGCTTTTGTTGGTGCCGAACAGCGTCGCGGGCGCGGCGGCCGGAAAGGCGGCAAATAGGGCGGGCACCAGAATCAAGCCGCCCCCGCCAACGATCGAATCGACAAAGCCCGCGAACAGCGAAGCCAGGGAGATCAGCAGCAGTTCCATGGGAAGCGATTGTTCAGCCTAAAACCACCGTTGACGCGCGCGTTCAACGGCGGTTTTTAGGGTCAATGATTTCCCTGGCGCCGTTGCATTGCGTTCCATTCAAGAGCACGCGAGTGCCGTCCAGCAGTGCTCGGCTTGCCCAAGAGGAAGAGAAGGAAGAGGACCCCAAGCGGTCTCTTAACGTCCCGATGCCTTGACTTTCAACCGCCAAGCATGCAACAAAGGCTCGGTGTAGCCGCTAGGCTGCTCGATGCCCTTAAAGACCAAATCCTGCGCCGCGCGGTAGGCAAAGGACGCCGTGAAATTGCCGGCCATGTTGCGGTAGGCGGAATCACCCGCGTTTTGCCTGTCCACCACGGCGGCCATGCGCGCAAAGGTGGCATCGACCTGCTCGCGCGTGACCACGCCGTGCAGCAGCCAGTTGGCAATGTGCTGGCTGCTGATACGCAAAGTCGCGCGGTCTTCCATCAGGGCGATGTTGTGGATATCGGGCACCTTGGAGCAACCCACGCCCTGATCGATCCAGCGCACCACGTAGCCGAGAATGCCCTGCACGTTGTTATCCAGCTCTTCCTGCTTTTCAGCTGCGCTCCAACTCGGGGCGGGCGCGATCGGCACTTGCAACAGCCCCGCCAGCAGCTTCTCGCGCTCGGCGGCGGCGTCGATCTTTTCGAGCTCCTGCTGCACCTGCGCGACGTTGACCTGGTGGTAATGCAGTGCGTGCAGCGTCGCCGCCGTCGGCGATGGCACCCACGCGGTATTGGCACCGGCCTTCGGGTGGCCGATTTTTTGTTCGAGCATCGCGGCCATGAGGTCGGGCATGGCCCACATGCCCTTGCCGATCTGCGCGCGCCCGCGCAGACCGCAGGCCAGACCGACCAGCACGTTGTTGCGCTCATACGCTTGAATCCAGGGCGTGCTCTTCATGTCGCCCTTGCGCAGCACGGCGCCGCCGCGCATGCACGAATGCATTTCGTCACCCGTGCGGTCCAGAAAGCCGGTGTTGATGAACGCCACGCGCTCAGCGGCCTGGGCAATACAGGCTTGCAGGTTCACGCTGGTACGGCGCTCCTCGTCCATGATGCCGAGCTTGACGGTGTTGGGCTTGAGGCCCAGCAACTGCTCGACGCGGCCAAACAGTTCGTTGGCGAAGGCCACTTCATGCGGGCCGTGCATCTTGGGTTTGACAATGTAGATGCTGCCCGCGCGCGAGTTGCGCAGCCCCTGCGCGCCTTTGCCTTGCAGATCGACCAGCCCGATCGCGGTGGTGATGACGGCATCCATAATGCCCTCGGGAATTTCCTTCGCGCCGTCATAAGTGATCGCCGGGTTGGTCATCAGGTGGCCGACGTTGCGCACGAACAGCAGCGAGCGCGCGTGCAGCGCCACGCTCTGCCCATTCGGGCCGGTGTAGTGGCGATCCGGGTTCAAGCAGCGGGTAAACGTCTTGCCGTTCTTGCTCATTTCCTCGGTCAGCGTGCCCTGCATGATGCCCAGCCAGTTGCTGTAGCCAAGCACCTTGTCGTCGGCATCGACCGCGGCGATCGAATCCTCGAGGTCGAGGATGGTCGACAGTGCCGCCTCCAGCTCCACATCACAAACGCCCGCCGCGTCGCTCTTGCCGATCAGCGAAGCGCGGTCAATACGGATATCGATATGGATGCCGTTGTGGCGCAGCAATACCGACGAAGGCGCCGCCGCTGTGCCCTGGTAACCGATGAATTGCGCCGCATCGGCCAGCCCGGTCGTTGCACCATCGGCCAGCTTGACTTGCAGGCCGCCATCGATCACGGCATAGCCGGCAGCATCCTTGTGTGAGCCTTGCGCCAGCGGTGCGGCCTGGTCGAGTACGGCGCGCGCGTAGGCAATCACCTTGGCGCCGCGCACGGGGTTGTAGCCCTTGCCTTTTTCAGCGCCGCCGGTTTCAGCAATGGCATCGGTGCCATAGAGTGCGTCATACAGCGAGCCCCAGCGCGCGTTGGCAGCGTTCAGGGCGTAGCGCGCATTCAGGATGGGCACCACCAATTGCGGGCCGGCTTGCAGCGCCAGCTCGTCATCGACATGGGCGGTACTGATCTTGACGCCTGCGGGCTGCGGCAGCAGGTAGCCGATTTGTTCGAGGAAAGCACGGTAAGCGGCCCTGTCTTGAATGGGGCCGGGGTGCGCCTGGTGCCAGCGGTCCAACTCAGTCTGTAAGCGATCGCGCTCGGCCAGCAGCGCTGCATTCTTGGGCGCGAGATCGTGCACGATGGCCGAGAAACCTTTCCAAAACGGCTCGCTGGAAAGGCCGGTGGCCGGGAGCACCTGATTTTCGATGAAGCGGTGGAGTTGCACGGCCACCTGAAGGCCATGGGCGGCGATACGTTCTTCAGTCATAAGTCGGTCCTTGGGAAAACGAGGAGCAAATGGGCGAATGGTAGCAAGCGTTGCATCAATGCTTTTCCAGGCCCCTGGATCGGCCACCGCCCCCGTTTTTCCAAGTGCAAAAAAACGCACGGCTTGCGCATTGCAGAGCGGGGGGAGTTTGTCAGGTCGAACCGGGCTGGCGCTCATGACCGCCCCGGCGTACCCGCACCAAAGTCATGAACGTGTGGCGCAAACCAAAGTCACCGCCAATCGAGTGAGCCAGGGTGTCAATACGCCGCCTGCACGCGACGCATCGAATCGAAAACCGGCCCCAACATTGCCGTCAGGTTTATAGCGCTGGGGTTGTTTTGGGGTCGTTGGTGGCCGTTGTTTGTCATCGTTAATAGATCCCGCCATTCACAGTGGGACGGTAATCGGTCAGACCGTTCATGCCGTTGCTCCCTACGATGTTCGCGCTATCGCCCAAGGCGATATCCGCGCCATACCCGGTCCAACCGAAACGCCCCTCCATTCCCGGTATGTTCCGGCTGCGTTACCCAAGTCGGCGCGCGCCAGTGCCGCCGTGTTCCGCCCCACCTATTTGACTTGGACGTACCGGGCAAATTGCAACTTGTCAAAAAAACCGACGAGTTCAATGGGCCTGCCACAGATCGTGCCGCTGTCATGCCAGAGACCGTTTCGAGCGCAGGTGACGCCGTAATAACGGCCGGATAAGGGGGATTTAAAAATCAAATTCGCACCCGTGCCGACCATATCCAAAGGATCGAATAACCCGTCATCCTAAAGCCGCAGTTGGGCGCTTGTTAGCTTGAGAAAATCCGCATGGATCGCGGCTTCAGCACGCATCAGCAAGTGACAGCGCCACGCACTCGCTCAATGCCGCGGCAAGCGCACGGCGGACAGCAACCAGCGCATCTTTCGTATGGAAAACGCCTTTTGCATTTCCATAATGAAGGGAAATTACCGAGGGGCATATGAAGAATGCGGCCCCACTTGGGGCTCGCTGCAGATACGGCAAATACGGTCCGCGCGTGGCGCTTGGGTCAGATATCTTGTGCCAATATCCTCCCAAAAAGAAGACGTACTGGACGGCAAAAAACAATACCCATGGACGAAGTCTGCAAGGCGCCTGCGGTTATAGTAAAATACTACATTGCGTCAAGTGACGAAGCTCTCCGTTCGTACGGGATTGCCGTATGCCAAAGGACGAGGGCAAGCGCGTTCAAGGTGCGCGCTATCTCCGCCATCGCGCTACCGCCAAGCGCAGGCAAGCAGGCTGCCGTCAAACAACCGCCCGGCTCGCGTCACCAGACACGCTTCATTCTGCACAGAAAGCTCCAACTATGCCCAAGGAAGAACTGATCGAAATGAGCGGCGCCGTTACCGAGGTGCTGCCCGATTCGCGCTATCGCGTCACGCTGGACAACGGCCACGAACTGATTGCCTACAGCGGCGGCAAGATGCGCAAGCATCACATCCGCATTCTAGCGGGGGATAAGGTTTCGCTCGAACTCTCGCCCTACGACCTGAGCAAGGGCCGCATTACGTTCCGTCACCTGGAGCGCCGTCCTGCGACGGACGCGGCAGCGCCTGCGCATCGCTGAACCGGGACGCCCCCCCGGAGCGCATGACTGAGCGCGCTTGCACCTGCACGGGCACAACGCAGGGAGCGCACTCGCGGCGCGCGCAGACCCTGGCGCTGCGGTTTTTGGTTTTTATTTTCGCCACCGCCTGCGTGCCAGCACGCCAGCCCCCCTCACCTGTCGGCACACCGTACACGCCTGAGTTATGTTGCTGACGCTGGGTTGGGCACGCTGAGGCTTTCGCAGACTTTCCCAAAGCGCCTGAGCGCGCCGTTGAAGTCAAAGCGCAGCAGGCAAGTGCGCACGCCCTGTTGCCGCCAGCCTTTGTTTCACGATTCTTTGCCTCCCGGGTTCTTAGAACCTGTTTACGATCTGAAATGGCTCACGTTGGGCCGCAATCGGGATGAGTGGGTGGCCCATGGCGCGCCGCATGGGCTGGTGCCCATGCAAGCGACTGGGATGCCCAAT
>JAITWT010000121.1 GCA_031285125.1 Burkholderiaceae bacterium | reverse complement strand
AGTCGCTTGCATGGGCATGAGCCCATGCGGCGCGCCGTTGGCCACCCACTCATCCCGATTGCGGCCCAACGTGAGCCATTTGAGATCGTAAACAGGTTCTTAGGACATACGCAAGACGGATTTCAGGTCGCCGTCGCATGCACAAAATCGGGCACGGCCGGAGAGCCTGCTGAAAGCGTAAGCACTTCGTAGCCGGTTGGCGTGACCAGCACCGTGTGCTCCCATTGCGCCGACAGCGAATGGTCGCGCGTGACGATGGTCCAGCCGTCATTGCCCCATTCCTTGATATCGCGCTTGCCGGCATTGATCATCGGCTCGATGGTGATGGTCATCCCCGGCTGGAGTTCTTCGAGTGTGCCGGGCCGGCCATAGTGCAGCACCTGCGGCGGCTCGTGAAATTTGCGGCCAACGCCGTGGCCGCAGAATTCGCGCACCACTGAAAATCCGTTGCTTTCGGTAAAACGCTGAATCGCCCAGCCGATATCCCCCAGGCGTGCGCCCGGTTTGACTTTGACGATGCCGTGCCACATGGCTTCATAAGTGACCGTCACCAGCCGCCGCGCTGCCACCGAAGCCTCTCCGATGATGAACATGCGGCTGGTGTCGCCGTGCCAGCCATCTTTGATCACGGTGATATCGAGGTTGATGATGTCGCCCTTCTTGAGCGCTTTCTCGCTGGGAATCCCGTGGCACACCACATGGTTGATCGAGGTGCAGATCGACTTCGGAAAAGGGACGTCGCCCCCGCCTTGGTAGTTCAGCGGTGCCGGGATGACGCCCTGCACTTGGGTCATGTAGTCGTGCGCGAGCCGGTCCAGTTCGTTGGTGGTCACGCCTGCTTTCACATGCGGCGTCAAATAGTCCAGCACTTCCGCCGCCAAGCGGCAAGCCACGCGCATACCGGCAATGCCTTGCGCGTCTTTGTAGGTGATACTCATGGCGGCGAATTATCGGTGGAGGAAGATTTTTTATACGCTGTCAGAAAAATCCGCGCTGATCGCATGGGTCAGCGTTCATTTCTGCATTCATTGCTGAACCGCCGCCGCCAGCAATGCACGCACGCGTTCAAGATCGGCTGGAGTATCCACGCCAGGGCCGGGGGCATGGGCGCTGATGTGGACGGCGATGCGGTAGCCGTGCCAGAGGGCGCGCAGTTGTTCGAGCGCCTCGCTGGCTTCGATGGGCGCGGGCGCCAAGGACGGGAAACGGCGTACAAAACCAGCGCGATAGCCGTAGATGCCAATGTGGCGCCACGGCGCGGGTGCGGGCAGCGCCGAGGGCATGCCGTTGGCGCTGCCGTCGCGCCACCAGGGGATCGGCGCGCGGCTGAAGTACAGCGCATCGCCGGCGGCATCGAGCACAGTCTTGACGACATTGGGATTGAGGAAATCGGCCAGCGTGTCGATGGCGTGCACGGCGGTGCTCATCGCGGCTTGCGGGCGCTTGTTGAGCGTGGCGGCGACGGCGTCGATCAGGCCCGGGTCGATCAGCGGTTCATCGCCCTGCACGTTGACAACCAGCGCATCGTCGGGCAGTTTCAGTTGTTCGCAGGCTTCGGCCAGGCGGTCGCTGCCGCTGGGGTGATCGCTGCGGGTGAGCAGCGCCTCGATGCCATGCGCGCGGCAGGCTTGCACGATACGGGCGTCATCGGCGGCGACAGTGACACGCCGCGCGTGCGATTGCTGGGCCCGCTGCGCCACGCGCACGATCATCGGGCAACCCGCAATGTCAGCCAGCGGCTTGTTCGGCAGACGCGTGGAAGCCAGGCGCGCGGGGATCACGACCTCGAAGGCGGGCGGCGGCACCGTCCCCGGTGAAGGCGAAGGCCGTGCGGCGGCGCTGATGGGCGCGGGCGCGGGTGTGTTCACAGGCCAAGCTCTTCGTCGCTGAGCGTGCGGGCTTCGGCCTCCAGCATGATCGGGATACCGTCACGTACCGGGTAGGCCAGACGGGCGCTGCGCGAGATCAGTTCCTGCTTTTCGCGGTCGTATTCAAGCGTGCCCTTGGTAACGGGGCAGACCAGCAGTTCAAGGAGTTTGCTGTCCATCAGTGGTATCCGTGGGGTATGCGCGATGCTGAAATATTGATGATAGCCGCCCGCGCAGCACGGCGGCAAGGCGCTGGTCGATGGCCGCGAAAAAACCCGGCTCGGGCGTGAATAAAAGGGGCACGGCCAGCGCTTTGCGCTCTTGAGGCCACAGCTTGACAGCGTCTTTTTCGGTGCAAAGCAAGGGCAGGTTGGGGTCAGCCCCCGGCGGGCGTTTCCAGGCGCGAAAGTCGGCGTGGTCAGGCAGCGCCTGCGTATGCGCGAGCCGCAAGCCCTGCGCGCGCAGCATCTCGAAAAAAGCCTCGGGCTTGGCGATGCCTGCCAGGGCGATGACGCTGGCGCCGCGCCAATCGGCCAGCGGCTGGCGGGCGCCCTCGGCGCCGATGGCGTATCCGGCCAAGGCACGCTGGGCGCGAAAGCCCTCGCCGGCCAGCGCGGGGGCCGGGCGGGACCCGGTATGCAGCACGATTTCGTCTCCGCGCCGGGGCCAGTGTTCGCGCAGCGGGCCCGCGGGCAGCAGCCAGCCGTTGCCGGTGCCGCGCTCGTCAAAGGCAACCACTTCGATGTCGCGCGCCAAGGCGTAGTGTTGCAAACCGTCGTCGCAAACGATGACGTCGACCTCCGGGTGCGCTGCGAGCAGCCGCCGCGCGGCTTCGGGGCGGCGCGGCCCGACGGCGGTGGGCGCTTGCGTGGCATGGGCAATCAGCAGCGGCTCATCGCCCACGTCCTGGGGAGTGCTTGCGGATGTGAGCAGGCGATGATCGCTGCCTTGCCGTCCATAGCCGCGCGAGACCACGCCCGGGCGCCATCCCCGCTGTTGCAGATGCTGCACCAGTGCAATCACCAGGGGGGTTTTGCCCGCGCCGCCGGCCAGCACGTTGCCGACCACGATCACAGGCACCGGCAATGGCGCGGCAGTGCGCAAGAGGCCGCTGCGGTAGAGCCCGCGCCGCAGCGCCGCCAGCGCGCCGAAGACAAGCGCCAGCGGCCACAACGCCCGGGCCAGCGGGCCGCGCCCGAGCCAGGCACGCTGCAAGAGGGGTTTGTTCAGCGGCTTCTGAACGGTCAATTCTTTACGCGTCCCGAAGATTGGCTGGCAAAAGTCAATTGCGTCAGCCCCGCACGGCGCGCCGCTTCCATCGCGGAGACCACCGATTGGTACGCGGCGCCGGCGTCGGCGTTGATGATAGCTACCGGATTCGTTTTGTTTGCGCTGGCCGCCGATAGCACGCTGGTCAGTGCCTCGACATCACTGCGTTCGGGCAAGATTTCTTTGTCCACCATATAGCGGCCATCGACCGCAATCGAGATGACGATTTGTTGCGGATAGTCGCGCTGCGCATCGGTGTCGGCCGAGGGCAGGCGCAACTGCATTTCGGTAAACCGGTTGTAGGTGGTTGACAGCATCAAGAAGATCAGGACCACCAGCAGCACGTCGATGAAGGGGATCAGGTTGATCTCAGGCTCCTCGCGCGAGCCGGGGTGGAAACGCATCGAGGATTTGCGCTTGCCCGTCATGATGGCTGGGCCGCCAGCGTCAGCGCCGAGTGCAAACTGCGCGCGCGCAGTTGTTCCAGATGGCGTGCGAAACGCTCACCCGACAACTCCAGCCCGAGCAGGTAGGCATCCACACGGCTGCGGAAATAGCGCCAGAAAATCAGCGTCGGAATCGCCACGATCAGTCCGAAGGCGGTGTTGTACAGCGCGGTTGAAATACCGTGCGCCAGCAGCGCCGGGTTGCTTGTACCGACCGCGCCGGTGCCGGCTTGCGAGCCAAAAATTTCAATCATGCCGATGACCGTGCCCAGCAAACCGATGAGCGGCGCCGCCGAGGCGATGGTGGCCAGCGCGGCCAGGTAGCGCTCAAGCTTGTGCGCCGCAGTGCGGCCGGCCGCTTCCATGGCAGCGCGCATGTCGTCATCGGTGCAGTGCGGGGAGGTGCTCAGTATGCGCAGACCGCTGGCCAGAACCTGGCCCAAGGCCGAATTCATTTCGAGTTGATGGATGGCTTCGGGGGCGGGTATTTGTTCACGGGTAAAGGCGATGGTGTTATCCAACAGCGTGGGCGGCAACACGCGCGCGCTTCTCAGCGACATGAAACGCTCGATCACCAGCGCCAGCGCCAGCACCGAGCAGATCAGCAGAGGCCAGATAGGCCAGCCTGCGGCAACGAGAATGGACAGCAAAAGAGCCCTCCGGTGGCTTCAGTCAGAAATGGCTAAGGGTACGGATTATCCATGCAGCGATTCTTGCAATGCCAGCGTGCGCAGCCAGACCGGCCCAGGCCGCCGCAAGAACAGGACAAGCATTTTTGAATGTAAATGTCAATAGAGGCGGGCCTGCCGAAACCCGAATACGAATACACATTTTTTGTGAACAACTTTGGGGACAAGTACCTGAACAGTCTTCTGCGAGCCGCAAAACCTGGGCCCGGCAACAGATCGATCATATTTTGAGCAGGTCTTGGTTCAACCTAGGGAACCTCTG
>JAITWT010000044.1 GCA_031285125.1 Burkholderiaceae bacterium | reverse complement strand
CAAAGCTACTGGGCCGATCAAGGCTGCGCGCTGCTGCAACCGTATGACATGGAGGTCGGCGCGGGCACTTCGCACACCGCCACCTTCCTGCGCGCGCTCGGCCCCGAGCCCTGGAAAGCCGCTTACGTGCAGCCCAGCCGCCGCCCCAAGGATGGGCGCTACGGCGAGAACCCGAACCGCTTGCAGCATTACTACCAGTATCAGGTCGTGCTCAAGCCCGCGCCGGGCAATATCCTCGATCTTTATCTCGGCTCGCTCGAAGCGCTGGGCTTCGATTTGAAGAAGAACGACATCCGCTTCGTCGAGGACGATTGGGAAAACCCCACGCTCGGCGCCTGGGGCCTGGGCTGGGAGGTCTGGCTCAACGGCATGGAAGTCACGCAGTTCACCTACTTTCAGCAGGTCGGCGGTATCGATTGCCGGCCGATCACGGGCGAGATCACCTATGGGCTGGAGCGGCTGGCGATGTATCTGCAGGGCGTGGACAACGTCTACAACCTGAGCTGGACCGAGGGCTTGAGTTATGGCGATGTCTACAAGCAGAACGAGGTCGAGCAATCGGCCTACAACTTCGAGCACAGCGACGCTGACTTCCTCTTTACCGCCTTTGCCGCACACGAGAAGCAGGCCCAGCATTTGATGCAGGCGCAACTCGCGCTGCCCGCGTATGAGCAGGTGCTCAAGGCCGCGCACAGCTTCAACCTGCTCGACGCGCGCGGCGCCATCAGCGTGACCGAGCGCGCGGCCTACATCGGGCGCATCCGCAACCTGGCGCGCAGCGTCGCGCAAAGCTATTACGACAGCCGCGCGCGCCTGGGCTTTCCGATGGCGCCGCGCGAGTGGGTGGCGCAGATCGACGCCTTGGCCAAGAAGGCCGCGTGATGGCGAGCGCGCCGTTCGCAACCGCCGTCCAATGAAATGAGCGTGCGCCATGCCTACGATCTTCACGCACCTGGCCGTGCCCGTCGCGGCCACGGTCGCACTCGGCTCGCGCCGCATTCCCCCCGGTGCGCTCGCCGCCGGTGTGCTGGCGTCGATCGCGCCCGACTTCGATGGGATCGCTTTTCACCTCGGCATCGCCTACGGCGGCATGACAGGGCACCGCGGCTTCACGCACACGGTGCTGTTTGCCTTGTTGTTCGGCCTGCTGGGGGGGTGGCTCGCGCCGCGCTGGCGCATGCGCCGCGTGGCCGGCTACGCCTGGATCATGCTGTGCACGCTCTCGCATCCACTGCTGGACATGATGACCAACGGCGGCGCGGGCATCGCTTTGTTCTGGCCGCTCGATTCGGTGCACCATTTCCTTGCGTGGCGGCCCATCGAGGTGTCGCCGCTGAGCCTCAAGCGCCTGTTGTCGCTGCGCGGCGTTCAAGTGGCGCGCAGCGAACTGCGGAACGTCTGGGCGCCCTTGATGGCCGCAGGTCTGCTGGTCTGGGCGGCCCGTCATCGGCGGGGCGCGCAGTCCAAACGCTGAGGCTCTTTTTACAGAACTTTTTTTCTGCTCGTTTCAACCATGTCCCGTGCCAGTCTGCTCGTCGAACTCTTCGTTGAAGAGCTTCCGCCCAAGGCGCTCAAGAAGCTTGGCGATGCCTTCGCCGGCGTGCTGCGCGACCAACTCGTCGCGCAGGGTCTTGCCGATGCCCGCTCGGTGCTGACGCCGTATGCATCGCCGCGCCGGCTCGCGGCATATTTGACCCAGGTGCTCGCGCAGGCCGCTGACAAAGCGGTTTCGCAAAAGCTCATGCCGGTTTCGGTCGGGCTCGATGCCTCGGGCCAGGCCACGCCTGCGCTACTCAAGCGGCTGGCGGGGCTCGGTGCCGATGCGAGCGCCGTGCCTGCGTTGCGCCGCGCCATAGACGGTAAGGCCGAAGCGCTGTTCTTCGACAGCACCGTCAAGGGCGCGACGCTCGCCGAAGGGCTCCAGAAAGCGCTCGCCGAGGCGATCGCCAAACTGCCGATCCCCAAGGTCATGAGTTACCCGCTCGAAAGCCACTGCGAACTGCCGGGTTGGAGCAGCGTGAGCTTTGTGCGTCCCGCGCATGCGCTGGTCGCGCTGCATGGCGAGGCGGTCGTGCCGGTCGAGGCGCTGGGCTTGCGCGCGGGCCGCGAGACGCACGGCCACCGCTTCGAGGCCAGCGCCGATCCGATCGTGCTGCGTGACGCCGACAGCTACGCCGTGCAGTTGCAGGACGAGGGCGCGGTCATTCCCGGCTTCGAGGCGCGCCGCGCCGAGATCGCGCGCCAGTTGGCCGAGGCGGCGATCGGTGTCGGAGGCGGCGCGCAGCCGATCGACGACGCCGCGCTGCTCGATGAAGTCACCGCCTTGGTTGAGCGGCCCCATGTGCTGGTGTGCGAATTCGAGCGCGAGTTTCTCGACGTGCCGCAGGAATGCCTGATCCTCACGATGAAGGCCAACCAGAAGTATTTCCCGCTGCTTGATGCGCAGGGCCGGTTGACGCACAAGTTTCTCGTCGTCAGCAACATCTGCCCCGAGGACGCGAGTGCCGTCATCGGCGGTAACGAGCGTGTGGTGCGCCCGCGCCTGGCCGACGCCAAATTCTTCTTCGATCAGGACCGCAAGAAGTCGCTGGCCTCGCGTGTCGAGGCGCTGGGCAAGGTGGTCTATCACAACAAGCTCGGCACCCAGGGCGAGCGCGTGGCGCGCGTGATGCGCATCGCGCGCGCCATCGGCGAACAGCTCGGCGCGCTCGCCGGCGATGCGACGCTTGCGCCGCGCGCCGTGCAGGCCGCACAGTTGGCCAAGGCCGATCTGGTGACCGATATGGTCGGCGAATTTCCCGAGCTGCAAGGCACCATGGGCCGTTACTACGCGCTGCATGACGGGCTCGATGCCACGGTGGCCGATGCGATCGAAGACCACTACAAGCCGCGTTTCGCCGGCGATGCGCTGCCGCGCGGCGAGGTCGGCGTCGTCGTCGCGCTGGCCGACAAGCTTGAAACCCTGGTCGGCATGTTCGGTATCGGCAATTTGCCCACCGGCGAGAAAGACCCCTTCGCGCTGCGCCGCCATGCGCTGGGCGTGATCCGGATGCTGATCGAAAAGCGCCTACCGCTCGATTTGGGTGCCTTGCTTGCCGCCACCGCGACCGAATTCGGTTCTGTCACGGGCTTCGATGCGCAGCGCGCGCAGGGCGATCTGTGCGGGTTCATCTTCGATCGCCTGGCCGGCAGTTTGCGCGAGCAGGGCGCCAGTGCGCAAGAGGTGGATGCCGTGCTCGCCTCGCATCCGCAACGGCTGGCGCAGGTGCCGCAGCGCTTGGCGGCGGTGCGCGCCTTTGCCGCGCTGCCCGAGGCGGGCGCGCTGGCCGCGGCCAACAAGCGCATCGGCAACATCCTGAAAAAATCGCCGGAAGTCGACGCGCACGTCAACCCCACGCTGCTGCGTGAAGCGCCCGAAGCGGCGCTGTACGCCGCCATGCAGGAGATCGCGCCGCGCGCCGATGCGCAATTCGATGCGGGCGATTACACCGCCGCATTGCAAACGCTGGCCGCGTTGCGCGCGCCGGTCGATGCCTTCTTCGACGGCGTGATGGTCAACGCGCAGGAAACCGATCTGCGCTTGAACCGTCTCGGTTTGCTGGTCATGCTGCACCGCGCGATGAACCGCGTGGCGCAGCTCGAACGGCTGGTGGCCTGAGCCGCTGCATGGGTTTGCACCTTTACACGGGCCTTGTCATGAAACTCATCATTCTCGATCGCAACGGCACCATCAACGTGGGCCGTGACGATCTGGTTAAAAGCGAGGTCGAATGGACGCCGCTGCCCGGCGCGCTGGATGCCATTGCGCGCCTGAACCATGCGGGCTGGCATGTGGTGGTGGCTTCCAACCAATCGGGGATTGGGCGCGGCGTGTTTGACATGGCCGCGCTCAACGCGATGCATATGAAGATGCACAAAATGCTCGCTGCCGCCGGCGGACGGATCGATGCGGTGTTTTTTTGCCCGCACAGCCCGGATGAGCAATGCGACTGCCGCAAGCCGCTGCCGGGGTTATTCCAGCAGATCGCTGAACGCTATAACGTCGATCTCAAAGACGTGCCCTGCGTCGGCGACAGTCTGCGCGATGCGCTGGCCGGCGTGGCCGTCGGCTGCGAACCGCACCTGGTGCTCACCGGTATGGGCGCGACCTGCCGGGGGGTCGATCCGCTGCCTGCCGAATACCCGCCGGGCACGCGCGTGCACGAAGACCTGGCGGCCTGTGTCGATTTCCTGCTTGAACGCGAGCGGCGCGCTGCAGCGCATGACTCGTCGAGACCCACATGAAGTTAATACGTCTGATTCAATCAACCCTCTATTTACTCTGGCTGGCCGTTACGCTGATTCCGTGGGCAATGATGATCGTGTTCCTCTCGCCTGTGCTTCGCGGCAAGCACCTGTACGTGCTGGGGGTCATCTGGTGCCGCTTGGCGTTGGGCGGTGCGCGCTGGCTGCTGGGCATTCGTTACCGTGTGCATGGGATCGAAAATCTGCCGCAAGATCCGCGCGCCGGCGCGGTGGTACTGTCCAAGCACCAGTCTGCGCTCGAGACCTTGCTGTTGCCGATCGTCATGCCGCACCAGCTGTCCTATGTGCTTAAACGGGAATTGTTGTGGATCCCCTTCTTTGGTTGGGTCCTGGCCCAACTGGATCTGATTCCGATTGACCGCAGCCTTCGTGGCCAGGCTTCCGCCAAACTCGCCGAGCGCGGCCAGCCTTTGCTGGACCAAGGGATATGGGTTGCCGTGTTTCCCGAAGGTTCCCGTATTCCGCGCGGCAAGAGTGGCGAGTACAAGCTCGGAGGCGCGCGCCTGGCGGTGCAGACCGGCATGCCGGTGATTCCGGTGGCGCTCAATAGTGCGCGCGTATGGCCGCGCAATGCCTTTATCAAAAAACCGGGGGTGATCGATGTCTCGATTGGCCCGTTGATTCAGAGTACGGGCCGCGAGCCCAAAGAGTTGATGCAGGAAGCGCAGACGTGGATCGAGGCCGAGATGCGACGCATCGACCCGGGGGCTTACCAGTAAATGTAAGCGCTTGCTCTAGAATTCAGCGGCGCTGATGCTCAGTCTGTTTCAATATACGTCCGACCTGCTTAGAACCTGTTTACGATCTCAAATGGCTCACGCAGAGACCTTTTCGGGAGGGGATGCAAGGCGCGGCGCGCAGCCCATAGCCCGGCTATGGGCCAGCGTTGCAACGCCGCAGACC
>JAITWT010000002.1 GCA_031285125.1 Burkholderiaceae bacterium | reverse complement strand
TAGGGCCTGTTCACACTATTTCCACAGTCGCGAAGGGCAGTATTGGCCTGCCCATCAAGGCACGCGACGCCGCACGGGCTACATGCCCATGCAAGGAGCGTAACACCGAGGGGCGGGCCAAGACTGCCCTTCCCTTCGGGTGCACAACGCGACTGCGGAAATAGTGTGAACAGGCCCTAGCGGTTATATAAGCCGGCAACACCGTTGACGGCCCATGTGAAAGCCAGTGCGGTCATCGCCGGACGGCCTTTCTCGCCCTTATTCGTTGATCGAAGGAGCGATTTTAGGCAGATTTAGGCGGAATGTGGCTCATGCAGTTCTCGGCCAGCGCGGTGATGGTCAGACTGGGGTTGACGCCCAGGTTCGCCGACACGACCGAGCCATCGCAAATGTACATGTTGCGGTAGCCAAAAACGCGGTGCTGCGCATCGCATACGCCCTCTTGCGGGTTGCTCCCCATCACCGCTCCACCCATGCAGTGCGCGGTAATCGGGATATTCAGAACCGTTTCGGACAGCCAATTCATGGCCACACCGCCGCAAGCCTTGGCCGCCTTGCGGGCGAAATCATTGGCCGCGGGGATGAAAGCCGGCAGTTTCGATCCATAGGTTGCCAGCTTCTTGGAAAAGGGCCAATACCAGTGCCGCACCAGCCGCATACTCAACTGGCCTTCGAGCGTCTGCATGCACAGCAGAATGACGCACTCACGCGCCCAGTTCTTCCAGCGCAACAAGGAAAACAGCTGGCGCGGCTGCGTCAGCGCCATGCGCACCATCGTGCCCGCCCAGGCCAGGATGCGCCCCACGCCCGGTTTTCCGCCCACCATGGGGCCGGTAATCAGCCCCCCCATACTGTCGGAATCGATGCCGTAGCGCACCGCTTCGATATGCGTGTACTGGTCGATGTAGATCCCCGAGCCGATCGCCACGCCCTTTGAAAAATCGATTTTCGAGCCCGGGAAGCGCACGCTGATCAACGATTCAGCATTGGTGCGCACATGCTTACCAAGCATCGGCGAGAGCGCCGGCAGCGAACCGCGGTCGCGCAGTCGCATCAGCAATTCCTGTGTGCCCATCGACGAGGCGGCAAACACCACGCCCGTACAACGCAGCCGCGTGCGCTTCCCGCGCGTTCCGCGGGCCAACGAAACCGCTTCAACTTCGTAGCCGCGCGAACCATCGGCAGCGCCATCCAACGGACGCACATCAACCACCTTGGTCTGTGCCCGCACTTGCGCCCCGTGCCGTTGCGCCAGATGCAGATAGTTCATATCCAGCGTGTTTTTGGCCCCATAACGGCAACCGACCATGCAGCCGCCACAGCCGTTGCATGAATACCGTTGCGGCCCCTCACCGCCGAAGTACGGATCGGGGTGCGGTGTACCGGGTTGATCCCCTTCCTGGCCAAAGTACACCGCCACCCGGGTGGGGTAATAGGTGTTTTCCACACCGATGACTTTGGACATTTCGCGCAGATGTTCGTCCGCCGGTCCCATGATGCGGTTGGTGGTGACACCCAGCATCCGCGAGGCGGTTTCGTAATGCGCGGGCATGATGCGTTCCCAATCCGCCAGCCCGGCCCAGCCGCCTTCACGCCAAACTTTCGCAGGCGGCACCAGCAGCGTGTTGGCATAAGTGATCGAACCGCCGCCGACTGCATTGCCATGCAGCGCAATCATGTGGCGGAAAAATCGTATAGAGTAAAAACCTTGCCAGCGCAACGCTGGCACCCATAGCCAGCGCGAATACTCCCGGTTGCTGACCGGGAGCGTCTCCGCCGTCCAGTGTCGTCCCTGCTCGAGCACCGCCACGCGATACCCCTTCTCAGCCAGTCGCAGTGCCGACACACTGCCGCCAAAACCTGACCCGATAACGATGTAATCAAAATCCATTAACTGTGCTCCCATAATGTCGCTGTCCATCTATTGTACTTAAGAATATATTTATAAACCATAAATATAGTTGCTCAATCAGGGCGAGGAATTTTTTAATAGCTGTTTGCGAAAACTCCTTAGGGATATCCCTTGCAATTCCACGAAATATTTGACGCTCATCAATACTCATACAAGCCAAGCCACTCAACTTGTTCCGCAGGTGACACGTTTTCATCCTGCGCCCAGAGGGAAACAATCCCGTGATAAACGGCAACGCCAGCTTTCACACCCTACGGGCGATGGCTTGCGGGGCTGCCCCGCGCGACCGAAATCGGCGGCTATTTTCCTTCCTCCAGACGAGTCCGATAAAAATGTGCTTTAGCGTATTGCCTTACGCGTAATTGCATAAACTTTCGTGCAAATCTGTGTGCCCCCCGCAGGTTTTCCCATCCCCTCCCAAGCATTGCTACGGTATAACGCACCGATGGATTATTCCCTCGTTTTTTCCTGCCGTTGCCTTGCGCCCCTCATCCCATGAATTCTCCCCGGCTTCAACGCAGCGTCTTCCTGACCCTTCTTGCGCTCGTCTCGATGGCCTTCGTGGTGATCCTGCTGCCTTTCGCGGGCGCGATTCTCTGGAGCCTGGCGCTGGCGATTCTTTTCACACCGCTATACAAGCGGCTGCTGCGGCCGATGCGGCGCCACCCGACAGCAGCCGCGCTGCTCACGCTGGCGATCAGCTTGTTCATCGTCATTTTGCCGCTGACGCTCGTCGTGGCTTCGCTGACGCAGGAAGTGGTGTTGCTGGCCCAAAGCATTCGCTCAGGACGCCTCGACTTTGCCACCCATCTGCAACAGATCGTGGGTGCGCTGCCGCAGTGGGCGCGACACCTGATGGATCGCCTCGATATCGGCAGCGCAGCGGCCTTGCAAACGCGTGTGACCGCGCTGGCCATGCAGGGCAGCCAGCGGATCGCGACGCATGCGCTGTCGATCGGGCAGCACACTTTCGACTTTCTGGTCCACTTCTGTGTGATGCTGTACCTGCTGTTTTTTCTGCTGCGCGACGGCGCCAGGCTGACGGCGCGTATCCGCAAGGCGATACCGCTGTCGGATGCGCACACCGATGCGCTGCTGGGCAAGTTCGCAACCGCGATTCGCGCCACGGTCAAGGGCAACATTGCGGTGGCGGCCGTTCAGGGGGCGATCGGCGGGCTGGCCTTCTGGTTCCTGGGTGTGCAGGCTTCGTTGCTGTGGGCGGTGTTAATGGCCTTCCTGTCGTTGCTGCCGGCGGTGGGCGCGGCGCTGGTCTGGCTGCCGGTGGCCATTTACTTTCTGGCCACCGGCGCCATCTGGCAGGGGCTGTTCCTGATCTTTGTCGGCGTGGTCGTTATCGGCCTCATTGACAATGCCCTGCGCCCTCTGCTGGTGGGCAAGGACACGCAAATGCCCGATTACGTGGTGCTGATGTCCACCTTGGGCGGGATGGCGCTGCTGGGCTTCAACGGCTTTGTGATCGGGCCGGTGGTGGCGGCGCTATTCATGGCCTGCTGGGATTTGTTTGCGGCCAACCGCCAACCGCCTTCAAGCCAACCGCCCACAGCCGCGCGCGCGTTGCGCGAGCGCGTTGACAAACAGTGATCCCCCATTACACGCACAAAGCATGACCGATCAGATCCTGGCCGAAGATCAGATTTCCCGCCACACGCCCGTTATGCAGCAGTACCTGCGCCTGAAGGCGCAGCATCCGGGCACGCTGCTGTTTTACCGGATGGGTGATTTCTACGAACTGTTTTATGGCGACGCCGAAAAGGCCGCGCGGCTGCTCGATATCACGCTCACACGGCGCGGCCTGTCGGCGGGTGTGCCGGTGGTGATGGCCGGTGTGCCCGTGCACGCGGTCGATGGCTACATGGCGCGGCTGATCAAGCTGGGCGAATCGGTCGCAATCTGCGAGCAGATCGGCGAAGCCGGCGCGACCAAGGGGCCGGTCGAACGCAAGGTGGTGCGCGTGGTCACGCCCGGCACGCTGACCGATGCCGAACTTCTGAACGACAAGAATGAATCGCTGCTGCTGGCCGTCCACCCGGGCGCGCGCGGACGCGTCGGGCTGGCGTGGCTGGCCCTGACGGGCGCGCGCCTGCATCTGGCCGAAATCGACGCGGACAAGCTCGAAGCCTGGCTGGCCCAGGTGGGGCCGAACGAACTGCTTTACAGCGCCGAAGCCACGTCCGCCTTCGAGCGCCGCTTGAATCAGGCGCGCACGCCCTACGGCGGCGCCAGCGCTTTCGCGTTAACGGCATGGCCGGCCTGGCAGTTCGACGCCGCGCTGGGCGAGCGCAAGCTCAGCGCGTTGATGGGCGCAAGCTCACTGGCGTCCTGGGGCGCGGAACGGCTCACCGAAGCGCAGGCCGCCGCGGGCGCGCTGCTGGGCTACGCTGAGCACACGCAAGGACGCGCGCTCACCCACGTACAGCAATTGACCGTCGAGCGCACGGGCGATCTGATCGACCTGCCCGCAACCACGCGGCGCAATCTGGAGCTGGTGCAGACGCTGCGCGGCGAAAACGCGCCCACGCTGTACGCGCTGATCGACACCTGCATGACCGGCATGGGCAGCCGCGCGCTCAAACACTGGCTGCTTGCGCCGCGGCGCGAGCGCGCCGAAGCGAACGCGCGGCTCACCGCGATTGCCGCGCTGCGCGCGCTCGATCCAGACCGCAGTACCCCGCGCTGGCACGCGCTGCGCGAGCAGTTCAAGCACATGGGCGATGTCGAACGCATCACCGCGCGCATCGCGCTGCGCCAAGTCAAGCCGCGCGAATTGGTGGCGCTGCGCTGGGCGCTGGCGCACACAACGCGGCTGGCGCCGGCATTGGCTGGGCTGGCGCCTTTGCTCGATGCGTTGAGCGCGGACCTGGACGCGCCCCCCGAAGTCGGCGCCCTGCTGAGCCGCGCCATCGACGAGGAACCCGCCGCGCTGCTGCGCGAGGGCGGCGTGATCGCGCGCGGCCACGATGCCGAGCTCGACGAACTGCGCGCCATCTCGGAAAACTGCGACAGCTTTCTGCTCGAACTCGAAGCGCGCGAACGCGAACGCACCGGCATCGCCAACCTGAAAGTGCAGTTCAACCGCGTCCACGGCTTCTATATCGAAGTGACGCAAAGCGCGCTCAGCCGCGTGCCCGTCAATTACCGGCGGCGCCAAACGCTCAAAAACGCCGAGCGCTTCATCACGCCCGAACTCAAGACTTTCGAGGACAAGGCCCTGTCCGCGCAGGAGCGTGCGCTGGCGCGCGAAAAGTGGCTGTACGAGCAACTGCTCGATGCGCTGCAAGCGCACATCCCCACGCTCACGCGCGTGGCGCAGGCGCTGGCCTCGGTCGACGCGCTGGCCGCCCTGTCCGAGCGCGCGCACACGCTGGACTGGAACGCGCCCGAATTCGTCGCCCATCCGTGCATTGAAATCGTGCAGGGCCGTCACCCGGTGGTGCAGGCGCGGCTGGCCGAAAAATCCAGCGGCGCCTTCATCCCCAACGACACGCGCCTGGGGCCGCAGCAGCGCATGCAGATCATCACGGGACCGAATATGGGCGGCAAATCGACCTACATGCGCCAGATTGCGCTGATCGTGCTGCTCGCCTCGATGGGCTCGTATGTTCCCGCCGCCAGTTGCCGGCTCGGGCCGATCGACGCCATCCACACCCGCATCGGCGCCGCCGATGACTTGGCCAACGCGCAATCCACCTTCATGCTGGAAATGACCGAAGCCGCTCAGATCCTGCACGGCGCAAGCGCGCAATCGCTGGTGCTGATGGACGAAATCGGGCGCGGCACCAGCACTTTCGACGGACTGGCGCTGGCCGCCGGCATCGCCGCCTACCTGCACGACCGCGCGCGCGCTTTCACCTTGTTTGCCACGCACTACTTCGAGCTGACCGGATTTCCGGCCACGCATCACAGCGCGGTTAACGTGCACGTGAGCGCCGTCGAGTCCGGCCACGATATCGTTTTCCTGCACGAACTCCAGAGCGGCCCCGCCAGCCGCAGCTACGGCATCCAGGTGGCCCGCCTGGCCGGCATCCCGGCGGCGGTCGTCAACCACGCGCGCCAGGCGCTGGCTGGACTGGAAGCACAGCGCGACCAAATGCGCGACCAGGCCGATTTGTTCACCCCGCCGCCGCAAGCCGAGCCGCCCGCCCCCAGCGCCGTCGAATCCGCCCTGGCCACGCTAGACCCCGATACGATGAGCCCGCGCGAAGCGCTCGATGCGCTGTATGCGCTCAAAAAGATCGAGCAAAGGGGCGGCGGATAAAACAGCCGTTAAGGAACCTCTGAATAACTCCCCGCGAGTGGGCGCGCCCGGATTCGGGATGGGATGCAAGGCGCAAAGCGCAGCGATACCCGGGGGTATCGCGAGCATTTGCAACGAAGCAGACCGCCCGAATGCGGGATGCGCCCGCCGCGAGGG
>JAITWT010000023.1 GCA_031285125.1 Burkholderiaceae bacterium | reverse complement strand
TAAGGTGCAGTTAAAAAGCGGCTGGAAAGCGGCTGGACTTGGCGTGGTACCTAGCGGGGGATTTAGCGTGGAAATAAGTACCTGTTTTTATACAGCGCCATGCGCCGTGTAAATACATTGTGCTGCCTGGTAATCACACGGCAATGGCCATGCGCCACGGGTGCTGCGCGTCGATCATGAAAGCCAAGGAGGCTCTCTCTGCGCAAATTCACCCGGGATGCGCGCTCTGGGCCTTGTGCGTTGCATCACGTCCGCAACCGTTGAAAGCGCAGTGTTTGGCGACCGCTCAATCGTTTGCAATATTCCAAATATTTTATTAACTACAACAGGAAAAATTTATGAAAATATTTTTTAATTTTGCAATCTTATTTATTTACAGAATGAATTCTGTAATTTCATCGTTGATCGGTCATGATATTTTGGAGTACTTTCAAATGAAACCCTTTATTCAGACATTGCGGTCAGCTTTCGTCAAGAAACTGCCGCGGCTCCTGTTGGCCGCCATTCCGGCGGTTGTTATGACGGCGAGTCATGCTCAACTCCCTTCCGCGAGCTATGCTCAAATCTCTCCCGCGAGTGATTATGTTGTTCCATTCCGTCCTTTCTTCACCTACACTGTCACCCCCAGCATTCGCGGCGGCAGCGGTGGAGGTATTGATCCCTCTACACCCGTCAATGTGGGTAGATTTTGTCTTTTTGCGGATCGACAAAATTGCGGAAAAACTTCATTCACACTGACACCCAGCAATTTTTACACCATCGATTCAATCGGTGGCACATGCCCCAGGGGCACGCTCACGAACGACGCCGTTCTCACTAAATCTCCATGTGTACCCACTGCTAACGGCCCTATCTGCAGGCCCCTCATGTATATTAGATCCACCTACACGACCAGCCCCATTACCAGCAATTGCACCGTCGTGGTTTGGAATAGTTTTATTATTAATTCCAGCGTCAGCGGTACCGGCAGCAGTACCGGCGGCAGTATCGATCCATTGGGCAATACCACGGTCAGCGTCAACACGCAAAAGACGTACAAACTCAATCCCGCGACCGGTTACACCGTTGATTCGGTCGAGAGTACCTGCGGCGGCGGCACGCTTGACCGCAATACCAATACCTACACCACCAACAAAATCAACACCGCCAACCCCGTCCTCGCCACCGACGGCAAATGCACCGTGGTGGCTAAGTTCAAACCAGCTATTGCGATCACGCCGACAACGCTCAACGGTGCGGTGGAGACGTATTCCACGAGCACCCAGTTCACCGCGAGCGGCGGCACCGCACCGTATACCTGGTCCGTGCTTTCAGGCTCGCTGCCAGCGGGCCTGACCTTGGGTTCTGACGGGAAACTGTCCGGCATGCCAACGAAGATCGCCGGTAACAATGACAAGGTCTATAACTTCGCGGTGCAGGCAACGGACAAGAACGGCGCCATAGGCACGACAGCCTCCCTGTCCTTCACGGTGTACAAGACGCCGATACAGCCGATTGTTTCCGGCAACAAGCTCATCGATAAACGCTCAAAACAGGTGTGGACGCCGCACGGCTCGACTTGGCCGGGGCTGGAATACGCCTGTGCGCAGGGCTGGAAGACCGACATCAATACAGACTCAATGAGCGTCGCTGCGTCTTGGGGCATGGATGTCGCGCGTATTCCGCTCAACCAGGACTGCTGGCTCGGCGCCGACGGCGCACCGACGAGCGGTTCGGGAACCCAAGCACAGTACCAGGCGCAAGTACAGAGCTGGGTGACCCAGGCCCACGCTGCCGGTATGGTCGTCATCTTCGATCTGCACTGGACGGCGCCAAGCGGAACGCTCGCCACGGCCCAATACCCGATGGCCGATAACCAGTCGGCGACGTTCTGGAGTTCGATCGCCGCCGCGTATAAAAACGACCCGTCGGTGATGTTCGAACTGTTCAACGAACCTTACTCCCCCGCAGACCTCGGCTCCCCGTCCGCGATGAGTTGGAGTTGCTGGCGCGATGGCGGTTGCCAACTACCCAACTACCCGCAGGACGTGGGAAAACCACCGAGCAGCCCCACGTACACAGTCACCGGCATGGCATCGATGATCACCGCCGTACGTAATACCGGGGCGGCGCAGCCGGTTCTGCTCGGCGGCCTGAACTGGGCCAGCGACCTGTCGCAGTGGTTGACGTACAAGCCGAACGACCTGCAAATCGTCGCGGCCTGGCACAACTACAAGGGGCAGAACTGCTCGACGCTGAGCTGCTGGAACAGCCGAATGGTCCCGATCGCAGCGCAGGTCCCTGTGCTGATGACCGAATTCGGCCATGCACCCTCCGACCCAGGTTACATGGAATCTGTGATGACCTGGGCCGACTCGAACGGCATCGGCTACTTGCCCTTCGCCTGGTGGGATCAGGATGGTCTTGCTGACGATTCTCCCAACCTGCAATACGGTCTCTACGAAGGTGCCGACTACGCCCCTTCTCCTGCCGGAAGAAGCGTTCCCATTACCTTTAAGGACAAAAACAACGTCGAAAAAACCGTTGACGTAGGGAACGTTGACGGAGGGGGCGTTACCTACAAGAACCACCTGAAAGCGATAGGCCGCTGAGCATCGATGGCGTTCTTGCGTTGGCTTTCGGCCCGCATGGGCAACGCCGACGGAAGAACGCCTGTCTCCAAACGATAACGTGCCCTCCCCGGTTCACGGCAAATCCCCCATTTGTTTTCTGCCGTGAAGCCGACGGCCGATGCCCCGTTTGGGACGGCCTCGGAGGCTGATTTGATGATCTCGCAATGAAAAAGAGCATCCGGTCGATTAAACCGGATGCCCTTGAACATTCTATGGTCGATGAGAACGCATGAATTAACCGGCGCGCCGCTTGCGGCGCGTCCGGGGCGAGCACAATGTTAGGCACAGCAACAGCAAATGAGCGCATTGCTAGCTACCCAATATTCTTTTCTTTCTGGTATCAAACTCTTCTTGAGTGAGTGCGCCTTTTTCCTTTAATTGATGCAACAGATCAAGCTCATCAGCTACGCCGCCCGATATACTACCCACTTTTTTAGGAAGAATAAAACACCAAACTAAAGCAACAAGCCAGCCAATGCCATACAGGAGACCTCCAAAGATATTTATAAGAATAATAGCAATTTTATATGGATGATTTTTGCGTATTGCAATAATCGTTGGTAAAAATGCCAATGGAAGAATCAAAACCAGAACAAAAATAAGGATGATCCAATGCCAGATACTAAGTGACCCCATTTTTTCTCCGTTAGTTGATAAATGAATGCTCAACGTTTAAATTAACCGGCGTGCCGTAGGCACGTCCGGGTTCAATGAATGCAATGTTAGGCAGCGCGCAACGCCTTCGACAGCCAGAGGAGGAGCAATGGTGGCACGACAAGCTCGGATGCAAGGAGCGCCAGCACCAATGGCGGTGGGACACCATGTGTGGCGATCGAGACCAGGCGTGCGAGCCCAGCCGCGAAGAAGACCCAGAGGACACAGCGCAGTACGGTGGCGTACTTGCGAAGGTCCGTAGCGCAGAGATAGAACAAGAGCCCGTAAAGAGTGAAGGCGATGCCGTAGAAGCGATTCTGGCTGTTGAGCGTGGCATCGCTGAGTGCCTCGGGTGGCAACTTGGCACCGAGCAGGACATCAGCGCCTGCGCCAAGCGCCAAGTGGAGCGCCCCCACGAGTGCGAACACAGGTGCTATGAGTTTGAGGAATGACGCTAGAGACATGCGAGTTCCTTGTGCGGCCTAACGCCTGAATTAACCGGCGCGCCGCTTGCGGCGCGTCCGTGTTAAATGCAATGTTAGGCACGTCAGCCTCATAGTCCAAGCTCCGATAAACCCGGATGCTCGTCTGGACGCCGACCCAGCGGCCAATGATATTTCCGCTCATGCTCTTGGATAGGCAGGTCATTGATGCTGGCAATGCGCCGACGCATAAACCCGTGCTCATCGAATTCCCAATTTTCGTTTCCATATGAACGAAACCAACTGCCGGAATCATCATGCCATTCGTAGGCAAAGCGCACCGCAATACGATTGCCGTGAAAGGCCCACAACTCCTTGATGAGCCGGTAGTCAAGTTCCTTATTCCACTTGCGAGTGAGTAACTGAACAATAGCTTCCCGGCCGGAAAGAAATTCCGACCGATTACGCCACTCACTGCTGGGCGTGTATGCCAGTGAAACTCGCTCTGGATTTCGGGTATTCCATGCGTCCTCAGCCATGCGAACTTTTTGTGCCGCTGTTTCTGCATTGAATGGTGGAAGTGGTAGCCGTGGTTGTTCGTGTTGACTCATTTCAATTCCTTCAAGTTGTTTGGACGTTTCTTTCTGTAGCCTAACGCCTAAATTAACCGGCGCGCCGTAGGCGCGTCCGGGTTGAATGCAATGTTAGACACTTATGAGAAGCACCCAACCAAAAACGGTGATTAGCGCACAAAGCCAACCACCGGGAAAAATTTTTCTGACGGAGAGCATACGCAAAAACGATTGCAACGGCGAGAGCGGGCGAAATAAACATGGCGAAAAATGAAACTGCGGGTAAATGCCTAACTAGATTTAGACGCCAAACATCATCCCCTAATCAGTCAAATAAAACACCCCGAAAACACCAATCCAAGGGAAAGACCTGCCTGACGCCATTTAGGCAAACCTAAAATTTTTCGGATGGCCAGTCCATTGAATACCCCCGCTGATGTCCCACGGCAGCCCAAACTGCTGGGGCGCATGACGTGCAAAAGGGTCAGGGCGATTGGGGCGGTGCTCGCATAGGGGTAGCCGCACCAGAAGGTGTTCGTCAGTGTCAGACCGGCGTGAATAACTGAGCGCCGCCGTGTCTTCTTTCGTCTGTTTGATGTCCTGCCGCTGTATCTAAGTCTAAGGCCAAACCCACTTTAACCCAAAAGCTGTTGGCCACCCCGAAGGGCCGCGATGCCGCTGGGGATCACGGCCCTTCATGTCTCTGACATTGCGCCCGGCACCAGGCGGCGCTGCGTCGCATGGCGCGACGCAAGACATGAAAAAGGGCATCCGGTCGATGAAACCGGATACCCTTGAACATTCTATGGTCGGTGTGAAAGGATTCGAACCTTCGACCCCTTGCACCCCATGCAAGTGCGCTACCAGGCTGCGCCACACACCGAAGGATGGAATTATAGCTTGGCTGCTGGCGGTTCGCCCAACTTTATTCGTCCAGCGCGTCTAGCCTGAGCAGCTCGCGGATTTCGAGTAAATCGCTGCGCAAATTTTGCAACGGCGATGGCGGCGTGTATTCCTGTTGCTGGGCGGGCACAGGGGGCGCGCGAAAGCTGGCGGCGCCATCCTGATCAGGATGGCCAACGCTGTGCGCCGGCAGGTTGCTGACAGGATGCGGATGCAGCTCGCGTTCGGCCTGCACCATTTCCTGCAGTTTGTTGCGGGCCCCGCTGATGGTGAAGCCCTGGTCATAGAGCAGACTGCGTATGCGGCGAATCATCAGCACCTCATGGTGCTGGTAATAGCGCCGGTTGCCGCGCCGCTTCATCGGGCGCAGTTGAACAAACTCCTGCTCCCAGTAGCGCAGGACGTGCGGCTTGACGTCGCACAGCTCAGCGACTTCACCAATCGTGAAGTAGCGTTTGACAGGAATCGGAGAGAGCGCTTTGCCCATTTGGAATCAATCCCGCAGACGGCAGATTTCAGAGGCTACCCTACGCACGGCCGAAATGGAACACCCTGATGCAAACATGATTGGTGCCTTTGCTACGCGGTATGTGGATCAGGTTCCGCATCGCGCTTGGCGCCGGCCTGAATGCGCTCTTTGAGCTTGGCGCTGGCATGGAAAGTGGCGACACGGCGCGCCTCGATCGGTATGGCTTCGCCGGTGCGCGGATTGCGGCCCGGACGCGGCGCTTTGTCGCGGATCTGGAAATGGCCGAAGCCGGAGATTTTTACGTCTTCGCCTGCGATCAACCGGGCAGAGATCAGATTGAAGAAGGCTTCGACCATGTCTTTGGCCTCGCGCTTGTTCAAGCCAATCTGCTCGAACAGCAAATCGGACAACTGCGCCTTGGTCAGCGCGGGTGTCTCGACAGCTTCGATCGTAATTTCCATCACTGCTCCCTACTGTGTATTTAGGCTTGGCCGCGCAACCGTGCGCCCAGTTGCGCTGCGGCGTCGACGATGGCGCGAATCACAGGTTCAATTTTTTCATTCGTCAGCGCTTGCGTATCGCTGTTGAAAACTAGGCGCAACGCCATGCTCTTTTTGCCTGCGGTCAGCCCGCCGGAGGATTCTGTGCCCGGCTGCGGACGGAAGATATCGAATAACGAGACTTGTTGCAATGGCGAGCCCGCCGCAGCAGCTTCGATGGTTTGAACCAGATCCTGATACGCGACCGATTCATCGACCACCAGCGCAAGATCGCGCTCGACCGCCTGCTGCCGCGGCAACGGCCGCGCAACAGGCAAGGGCCGCGCCTGCACGGCCTCCAGATCCAGCTCGAACAATACCGGCGCTTGCGCGAATTCCCACTGCTGGCACCAGCGCGGATGCAGCTCGCCAACAAAGCCGATTTCCCGCTCCTGCACGAGCACGCGCGCCGCGCGGCCTGGGTGCAAGGCCGGGTGTTCGGCCAGCTTGACGAAGCGCGGCGTCAACGGCGCCAGCAACGCTTCGACATCGCCCTTCGCATCAAAGAAATCAACGGCCCCGCCCTTGCGCTCCCAGCGCAATTGGGCTTCGCCCCAGGCCAGAGCGGCGACCTTCATCGGCTGACGCACGCCCTGCACGCTGACCTCGGTGGTTTGTACCGCGGCGTCGCGCATGAATACCCGGCTGACCTCAAATACGCGTACGCGCGGGGCCTTGCGATCGAGGTTGAAGCGCAGCACTTGCAGCAGCGAGCCGATCAGCGAAGAGCGCATCACACTCATGGGGCTGGCGATCGGATTGAGGAGTTCGATCGGGTTGCGGTTGCCGACCAGTTCGTGTTCCCAGTGCGCCTGCACGAAGCTGAAATTGATCGTCTCCTGGTAGCCCAGATCGGCCAGCCGATGCCGCACCGCGAAGCGGCTGCGCCGCGCCTCCGAGGGCACCGATGCAATGACCGGCCCCTGCGCCGGCGTGCTGGGCAGGTTGTCGTAGCCGATCAGACGCGCGACTTCCTCGATCAGATCCTCCTCGATCTCTAGATCGAATCGGTAGGGCGGCGGCATCACCGTGATGGCGCCCTCGCTTTGCTCCAGCGGCAGGCCCAGCCTGCGCAGCGCGTCCGCGCATTGGGTCTGCGTCAGCGGCATACCGATCACGCGCGCGGCGCGCGCCACGCGCAGTGTCACCGGCTTGCGTTGCGGCAGACGCAGTGTTTGGTCGTCGATCGGCCCAGCCTGGCCGCCGCAGATGTCCAGCACCAGTTGCGTGATGCGCTCAATCATCTGCACCGTGCGGCTCGGATCGACGCCGCGCTCGAAGCGATGCCCTGCATCCGTGGAAAAGTTGTAGCGGCGCGAGCGCCCCTGCACCGCCTGCGGCCACCAGAACGCGGCCTCAATGTAAATATTGCGCGTCTGGCCGGATACGGCGGTGGCATCCCCGCCCATGACACCGGCCAGTGATTCGACCGCGCGCTCATCGGCAATCACGCCCACCTGTTCATCGACCGTGATGGTGTTGCCGTTGAGCAGCTTGAGCTGTTCGCCCGCGCGGCCCCAGCGCACCGTCAGGCCGCCGTGGATTTTGTCGAGATCGAAGATGTGCGAGGGCTGGCCGTACTCGAACATCACGTAGTTGGAAATATCGACCAGCGGCGAAACGCTGCGCTGCCCGCAGCGCTCCAGACGCGCGACCATCCACGCCGGTGTGCTTGCATGCGTGTTCACGCCACACACCACGCGACCGGAAAAGCGTCCGCACAAATCGGGCGCTTGTACCGTGACGGGGCGCTGTTCAGCACTGGTGAGCGCGACCGCCGCAATCTCCGGCACACGCAGCGGCGCCCCCGTGAGCGCGGCCAGTTCGCGCGCGATGCCGTAGACACTCAGGCCATGCGCAAGATTGGGCGTGAGCTTGAGCGTGAGCAACACGTCATCGAGTTGCAGCCATTGGCGCACATCCAGCCCAATGGGCGCGTCAGCGGCCAATTCGAGCAGGCCGCCGTGATCGTCGTTCAAGTGCAGTTCGCGCGCCGAGCACAACATGCCCTGGCTTGCCACGCCACGCAGCTTGCCCAGCTTGATTTTGAAAGCTTGACCGTCTTCGCCCGGCGGCAATTCCGCGCCGACCAGCGCGCACGGCACCTTGATACCGGCGCGTGCATTGGGTGCGCCGCAAACGATATTCAGCTCCTCGCCCTGCCCCACATCCACCTGGCAGACGCGCAAGCGGTCGGCGTTGGGGTGCGGCGCGACCTCCTTGATTTCGCCGATCACCACCTTGCTGAAAGGCGGAGCAGCCGGGCGGCGCTCTTCGACCTCGAAGCCGCCCATGGTGAGGGTTTGCGCCAATTGCTCGCTGGAAATCGGCGGATTGCAGAACTCGCGCAACCAGGATTCGGGAAATTGCATCGCGGAAATTTAGGTTATTGGAACTGACTCAAGAAGCGCAAATCACCCTCGAAGAACAGGCGCAGATCATTGACCCCATAACGCAGCATCGCCAACCGGTCGATCCCCGAACCGAAGGCAAAACCGATGTAGCGCTCAGGATCCAACCCCATGTTACGCACCACCTGGGGATGCACCTGCCCTGAACCGGATACCTCAAGCCAGCGGCCCGCCAAGGGGCCATGCTCGAACATGATGTCGATTTCGGCACTGGGTTCGGTAAAGGGGAAGTAGCTCGGGCGAAAACGCAACTGCAACGCGCGCGACTCAAAAAAAGCCTGCGCAAAATCCAAATACATCACCTTCAAATCCTTGAAGCTGACGTTCTCGCCAATCCACAGTCCTTCAAACTGATGGAACATCGGCGAATGCGTGGCATCGCTGTCCACGCGGTAAGTCCGGCCGGGAGCGATAACGCGGATGTCGGGCATATGCGCTTGTCCCGCGTACTTGCGCGCATGCGCGCGGGCATAGCGCACCTGCATCGGCGAGGTATGCGGGCGCAAATTCAGGGGCAAGCCGTCAGCGTCTTTCAGATCGACGTAGAACGTGTCCTGCATCGAACGCGCGGGGTGATTGGGGGGATTGTTCAGCGCCGTAAAGCTGTACCAATCCGTTTCGATCTCGGGGCCGTCGGCGACATCGAAGCCCATGCTCGAAAAAATCGCCTCGATGCGCTCTTGCGCGCGCATGACGGGATGCAGCCCCCCCGTGGAGCGCAGGTGGTAAGGCAGCGTCACATCCAGCGCTTCGGCTTGCAACTGGCGCGCGAGCGCTGCATCAGCAAGCGCTTGACGGCGCTCGGCCAAACACGCCTCGATCGCCTGCTTGGCTGCATTGATGGCCGCACCCCGCGTTTTTTTCTCTTCAACCGTCAGCGCAGCCATGCCCTTCATCAGCGCCGTGATTTGGCCGGATTTGCCCAGGAACTGCGCCTTGGCGTTCTCCAACTCGGCTGGCGTTTGGGCTTGTGCAAACGCATTGCGCGAACTTTCGACCAGGGTATCTAACTCATCCATGAGATTTGATGGTCTTCGGTGGCGGAAAAATAAAAAAGCTGGGGCTCGAAAGCACCAGCCTTTGCGTGCTACTGCACTGCGACGCAAAAAGCGCCCCAGCGCATGCGAACGATTAGGCCGTCAGCTTAGCCTTGACCTGTTCCACGATAGCAGCGAAAGCCGCCTTGTCGTGCACCGCAATGTCGGCCAGCACTTTGCGGTCGATTTCGATGCCGGCTTTGCGGATCCCGTTGGCGAACTGGCTGTAGGTCAGCCCCTGTTCGCGCGCGGCGGCGTTGATACGCGCGATCCACAACTGGCGGAACACGCGCTTCTTGGCGCGGCGGTCGCGGTAAGCGTATTGGCCCGCCTTCATCACCGCCTGTTTGGCGATGCGGAAAACGTTACCGCGGCGGCCGCGGTAACCCTTGGCAAGGGCGAGAATTTTCTTGTGACGAGCGCGGGCTGTGACACCACGTTTGACGCGAGGCATGTGCGATTACTCCTTGTGATCCATCGGATTGATCAAATACCCATGCCGGGCATCATCGCGGCAATGTGACCCATGTTGGTCTCATGCACCGCTACCGCGCCGCGCAGATGGCGCTTGTTCTTGGTGGTCTTCTTGGTCAGGATGTGACGCTTGAAGGCTTGGCCGCGCTTGACGGTACCACCCGGACGGATGCGAAAACGCTTTTTCGCACTGCTCTTGGTTTTCATCTTGGGCATCTAAATGCTCCTTGGCTTTGTGCTCGTGAGGCGCCGCGCATGGATGCGCACGGACTTGCTGGCCCCGAGCCACTTCTGGGATTCTGCGCCGCTGTGAAAGCAGCACGGAACTGGGGATTATCGCAGATTCAGGCCGCCACTGCTGCAGGCGCCGCCGGCGCAGAAGCCGTTGATGCCGCGGCCGCTGATCCCGCTGCAGCTCCGGCGGCTTTGCCGGGCGCTGCGCCGCCGCTGGCCTTTTTACGGCCTGGCGCAATCATCATGATCATTTGCCGGCCTTCGAGTTTGGGGAATTGCTCCACCATGATCGCATCGCCCAAATCATCGCGGATGCGCTGCAACAGCGCCAAGCCGAGCTCCTGGTGCGTGATCTCGCGGCCACGAAAACGCAGCGTGATCTTGCACTTGTCGCCTTCTTCGAGAAAGCGCCGAATGTTGCGCAACTTGATGTTGTAGTCACCGTCGTCGGTTCCGGGCCGGAACTTGACTTCCTTGACTTCGATCACTTTTTGCTTCGCCTTGGCTTCGGCGGCTTTTTTCTGCTCGTGGTATTTGAACTTGCCGTACTCGATCAGCCGGCATACCGGCGGTGTGGCCGTGGCGACCACTTCCACCAAATCCACATCGTGCTCACCGGCCAGCCGCAGGGCTTCAGCGAGACGAACAACGCCCAACGCTTCGTTGTCGGGCCCAAACAGGCGAACCTCCGGGGCCGTAATTTCCCGGTTCAGATGATGTTGCCGTTCTTCACGCTGGCGGCGATCGCGAAATACAGTAGCGATGGTTAAATCCTTGAGTGATTTAAGGCCTATTTAAATAAGACGGCCCATATCTGATCGTCGCACGCGAGCGCTGAGTTTTTTCAACGTTTGCTCCGGATATCGTCGGCGATCCTGTCGGAGAATACCGTCAAGGGCAGAACGCCCAAGTCGACATTACCTCGTCCGCGCACCGCGACAGCACCGGCTTCCCTCTCTTGATCCCCAACCACGAGGATATAGGGAAGTTTTTGCAACGAATGCTTACGTATTTTATACGTGATCTTTTCGTTGTGTATATCGAGAACTGTTCTGATCCCACGGTTTTGCAGCGTTTTAGCGACACTTTCAGCGTAATCAGCCTGTGCATCGGTAATGTTGAGTACGGCGACCTGCACCGGCGCCAGCCAGACCGGCATCGCCCCCGCGTGGTGTTCAATGAGCATACCGATGAACCGTTCCATGCTGCCGATGATCGCGCGGTGCAGCATGACGGGATGGGCGCGATCGCTCGATTCGGTAACGTACTCGGCCCCGAGGCGCTCGGCCATGTTGAAGTCCACCTGGATGGTGCCGCATTGCCACTGACGGCCAATCGCGTCCTTGAGCGTGTACTCGATTTTTGGGCCGTAAAAAGCGCCATCGCCGGGTGAAATCACGAACTGCACGCCCGAGCGGCGCAGCGCCTCCATGCAAGCGTGTTCGGCCTTGTCCCATAGCGCATCAGCGCCGACGCGGTGTTCGGGGCGCGTGGCGACCTTGTAGATGATGTCGGTAAAGCCGAAGTCGGTATAGACCTTCTGCAACTGTGCCGTGTAGTCCACGCACTCCTGAAGAATCTGGTCTTCGGTGCAGAAAATGTGCCCGTCGTCTTGCGTAAATCCGCGCACGCGCATGATACCGTGCAGCCCGCCCGAAGGCTCGTTGCGGTGGCATTGGCCGAATTCGCCATACCGGATCGGCAGATCGCGGTAACTGCGCAGATCGCTTTTGAAGATCAGCACATGGCCCGGGCAATTCATCGGCTTGAGCGCGTAATCGCGCTTTTCCGATTCGGTGACGAACATGTTCTCGCGGTAGTTCTGCCAGTGCCCGGTTTTTTCCCACAGGCTTTTGTCCAGGATCTGCGGTGCCTTGACCTCCTGATAGCCGGTGTTCTTGTAAACCTGCCGCATGTACTGCTCCAGCTCCTGCCAGATCGCCCAGCCGCGCGGATGCCAGAACACCACACCGGGCGACACGTCGTCGATATGGAACAGGTCCAGTGCCTTGCCCAGCTTGCGGTGATCACGCTTTTCGGCCTCCTCGATGCGCTGGATGTATTCCTCCAATTGCTTCTTGTCGGCCCAGGCCGTGCCGTAAATACGCTGTAACTGCTCGTTACGCGCATCTCCTCGCCAATAGGCGCCCGCTAACTTGGTGAGCTTGAACGCTTTGAGGAAGCGCGTATTGGGTACGTGCGGGCCGCGGCACATGTCCACGTATTCCTGGTGGTAGTAGAGCCCCATCGCCCGCTCGTCGGGCATGTCGTCGATCAAGCGCAGCTTGTAATCTTCGCCGCGCGACTGGAAAACCTTGATGACTTCAGCGCGCGGCGTCACCTTTTTGATGACGTCGTAATCCTGTGCGATCAGTGCGCGCATACGCTGCTCGATCGCGGCCATGTCCTCGGGCGTGAAGGGGCGTTCGTAAGCGATGTCGTAATAGAAGCCCTCCTCAATCACCGGGCCGATCACCATCCGCGCTGTCGGGTACAGCTGCTTGACCGCGTGGCCCACCAAATGCGCACAGGAGTGGCGGATGATTTCCAGCCCATCCGGATCCTTGGGCGTGATGATTTGCAACCGGGCGTCGTGGTCGATGAGATCGCAAGCATCCACCAGCTTGCCATCGATTTTTCCCGCCACAGTGGCCTTGGCCAGGCCCGCGCCGATGGACTGGGCCACCTCGGTCACGGAAACAGGACCGGGGAACTCACGGCGCGAGTTGTCGGGGAGCGTGATCTGGATCATGGGAGCATTCTTTCTTCAGGAGGCGAAAAGCAAAAAGCGCGGACGGCGCCGCGCTTGACTTCAGAAAAGGCCGAAACGACCCGCACTAGGGCCTGTTCACACTATTTCCACAGTCGCGAAGGGCAGTATTGGCCTGCCCATCAAGGCACGCGACGCCGCACGGGCTACATGCCCATGCAAGGAGCGTAACACCGAGGGGCGGGCC
>JAITWT010000116.1 GCA_031285125.1 Burkholderiaceae bacterium | reverse complement strand
CGGGCGATTGGGCGGCCAAGTCGCTTGCATGGGCATGTAGCCCATGCGGCGCGCCGTTGGCCACCCACTCATCCCGATTGCGGCCCAACGTGAGCCATTTGAGATCGTAAACAGGTTCTTAGACCGTGGGCAGCCGATCCTCTTTCCTATAACCGCATGAAAAACCAGCAAAATATAGCGCCAAACTATAGAGTCAATATAGAGTCAACCCCACGGAATACGGGGGAATATTTTTATCTTCTCTGGCCTGAGAACCTGTTTCCATGCCCCTGATACCGTCCGCACCCCTGCCCGTTGCATCGCTGCTGGCCCGCGTTCGCGCCTGCACTTTATGCGCCGAGCATCTGCCGCTGGGCCCACGCCCGGTCTTGCAACTTGATCCGGCGGCCCGCATCCTGATCGCCGCCCAAGCGCCCGGGCGAAAAGTGCACCAAACCGGCATACCGTTCAACGATGCCAGCGGCGACCGGCTGCGCGCTTGGCTGGGCATCACGCGCGCGCAGTTCTACGACCCGCGGCTATTCGCCATCGTGCCTGTAGGGTTGTGCTATCCAGGCCGTGGCGTTTCCGGCGATTTACCCCCTCGGCCCGAGTGCGCGCGCCGCTGGCGCGCGCCACTTTTGCAACCCCTGACGCAGCTGCAACTCACGCTGGTGATTGGACGGTATGCGCTGTCCTACCACCTGCCGCAGGAACGCACGGGTTTGACGGCGGCGGTTCAAAACTGGCGGCAACATGGGCCGGACACCGTGGTTCTGCCGCACTCAAGCCCCAGTAACAACCGCTGGCTGGGGCGCAATAAATGGTTCGAGCAAGAATTTATTCCATCGCTGCGCACACGGGTCGCCCAAGCGCTGCGCGGTATTTATTGACCGGTTTATGAACCCCTGCCCTTCTCGCTTTATTTTGCGCAAAGCATCCCTACAATAACCCAGTTATCTTGGCTTCGATATTGGTATTTTTGAGAACACAGGAGATCACTGCCATGCCCCCCGCCTTGACATCTGCCCAGCAAGTCGAACTGAAAAGCCTGCTGTTGGCGCGCCGCCATGAACTGACCCGGCAACTCGGCCAGAGCCAGGCCGATCTGGCGCCGCCAGAAGTGAACGCCGGCAGTGTGTCGCAAGACGAAAACCGGCGCATGGCGAACCAGACGCGCGAAATCGGGAGCGCGCTGACCGCACGCGATCGTGAAGCCATCGCACGCATTGATCGTGCGCTCGAATCCATCACCCGGGGCGACTACGGCATCTGCAAGGCATGCAATGAACCGATTGCCTTCGAACGGCTGAAGGCCGAACCCATGACCGAACACTGCGTCGCCTGCAAATCCGATTGGGAAAAGAAACGCCCGCAAGCGCGGGGATGAATACAGACGAGGCGCTTATCCGCTGCCACCGCCTGCTCTAATTTGGTGCTCAATCACGACTTCGATGATGAGCTTGGCGAGAAATCCCGCGATACATAATGCCAATACCAAAAAAAGCACGAAGGTGCCGAATTTTCCGGCCTTGGATCTCCAAGCGAGGTTGCCGATGATGAACAGCATATAGAGCATCAACGCACCCAAGCCAAAGGTCACGCCAAACCATGAAATCTGCGCCTCAGTAAAACCAAATACTGTATTCATGGCCGGGCAGTGTAGGGAGAAATTAAGAAAATCGACTACACATGCGGGGTGTAGGGGATTAACTCGGAAGGCGATACCCCCAGGAAATGCTGCCGCACCATAGCCCCGTTTTGCTCCGTTCGAACCCGCCCATCACCATGCCGACGCCCTCCCGCCGTTTCCAGTCTTTTTCCGATCTGTCCGGCGTTGCGCATGAACTGGCCGCGCAACGAGAGCGCAAAACCGCCGAAGCGGCGCGCGCAACCGCTTTACGCCAGCAGCGCGAGGCGCAACGCGATCTATTTGCACGCGCTGTCGGTCCCACGCAGCCGCTTCGGCACCCGTCCAAAGTCACGCTCGCGCCCAGCCCCCCAGCGCCGATAGCCAAGCAGCAATTGCGCGATGAAAAGCACGTACTGCGCGAATCGTTATCCGATGAATTCGATGTGAGCACGCTGCTCGTTGCCGATGATCAAATGAGCTTCCGGCGTCCAGGCATTGGCGCCGACGTCACGCGCAAGCTGCGCGCGGGCCAATGGTCGATACAGCGCGAAATCGATTTGCACGGTTTACGCAGGGACCCCGCGCGCGAGGTATTGGCGCAATTCATCCGCAGTGCGCACAAACACGGTATACGCTGCGTGCGCGTCGTGCACGGCAAGGGCCTGGGTTCACCGGGTCAACAGCCGGTGCTCAAAACCCGGGTTCAAGGCTGGCTCATTCAGAAAACCGAAGTGCTCGCCTTCGTGCAAGCCAAACCCGCCGAAGGGGGTGCGGGCGCGCTGGTGGTGCTGCTGGCGCCAGCGCGACGGTAGGATGAAAAAAATAAGGGGGATGACCGTGCGCCCTCGCCCCCCCCGAATTCCGCATCCAATTGCGCATCCCTTGGCCAAGCCTATGATGGGATTCGCTTTTCTTGACGCGCCATCCCTTTCATTGCATTTTCAGATCAAACCGGTACGCCCAGGCCCAGCGCAGACCGTGCTGTAGTACGGCAAGCACAGCCGATAAAGTCATTCATTTAATATAAAAATGAAATCAAACTGCACCCGGCTGACATCCCCCAACCTCGAATGCAGCGGCCTATTGTTGCGAAAGCTCCGCCATTGCATGATTTCATCCATCGCCTTCCAGCGCTTCTGAAATCTTTGCGCCGACCGACAACATGCAGGCTTTAACAAAAAATACCGCTCAGGAACCTCTGAACAACTCCCCGCGCGTGGGCGCGCCCGGATTCGGGATGGGATGCAAGGCGCAAAGCGCAGCGATACCCGGGGGTATCGCGAGCATTTGCAACGAAGCAGACCGCCCGA
>JAITWT010000198.1 GCA_031285125.1 Burkholderiaceae bacterium | reverse complement strand
CCATTTCAGATCGTAAACAGGTTCTAAGGCGTGCGCCATGTGAGGTAGATGAGGGCAGATGAAGGATGTGAGGGCCGTGCGTGTTGCGCGGGTGACTTGGGGCTCACCGCGGCGCAGCCGCCACGGCCGAAGTGCAAACCCGCAGCACCTCGGCGCCATAGGCCTGCAACTTTTTCTCCCCAATTCCGCTGATTTCGTGCAGCTCGTCCAGTGAGCGCGGTGCGGTCTGCGCGATGGCGCTGAGCGTGGCGTCGTGGAAGATGACGTAAGCCGGCAGGTTGTGCCCGCGCGCCACTTCCGCGCGCCAGAGCTTGAGCGCGTCCAAACGTGCTTGCGCAGCGGCGTCCAGCCCTGTGGTGGATGGGGTTGCCGCGGGAGCGCCCGGGCGTTCATGGCGTGCGCCGCGTTTTCCGCGCGCCGGTGCTGATGCTGATCCCGATGCCGCCGATTCGCGCAATTGCACCGGAATCTCGCCGCGCAGTACGGGGCGTGACGCATCGGTCAGCGCCAGCGTGTTGAAGTGCGCTGCATCGATCGCCAGCGCGCCGGTGGCGATCAACTGGCGCAGTACGCTGCGCAGTTGTGCTTCGCTGAATTCGGCGCCCAGGCCGAAGGTGCTGATCCGCTCATGACCGAACTGGCGCACTTTTTCGGTGGCTTTGCCGCGCAGTACGTCCATGATGTGCTGCGCGCCGAAACCAAAACCGCTGTGTTGATGCACGCGATAAATGGTCGAAAGCAATTTGCGCGCGGCGTCGGTGCCGTCCCAAACGGCGGGCGCATGCAGGCAGTTGTCGCAGTTGCCGCAAGGGGCGCTGTCCTGGCCGAAGTAACGCAGCAGCCGTACACGCCGGCAGTCGGTCGCCTCGGCCAGCGCCAGCAGCGCATCGAGCTTGCCGCGCATGATCTGCTTGAAACTTTCCTCTGCCGGGCTTTCGTCGATCATGCGGCGCTGGTTGACCACATCCTGTAAACCATAGGTCATCCACGCATCGGCGGGCAAACCATCGCGGCCCGCGCGGCCGGTTTCCTGGTAATAGCCTTCGATGTTCTTGGGCATGTCCAGGTGCGCGACGAAGCGCACATCGGGCTTGTCGATGCCCATGCCGAAAGCGATGGTGGCGACCATCACGACGCCATCCTCGCGCAAAAAACGGTCCTGGTATTGCTGGCGCAGCGCGGCGTCCATGCCGGCGTGGTAGGGCAGGGCGTCGATGCCCGCTTGGAGCAGCGTCTGCGCGACGGCTTCAACGCGCTTGCGTGATTGGCAATAGACCACGCCCGCCTGTCCCTCGTGCTCGCGCTCAATAAAGCGCAGCAGTTGCGCGGTGGGGTCTTTTTTCTCGACGATGGTGTAGCGGATGTTCGGGCGGTCGAAGCTGGAGATGAACTCGCGCGCATTCTGCAAGCGCAATTGTTCGATGATGTCGGCGCGCGTGAGCGCATCGGCGGTGGCCGTCAGCGCGATGCGCGGCACCCGCGCATAACGCTCGTGCAGCAGGGCCAGCGCGCGGTATTCGGGGCGGAAGTCATGGCCCCACTGGCTCACGCAGTGCGCCTCGTCGATGGCGAACAGCGCCAGCCGCGCGCGCGCGGCCAGGGTATCGAGCAGCTCCAGAAAGCGCGGCGTGGTCACGCGCTCGGGCGCGGCATACAGCAGCGTCAGCTCGCCGCGCAACAGGCGCTGCTCGACCGCCAGGGCCGCGCGCCAATCGAGCGTTGAATTGAGAAAGGCCGCCTCGACACCGGCCTCGCGCAATGCGCCGACCTGGTCGTGCATGAGCGCGATCAACGGAGAAATCACCACGGTGATGCCCAGTCCGGCGCGCTGACGCGCGATGGCCGGAATCTGGTAGCACAGCGATTTGCCGCCGCCGGTGGGCATGAGCACCAGCGCGTCGCCGCCCGCTGTGACATGGTCGATGATGGCGGCTTGCGCGCCGCGAAAGCTCGGGTAGCCGAAAACTTCGCGCAGGATGCGCAGCCGATCGTCCGCGTGCGCCGGGGGGGCGGGCAGCGCAGCGGAGGCGGGCGATGAAGGGCAATGCAATGAGGCAGGCACGGTGACCGATTGTCGCCGCCAGAGGCCCCCGGCGCGATGGCGTCAGGGGTGCTTGGGTTCCGGCGCTGACAAAAGCGGCAAAGAGGATAAAACTGACAAAGGCGCCGTATCGCTTGAGAACCTCAACAGGCTCAGCGCACCAGCACCGCGCCGGCGGTTTTGTGGCTGGCGGTATCGACCAGGATCAACGCGCCGAGTAAGCGGCTTTGTTCGAAGGGGGCGGCGGGAATCGGTTCTTGCAGCACCAGTTCGACGTGGCCGATGGCGTTGGGTTCGAGTTGCGCGGCGGCCTCGCGCGCCAGGGTGTGAATGTCCAGCCGGTGGGCGATGCGCTTGACCTTGGCCTTGACCCAGCGGTGGCCGTGCAGCGCCCAATAGATGCGGCCCGCGACCAGCGGCTCGTCATCCAGCCAGGCGACGGTGGCCGAGAGTTCGCGCGCGGCGGGCCAGCGCGGCTGCTCGGCGGCGGGCGGGTCGAAATCGTCATTCTGCGCGGCTTGCTCGGCCTGTGGGGCCAGCGGCGCGGCCATGATCCAGTCGCCGCGCGAGACGTCGACCTCGCGGTCGAGCACGATACCGGCGCTGTGCCCGGCGCCGACCGGATCGTCCGGGGTACTCGGTCGGCGCGCGTGGTCGAGCGCCTGCGCCACCACGGCGCGCTGGCCGCTGGGCATGATTTGCACTTGCGCGCCGGGCGCGCAGACGCCGGCGGCCACACGGCCCCAGAACACGCGGCGGCCCTGATCGGTGCGCGATGATGAGGAAGAAAATTTCTCCACCCACTGCACCGGGAAAGCCAGCGGCTGATCGCGCCGGCTGGGCGTGACGGGCAGCCGCTCCAAAATCTGAAGCAGGCTGGGGCCGGAGTAATCGCACCAGCCCTGGTTCACATGGTCGAAGTCCGCCACGTTCCAGCCTTTGAGCGCGGAAATCGGCACGATGGAGGTGTAAGCGATGCCCGCTTGTTGCGCGAAGGCGTGCAGCGTGCCGCGAATGTGGGCAAAGGCCAGCGCGGGGTCGGCCACGGCGTCGAGCTTGTTGACGGCGAACACGATGGAGGGCACGCGCAGCAGGTGCGCCAGCAGCGCGTGGCGGCGCGTTTGCGGCAGCAGCGCCAGCGCCGCGTCTTGCCACTTCAGCTTGGTGGCATCGACCAGCACCACGGCGGCGTCGGCCTGCGAGGCGGCGGTAACCATGTTGCGCGTGTATTGCTCGTGCCCCGGCGCGTCGCCGATGATGAATTTGCGCGCTTCGGTGGAGAAGTAGCGGTACGCCACGTCGATGGTGATGCCTTGCTCGCGCTCGGCTTGCAGACCGTCGGTGAGCAGCGCCAGGTCGGCCTGCCCGCCGCGCGTGATGCCCGCCAAGTGGTCTTGCAGCACGGCCTTGCTGTCCACCAGCAGCCGCCCGATCAAGGTGCTCTTGCCGTCGTCCACGCTGCCGCAGGTGATGAAGCGCAGCGCCGCCCGGGTGTCTTGCAATGCGCCGAAGCCGGTTTCGGCGGTGTCTGTGTCGATCAATTCAGTGGTTTGCATGATGTATCCGGTTTTCCATTTCCGCTTGTGGGAAAGGGGGAAGGAGTGAATGTCAAAAATACCCATCCTTCTTGCGCTTCTCCATCGACGCCTCGCTGGTCTGGTCGTCCATGCGCGTGGCGCCGCGCTCGCTGACCTCGGCGGCCAGCGTTTCGATGATGATCGCGCCCG
>JAITWT010000180.1 GCA_031285125.1 Burkholderiaceae bacterium | reverse complement strand
AGGGCGCGCCCTCATTTGGCGCGGTGCTCATTGAAGGCGGCGCGCGCCCTTTGGATGCGCCGGAGCTGGATTGCTTCGCTGACGCTCGCAACGACGGGGTGAACCCAGTGGCTTGGCTTGATACATCGCTTTGAATCGCACCCGGGGCGCGCCGGGGCGATCACAGATCCATCTGCTTGGCCAGCACGTTGCGCTGAATCTCGTTGCTGCCGCCGCCGATGGGGCCGACGCGCGAGTCGCGGAAGAACATCTGCATGTCGTATTCCATCGAATAACCGGCGCCGCCCAGCACTTGCAGGCCGATGTCGGCGCAACGGAAGTTGTTGTCGGTGCAGACGATCTTGGCGATTGACGTTTCCCGGATCGCGGGCAAGCCGGCGTCGAGCAATTGCGCGACGCGGTAGGCCGACTGGCGCGCGGTCTCGGACATGATGAGCATGTCCACCAGCTTGTGCTGGATGACCTGAAAGTCCGAGATCGGCTGGCCGAACTGGATGCGCTGCTTGGCGTAGTCGCGCGCGTATTCGGTGATCTTGAAGCAATGGCCGGCCGAGATCGCGGCCAGCCCCAGGCGCTCCAGCCCCAGGCATTTCATGGTGTTTTTCCACGCCTGCCCCTCGCCGCCAATCAGGTTGCCCGCCGGCACGCGCACGTTGTCGAAGAAGATTTCGTTGGCGTGGGTGGTGCGGCGGCCCAGCATCTGCAAGGGCTTGATCGTCACGCCCGGCGAGCGGGCATCGACCAGCAGCGTGCTCATGCCCTGGTGGCGCGCGGCCTGGGTATCGGTCTTGGTGATGACGACCAGGTAATCGGCCACGTGCGCGCAGGTGATCCACACCTTGTTGCCGTTCAGGACGAACTCGTCGCCCTCGCGGCGCGCGTGGGTCTTGATGCCCGCGACATCGGAGCCGGTGCCGGGTTCGGACATCGCCAGCGACAGCTTGGCCTGGCCGGAAATGATCTTGGGCACGATGGTCTTTTGCAGCTCGGGCGAGCCGAACTTGGCGACGTGCATGCCGGCGTAGATCGCGGTGGTGGTCACCGCCTGCGCGATGCCGGTGTAGTAGTAACCCAGGGTTTCGAGAAACACCGCGATGTCGGTATGCGAGCCGCCCATGCCGCCGAGCGACTCGGGATAAAAAATCCCCAGATAACCGGCCTGGGCCAGCGCGTTGTACGCGGCATGGGGAAATTCACGCGCCTCGTCCATCTGGCGCACGTTTTCCCAGGGCAGATGAACGCGCAAAAGATCGAGCACGCCCTCGCGCATCATGCGTTGCTCATCGGTCAGCCCGGCGAGATTCATCAGTGTCATGACTTGGTCCTTGGTTCCTTGTTTGAGAAAATCCTGAATAAATAGCTGGTAGCGCGTTTTAAATATCAGTTTTATTGATAATTAATTACATATTTGTTTAATCAAACGCGCTAACAGCTATGAAAATAGATACGCCGCATTCAAGCGCCGCCGTCTTTTTGGTTGCCCATGACGCTGCGCGCGCCGCACGAAACGGTTTTGCGTTAAGCGTTGAGCGTTTAGCGTGAATACCTCTTTCGGATTCGACGCCAAACGCTCAACGCTCAACCTTTGAGCGTTTCACGTCAGTTGTCCATGACGCCACCCGCATCGAATGAAACGGGCGCGGCGCCCTATTTGTCACCGTCATGGCGAGGATTGATTCAGCGCGGCGGCGCCCGCGCGGGTCAGAACCATCGTGCTCATCAGACCCTCTTGCACCACGTCGCCGTGCTGGTTAATCAGCTCCATCTTGCGCGTCAACACGCCCCGGCCGGGCTTGGAGGTGGGGCGCGCCTCGATCACCGTGGCGCGCAGATGGATCGTGTCGTTGAAAAAAATCGGCTTCAAAAATTTCCATTGATCGACGCCCAGCGCCGCCACGGCCGAGCCGTCGAGGTAGCCCAGGCCGGCGCTCAGGCCGGTGGCCACCGACAGGCCCAGCGCGCCGTGCGCGATGCGCTGGCCCAGCGGCGACTTGCGGCTGTGCTCCATGTCGGTGTGCATCGGGTTGACATCGCCCGACACCCACGAAAAAGCCACCACATCCGTCTCCGTGATGGTGCGGGCGCGGCTGATGTCCACCTGCCCGATTTGAAATTCCTCGATGCATTTACCGCGAATGCTCATGTTCGTATCTCCGTGTTCGCTAGGACTAGGGCCGCTTACTGCTCGGCCTTGATGTCGGCCTTGCGCACCACTTCGCCAAAACGCTGCTGATCGTCGCGGATCATGGCGGCGAAGGCTTCGGGGGTGGAACCCTGGGCGATGGCGCCCGCGCCCAGATAACGCTCGCGGATTGCGTTGTCGGCCAGCACCTGGGCCACCGCCGCGTTGAGTTTCTTGATGACCGCCGGCGGCGTGCCCGCTGGGGCCAGCAGGCCAAACCAGATTTCGGACTTGAAGCCCGGCACCACCTCGGCGATGGGCTGGCCATTGGGCAGCAGTTCGCTGCGCTTCTCGGAGCCGACGCCCAATATGCGCAACGTGCCATCCTTGACCAAGCCCAGCATCGTGCCCGACGGGCTGGTCAGCAGCACCTGCGCCTCTCCGGTGCGCACCGCCATCGTCGTGCTGGCTTCGCCGCGGTAGGGAACGCCGATCATCTTGATGCCGGCCTGCTGGGCAAACACGTGCGTGGCCAGATTGCCGTAGGAACTCACCCCCGCGGTGGCGTAGTTGAGCTTGTCGGGGTTTTGCTTGGCGTAGGCGATGAGTTCGCTCAGGTTGGTGAACGGCGCGTCCTTGTTGGCGACCATCACCATCGGCATGGCGCTCACCGTCGAAACCGGCGCGAAGTCCTTGATCGGGTCGTAGCCCGCCTGTTTGCCGAGCAGCGCGGCGATCACCAGGCCATTGTTCGGAAACAGCAGGGTATGGCCATCGGGTTGCGCGCGCGCGACCGCCTGCGCGCCAATCGCGCCCGAGGCTCCGGCGCGGTTGTCGATCACCACCGGCTGGCCCAGGATCTTCGACAGCGGCTCGGAGATCGCGCGCACCAGCACATCGCTGGTGCCGCCCGCCGGATAGGGAATGACGATGGTGATCGGGCGGTTTGGAAACTCCTGCGCCACGGCGGCGGCCGGCGCGAGCGCCCAGGCCGCGGCGGCGAGCCAGCCGCCCAGGACAAAACGGAAAACGGAGTTCATGCGGGGTTCCTCGTATTGATGCACTCTTGTCCAAAACAAAATTAGGTGTTGAGCCATTTCGATGAGCGGGGTAAAAAGTTTGTGTGCGAACGAACCTTCACCTCACTGTCGAAAGGCCCAACATGAAAGCATCATGCAGCATGTTCAGTCAGATACTCCGGCTGATCCCGCGCACCGAATTCGAGCACATGGTCAAGCGCACCGGCGCCGAGCGCGCCGCCAAGGGGTTTTCCAGTTGGGGGCAACTGGTTGCGATGCTATTTTGCCAACTCGGTCGCGCCCATTCGCTGCGCGAAATCGAAGGGGGCCTCAAGAGTTGCGAGGGCAAGCTCGCGCACTTGGGTATTGATGCGCCAGCGCGCTCATCGCTGGCGTATGCCAACGCCCACCGGCCCTGGCAGTTGTTCGAGCAGGTCTTTCACGGCCTGTACCAGAAAGTGGCCGCCAAGATCACCGGCAAACACAAGTTTCGCTTCAAGAACAAGCTGCTGAGCATTGATTCCACCGTCATCGACCTGAGTCTGTCGCTGTACGACTGGGCCAAGTACCGCCGCACCAAGGGCGCGGTCAAGTTGCATCTGGTGCTTGACCATGACGGCTACCTGCCCTGCTTTGGCGTGGTCACCGATGGCAAGGTGGCCGACGTGAGAATCGCCCAGCAAATTGACTTTGACGCCGAGGCCATCGTGGTCGATGACCGAGGCTACAACGACTACGGGCTGTTTGGCCAATGGTGCCGCCAGGGTGTGTTCTTTGTCACCCGCATGAAGCGAGGCGCTTTGTATGAAGTTGTCCAGGAACGCGAGCCGCCGCGAAACAGCAACGTCATCAGCGATCAGAGCATTGAGCTGAGCAGCGCCAGCGCGCGCGAGAGCTGCCCCCATCTGCTGCGGCGTGTGCAGGTGGTGCGCCAGGATACGGGCCAGACGCTGGTGTTTCTGACCAACCTGCACCATTTGAGCGCCAGCACGATTGCGGCCATCTACAAGGATCGCTGGCAAATTGAGTTGTTTTTCAAGGCCCTGAAGCAAAACCTGAAGATCAAGACGTTTGTCGGAACCTCGGCCAACGCGGTCAAGACGCAGATTTGGACAGCACTGATCTGCATGCTGTTGCTGCGTTACCTGCAACTGTCCTCGCGCTTTGGCTGGAGCATGTCCAACCTGGTGGCGCTGCTGCGCATGAATTTGTTCACGCATCGAGACCTGATGGCCTGGATCGACGAGCCATTTGCCGTGCCACCCGATCCCGATGAACAGCCCCGGCAGGGCGCCCTGGCGTTCGCCTGATGTTGGACAGCATCGTGGGGGGCAGGACTTTGCAATTCGACGCAGAAGCGTCAAAAGCCCGCGTCAACGCTGTAACTGATCAGCGGAAAATGTTTGTTTTGGACAGCAGTGAAAATTGCTCTTTTCTGTTCCCGGCAAGATAGGGGATGTGGGTACACGAGCGCCGAAAGGCGCTCTATCCCACATCCCCACTTGGTCAGGCTGCGCCCGACACCCGGCACTTCTCCGCGCTGCGCTTGTCCAAGATGCTCAAAACTCGCCACACATCGCGCGGACAGAAAGCTGAAATGCCGTGAACGCCGCGCGACCACGAAGCGTCATTTCCGGCGGACAAAAAACGCATCGGCGACGACAACGGGCGGCGAAGTGGCCGCGTTGATTCGGGATTTCCGGCAGGCCCCGCGCGCGGCCTGCGCGCGCGGTTGCCGCGCTTGACGAACCCGCCGGCTGACGAACACATTCAGCGCCCGGCGAGCGCCTGGTCATGCCAAACAGGGCTACTGGGTTGTCAATTCCATCAAAGGCCATGTCCTCTGAATAGCGCCGCGAAATAAGTGGTGAACCAGCCCCAGGGCTGCTGACGAACCGAAAGGCAAATCATGACCGTCGCGGCGATCACCACCACGGCGCGCGAGCGCAAACCCGGCCAGAAGCACGGCAACGCGAGAGACCCCGTTGCGCTTCAGCGGCGCCACTGAGGACGCGCCATGGCAACCGGCGCCCAAGCCTACGACCCCGGCCCGTTCAACCAGCGCATCCCGGCGCTGACCACGCGCCTCGAACAGCTTTATGAAGCCACACGGCGCGCCAAAAAACGCCTGGAAAACGTCAAAACCCCCGAGCAGCATGTCAATTACTTCCTTCACGCCAAGATCGCGTTGATCAAAAAGTCGCTCGAAATCGGCGTTTCGCCCCAGGGCATTGCCGACGCCATCGCGCAAGAAATGGGCGGCGACGCCATCGGCATCCCCAAGATCGTTGCCGCCATCAAGCGCGTCACGCGGCCACGGGCCGAACCGGACGGGCCGCGCAAGCGGATTGGACGCCCGCCCAAAAACGCCACGCCGGCGGCAACGCCAGCGGAAGTTCAACCATTCGGCACGGCAGCGGCTGCCGCCGGCAAGCCGCGCACCAAGCCCGACAAATCCGCCCCGCCGTCCGGCCTGAAAGACAGCCCGGAGCGCGAGCAGCGGATGCGCCGCCGCGCGCCCATCTGGGCTGGCCATTACGCCGAGGACGCGCAATACGCCGCCGTCGTGGCGCGCCACGATGGCGAATCCGACGCGGATTTTTACTGGCGCATGTGGCACACCGAGCCGCCTTGGTCCGGGGACATGCCGCGCCACGCCAACCAGCTCACGCATACCCAATGGGTCGAAAAGTGCTGGAACCTCAAAAGCCCGCAAGAGCGCGCCGCGCATCAGGCGTCGCTGCCCAGCACCGCGCGCTGAACGGTCATTTGATCCCCTCATCCCTCGTTGAAAGGAACACGCCATGTTGAGAACGTACCTGGTTGACGGCGACAAAGGCGGCGTCGGCAAAAGCCTGACCGCCCGCGCGTTGGCGCATTACCTGCTGACCCAAGAGCCCGAAACGCGCCCGGTTATCGCCGTCATCGACGCCGACATGAGCAACCCGGACGTGTGCGGCAAGGACGGCCTGTCCACGCAAAACAGCCCGGCCATCGACAGCACCCAGATCGTCGATTTGTCCCTCGAGCAAGGCTGGATCGAATTGGCCAACACCATTGACGCGTTGCAACGGCAGCACGAAGGCGAAGAAATCCGCGTCGTCGTCAACATGCCGGCGCAGATTGGCTCGCGCGCATTCCAGAACACCATTCCCATCGTCAACGAGGTATTGGCCCAGGGCAATGCCTTTCCGATCTGGCTGCTGTCTCGGGTGGAAGACGCCATCCGCACGCTGGAAGAGCGCATCAAGGCCATGCCGGCGCGCTTTCAGACGGGACTGATCCTGCTCAACACCTTCTTTGGCGCGCCCGGCAAATTCACGCGCTGGAACAACAG
>JAITWT010000174.1 GCA_031285125.1 Burkholderiaceae bacterium | reverse complement strand
GCGCCGCCGCACGGCGGGCTGGCCTTTGGGCTGGATCGCCTGATTACCCTGATGACCGGCGCCGAATCCATCCGCGACGTGATCGCCTTCCCCAAAACCCAGCGCGCGCAAGACCTGCTGACGCAAGCGCCCTCGCCGGTCGATGAGAAGCAGTTGCGCGAACTGCATATCCGGCTGCGCAATCCGCAGGCGCTCTGAGATGAGTCAATCCCGGTTGGGCGCGGCTTTGTCCCGCGTTGCCCGAGCCGAGCCGTTGCGGCGGGGCGCGCAGTCGTCACTGAGGCCGCTGAAACCGTTGAGGCAGCGCTGGCGCGCATTTGAGGCCCAGTATCGCGATTGGATCGCGGGTAGCGCAGGGACTTTGGGCAGCGCCGGTTGTGGCTCGGTGATTTCGCCGCTGGGCAGGCGCCGAGCCAATCCGGGCCTGGGCAAACCGTTGCAGCAGCCATCGACGTTGCGGGTGGCCACCTACAACATCCATAAAGGGGTGCAAGGCATCGGCCCGGCGCGGCGGCTGGAAATACACAACCTCGGCCATGCGGTCGAACAACTCAATGCTGACATCATTTGTCTGCAAGAAGTGCGCAGGTTCAATCGCAAAGCCGCCTTGCGTTTTACGCATTGGCCCGATGTGCCGCAGGCCGACTTCCTGGCGCCCGAGGGCTATACCGCCGTTTATGAGACCAATGCCATCACGCGTCACGGTGAGCATGGCAATGCGCTGCTGACGCGCTGGCCGGTGCTACGCAAGACGCACAGTGATATTTCCGATCACCGGTTCGAGCAGCGCGGGTTGCTGCATGTGCTGCTCGATGTGGCCGGTACGCCGGTGCACGTCATCGTCGTGCACTTGGGCCTGATCAAGGGCAGCCGCAGGCGGCAGGTGGCGCGTTTGCGGCAGTTTATTGAGCACGAAATTGCGCCGGGCGAGCGCCTGATTGTTGCGGGCGATTTCAACGATTGGGGCGCGCGTATGCGCGAGGCCATGAATTCGATGGGGCTGTGTGACGACACCGGCGTCATCAAGAGCAAAACCCTGTATTTCCCGTTTCCTGCGCGTATCCTGACCTATCCCTCGCGATTGCCGGTGACGCAATTGGATTTCATTTACAACCGTGGCCTGCGCGCGTTGAGCAGCGCCGCGCCGCATGGTTCGATCTGGGCGCGGATGTCCGATCACCTGCCGTTGGTGACGGATTTCTCGTTCCATACCACGTAGGTTGTAAGGACGCTCCTTCTGCAGCGCCCTCATCGCCGCGCATCCACTGGTACGATGCCCGCATATGTTGAGCAAAAGCCCCATCAAAGAACTCTCCAGCTTCCCAGAAAACGACGCCGGATACGGTGTACCCGTTTCGGTAAAGATCCGCGAGCGCCTGCTGGCCGCACGCCGGCGCTTCAACGCCAATGACAACATCGCCGAATTCATCGAGCCCGGTGAGCTTGAAGCGTTGGTCGATGAGGTTGAGCAAAAAATGCGCGGCGTACTTGAAAGCCTGGTGATCGACACCGCCGGCGACCACAACACCGCTGACACCGCGCGCCGGGTTGCCAAGATGTATATCGACGAGGTGTTCCGGGGCCGCTATGCGCCCGTGCCCGTGCTGACCGAATTTCCCAATGCTGAGCGCTTGAGCGAGCTGATGATCGTCGGTCCGATCACCGTGCGCAGCGCTTGCTCGCACCACCTGTGTCCGATCATCGGGAGATTGTGGATTGGCGTGATGCCCAATGAACATACGAATGTCATTGGTTTGTCCAAATATGCGCGTCTGGCGCAGTGGGTCATGGGCCGCCCGCAGATACAGGAAGAAGCCGTGGTGCAACTGGCCGATCTGATCGAAAAAAAGACCCGTCCTGATGGCCTGGCGCTTGTGATGGAAGCCGAGCACTTCTGCCTGCAATGGCGCGGCATCAAAGAAATGGACAGCAAGATGATCAACTCCATCATGCGCGGCGTATTCCTGAGTAATCCCACGTTGCGCGGCGAATTTCTTTCGCTGCTGCCGCGTCACCGGGGCTAAGGAACCTCTGAATAACTCCCCGCGAGTGGGCGCGCCCGAATGCGGGATGCGCCCGCCGCGAGGGAGTTATTCAGAGGTTCCCTAAGCGTCCGGGGCGGCATGCCCGGTCAAGGACATTGCTGGTGCAAAGGGTTCTGTGCCCGATTTGCATTTTTTTAGTCGCTTGCCGCAGCGGCGAAATAGAGCGGCAAGGGCGCGCAAGTTGAACGGCGTGTCTTTTTACATGTCTTTTTGCGTGTCTTTTTAAAAGTTGCGTAAAGTTTCGGTAGGCGTGTCGAAAAATAGAAAATTGGTCTGTACTATTTCCTCTCCCGCCTGTCGGCTAAACGATGCGGTTGTGCATTAAGTGAAGACGGCGCAGCACTACGCCGGAAAGGAATTGATCATGATGAAAAATCTGACCCGTGTTTCCCTTGCTGTCAGCGCATCCGCAAGTGCGTTGCTGCTTTTCGGGTGTATGGTTACACCTGTGCCTTACGCCGGAGAACCCGTTGCAACGGTTTATGCGCCGGTTGCGCCGCCTGCGCCGTATGTGGAAGTGCAGCCCGCTATCCCATACGTCGGCGCGGTCTGGGTTGGCGGCTTTTGGAACTGGGCTGGCGGTCGCTATGCGTGGGTGCCGGGCCGTTACGAGCGTTCGCGCCCCGGTTATCGCTGGGAGGCCCCCCGTTGGAATCGTGACGCGCGCGGCTGGCAACGGCAAGGCGGCGGCTGGCAACGGCAAGGCGGCGGCGGCTGGCGCCGGTAAACAAAGACGGCTAGCTGTTTCTTAGCTGGAGCGGATATCCCGCGTACTGCGGGAACAGGCGCGACAGCAGGAAGGGCGGAATGCTCCATGCGGAGAAGCAGCGCGAGGTCGATCCTGGGTGCACCAGATGCAGGCAGGTGCAGCCGGGATCATCGACCGCAATGATTTTGCAGCCTGCCTGTACCAGCGGCTTGATGAAGGATTCATCGTCGCACAGACTCACATCGTTGAACGCTGATAGCGCGATCAGGCTTTTTTCATAGACGTAGGAGAAGCCGTAGAACAGGATGAAATCGGCGCCAATCTGCATCTTTTGATGGAAATCGAATTGTTGGACGCTGCTGCCGGTCAGCACGTAATGCGTGCCGACCTTGGCGTTCAGATCCATGTAGCCGAAAAACTGCGTCTGTGGGGCGTACAGGAAAAATCCTGACAGCTTGATGAGCTGTGCGCCGTTGTCGCGCATCAGGCTCAACATGCTGGCCAGATAGCTGGCGCCATAGAAGTCGTCGTCGTCGAAATGCGCAATCACCGGCGCGCGCGCCGCTTCGATCAGCCGATTGCGCTTGGCGCCGATCGACAGCCGCTCCCCCGTGTGGTGCATGTAGCGTACCCGCGCATCGCGTGCGACCAATTGCTGCATGAACGGGCTGGGCTGCGCGCTGTCGTCAAGGACCAGCCATTCCCAGTCCACTTGCTGAGAGGCCACGCAGCGCGCAATCGCCGGCAGAAAAATCTCGCGCTCGGCGGTCGGGGTGATGATCGAAACGGCAGGGCAAAGGGAAGGTGCAGGCATGGGGATATTGTCGGCTTGCTGGGGCAGGGGTCCGGTTGCGCCCATGCCAGGGCGTTCTGAATAAGCCCCTTTTTACCTTTTACCCTTCGGTACCCCAGAGCAGGCAGGTAGGCGGGAGGGGGGCGTGTTTCATACTTTCATACCGAGCCCATCGGCCATGATGGGATAGGGATGGCGAAGGCAACAAGGTCCATCAAACACCCCGATCAGCATCCAATCCCAACGCGGTAATTTTGCGTGTGATGGTGTTGCGCCCGATGCCAAGTTTTTGCGCGGCTTCGATGCGGCGGCCGCCGGTTGCGGCCAAGGCGGCGCGAATCAGGCGGGATTCGACCCGGCGGGTGAGGGCGTCCCAAACAGGGATGTTGCCCGATTGAAGCAAAGCGCGGGCTTCGCGTTCTAGTGCGCTCTCCCAATCCAGCGTTCCGGCGGCGGGGCCACTGCGATCCAGCGTGGCCTGCGGCATGGCGGGCGGGTGCGCCAGGCCATCCGGCCCAGCCGCTGTTTCTGGCGTGACCCCTGACGCCGTTTCCGGCCGCAATGATCCCAGCCGCAATGATCCTGTAGGCGCCGCATCGGCGTTCGCGCCCATAACTTCCGGCGGCAAATCCTTGAACTCAATCATTTGCGCGGGGGCCATGACGGTCAGCCAGTGGCAGATGTTTTCCAACTGGCGCACGTTGCCGGGAAAGGCAAAGGCCGCCAGCTGCGCCAATGCGGCTTCGGAGATTTGTTTGGGCTCGACGCCCAATTGCTGCGCGCTGCGCTGCAGGAAGTGGCGCGCCAGCGCGGGAATGTCCGCGCGCCTTTCGCGCAACGGGGGCAGGCGCAGGCGGATGACGTTCAGGCGGTGCAACAGATCTTCGCGGAACGCGCCTTCGCTGACGCGCTGCTCCAAGTCCTGGTGCGTGGCGGCGATGATGCGCACGTTCGTCTTCAGCGCTTCGTGGCCGCCGACGCGGTAGAAGCGCCCGTCGGAAAGCACGCGCAGCAAGCGCGTTTGCAGCTCCAGCGGCATGTCGCCGATTTCATCGAGGAAGAGCGTGCCGCTTTCGGCCTGTTCGAAGCGGCCGTGGCGCAAGCTTTGCGCGCCGGTGAAGGCGCCGCGCTCGTGGCCGAACAGCTCGCTTTCGAGCAAATCCTTAGGAATGGCGGCGGTGTTGATCGCTACGAAAGGGCCCTGCGCGCACGGGGAGTGCCTGTGCAGCGCGTGCGCGACCAGCTCCTTGCCGGTGCCGGATTCGCCGGTGATGAGCACCGTCACCTTGCTGTGCGCAAGCCGGCCAATGGCGCGGAACACGTCCTGCATCGCGCCGGCTTGGCCGAGCATTTCAGGGGCGGGCGCAGCGTCATCGGTATGCAGCGCGGCCGTGCTGGGATGCAGCTTCGCGCTGCTTTTACTTGGGGTTTCCGTTGGGCTTGGGCCTTGGGTTTCCTCTGTTTTTGTTGTCTTTTCCACTTGGCCTGCGGCACGCCGGATCAACTCGATCGCGCGGGGCAGATCAAAGGGCTTGGGCAGATATTCAAAAGCGCCGCCCTGCAAGGCCGAGACGGCGCTGTCCAAGTCGGAGTACGCCGTCATGACAATCACCGGCAGAGCAGGGTGCGTTTGCCGGATCGTTTCCAGCAATTGCAGTCCAGAGCCGCCGGGCATCCGGATGTCGCTGATCAATACTTGCGGGCTTTGCTGCGCTAGGTTGCTGCCGGCGCCGCCGCAGCCGGCATCCACGGCGGCATCTATGGCGGCGAGCGCGCTCAACGCTTCGCGCGCGCTGGTGAAACTGCGCGTGGGCAGCGCCTCGCGCAGCAAAGCTTTTTCCAGCACAAAGCGGATCGAAGGGTCATCGTCAACTATCCAGATCGGCTTCATAGGTTTGTCAGCGGAATGAGTATTTTGAAATCGGTGTGACCGGGCAGGCTGTCGCATTCGATCACACCCTCGTGCTGCTGGATGTAGCTTTGCGCCAGCGTCAATCCCAGGCCGGTGCCGCCGTCCCGATCCGAGACCAGCGGCAGGAAGATACGGTTCTTGATCGCCTCCGGAATGCCGGGCCCGTTGTCGATGATGTGCAATTCCAATGCCAGCCGATATTGCCGCCGGTTGAAGTGCGCACGGTGCGCGATGCGGGTCTTGAAGACCATCCGCGCATCGCCCGCTGCGCGGCGTTCGGCTAGCGCCTGCACTGCGTTGCGGACGATGTTCAGCAGCGCCTGAATCAACTGCTCGCGGTCGCCGCGCAGTTCAGGAATGGAAACGTCGAAGTCGCGCTCGATCGTCAGGCCGAGCGAAAACTCGGCCAGGATCACGGCGCGCACGCGTTCCAAGACTTCGTGAATGTTGACCTCACCCACGGTCCGCGGCTTGCGATGCGGCGCGAGCAGGCGGTCAACCAGCATGTGAAGCCGGTCAGCCTCGTGGATGATGACCTGCGTGTACTCGGCCAGATCGGGGGCGTGCACATCCATTTGCAATAACTGCGCGGCGCCGCGAATGCCGCCCAGCGGGTTTTTGATTTCGTGCGCGAGGTTGCGGATCAACTCCTTGTAGGCGCGCGCCTGATCGAGCAGACGCTCTTCACGATCCTGGCGTGCCTGCTGCTCCAGCGGCGACATTTCAACCAGCAACTGGTTGGGGTGATCGGGGGGGCCGGCCGGTGCGATCGTCACGTGCACCGGCAGCAACGCGTGATTCGCGCGGCGCAAACTGGCATCGTAGTGAAGACTGGTGAAGCCTTGTGTGCGCGCGCCCTCGAGCGCGGTGCGCAGCGCCTGCGGTTCGCTGAAGCAGCGTTCCAGCGCAGTGCCTTCGAGCGCGCGGCGCGACGTGCCTTGCGTGTCCTCGAACGCGGTATTGGCAAAGCACACCAATCCATTGGCGTCAATCACCGCAATCAGCGTGGAGAGCTGGTCGAACGGGTGAAAACCGGCCGTGACAGTACCCGGTGCGGCCGCCGCGCCAGGCGTTGATGTTGTGCTGCTGCACGGTTGTGCTTGTGCGCGCAACGATCCAGGGGAGGGCTGGCCGGGGATGTTTAGAAGCTGGGCCATCGGTTGGAGGACTTAGCGGCCAGATCCCGCACTGTCCGCTGCTGGCGCCGGACCCAGGCGCGAGAGTTCGCGGCGGATGCTGTCGATGTCGCTTTGGTTGCGGTCGATTTGCGCCTTCATGCCGGAAACGCGGTCGAGGTATTTCTGGTAGTTCTTCGCTTCGCTGCCCTGTTTTTCGGGTTGGCCCCCGTTATAGGCTTGGAGCAATTGGCTTTGCCGGGTTTGAGCCTTGTGCAGTTCCGATTCGAGTATGGCGCGCGCATCGTCGTCGCGCGTGCGTTGTTCGGCGCTGTCAATCCGGGGACTAGCGGCCGGTGCACGGGCTGCACTGCTGCTAGGGTCTGCGCTGGGCATCGTGGCGGAGTGGATGTCTTGCACCACGCTGAGGTTGCCGCCTTCGACCGCTCGGCAACCCTGCCGCTGCGCGCGCGCGGTGTTGTTGGTGTAGGTGTCGTTGGTGTATTTGTTGCCGGGGCAGCGCCAGACGCGGCCTTGCGCTTGCATGGCGAAGGCCGCAAGGGCGAAAGCGAGGGTGGCAACAGCCGGCAACATCAGCAGACGGGAGGGTTTCATCAGGAGTTTCTCTGAATTGAACCTAGAAACGAAAGAAAAGCAATTTTGTGACAGAAACGACAAAGGGGACGGCACAGGCCGTCCCCTTTTTTTTCACCGCCGGCGGTCCGGATTACAGCGAGTAATACATGTCGAACTCGACAGGGTGCGGTGCCATGCGAAAGCGCGTGACTTCCTGCATCTTCAGTTCGATGTAGGCATCCAGGAAGGCGTCGGTAAATACGCCCCCTTTGGTCAAGAAGGCGCGGCCGCGGTCAAGGTAGTCCAGCGCCTGATCGAGACTGTGGCAGACGGTCGGCACTTTGGCATCTTCCTCGGGCGGCAGGTGGTACAGATCCTTGGTGGCGGCTTCGCCCGGGTGAATCTTGTTTTCGATGCCATCCAGGCCCGCCATCAGCAGGGCAGCAAAGCACAGGTAGGGGTTGCTCAACGGATCGGGAAAGCGCGCTTCGATGCGGCGCGCCTTGGGGTTGGTCACGAAGGGAATGCGGATCGAAGCCGAGCGGTTCTTGGCCGAATAGGCCAGCTTGACCGGCGCCTCGAAGCCGGGCACCAGCCGCTTGTAGCTGTTGGTGCCGGGGTTGGTGATGGCGTTGAGCGCGCGCGCGTGCTTGATGATGCCGCCGACGTAGTACAGCGCCATCTCCGACAGGCCCGCGTAGCCGTCCCCAGCAAACAGGTTTTTACCGCCCTTCCAGATCGACTGGTGCACGTGCATACCCGAGCCGTTGTCGCCCGGAATCGGCTTGGGCATGAAGGTCGCGGTTTTGCCATAGGCGTGGCAAACGTTCCAGATCACGTATTTGAGTGTTTGCGTCCAGTCGGCGCGCTGCACCAGCGTGGAGAACCTGGTGCCGATTTCGTTCTGGCCGGCGCCGGCCACTTCATGGTGGAACACTTCGACCGGAATGCCCAGCGATTCGAGCACCAGCGAGATTTCGGCGCGGATGTTCTGCGTGCTGTCCACCGGGGGCACCGGCATGTAACCGCCCTTGACGGCCGGGCGATGGCCGGTATTGCCGCCATCGAACTTCTTACCGGTGTTCCAGGGGGCCTCGTCGACGTCGATCTTCACAAAACTGCCCGACATGTCATTGGCCCAGCGCACATCGTCGAAGATAAAGAATTCGGGCTCGGGACCGAAGTAGGCGGTGTCGCCCAGGCCCGAGGCTTTGAGGTAGGCTTCGGCCTTTTTGGCAATCGAGCGCGGATCGCGTTCGTAGGCCTTGCCGTCGGCGGGTTCATGGACGTCGCAAGTGAGGTTGAGCGTGGTTTCCTCGAAAAAGGGGTCGATCACGGCGGTGTCCGGGTCGGGCATGAGCAGCATGTCAGAGGCTTCGATGCCTTTCCAGCCCCCGATAGAGGAGCCGTCGAAGGCGTGGCCGGCGCTGAACTTGTCTTCGTCGAAGTGCGAGATAGGAATCGTGGTGTGGTGCTCTTTGCCGCGTGTGTCGGTAAAGCGAAAATCGACAAATTTCACTTCGTTTTCTTGGACGAGCTTGAGTACATCAGCGACGGTTTTGGCCATCAAATTTCTCCTGGTAAGGATAGGGTGAGCAGTTGAGACTGAGATTAGTGAAAGGGAAAGCAGGTTCCGTGCCAATTATCGGCGAGGCGCTTTGCGCTCAGTGAGCCGGGGCGGAGCAGGGGGCAAGCACGGGGCGAGGCGCGAATCAAAAGAGTGCATCCAGCACCTCGCCACGCTTCTGAGGATGCCCCTCGATAGTGCATCGCAGGCTAGCGCACCAATTCGGGGCCGAGTTTGATGTTCATGGTGCGCAACGCGGTCAGCATCTGTGCATACGCCGCTTCGAGCGCGGTGCCCGCCGGGCCTTTGACGCCCAAGTCGATGTGCGCCCCATATTGCGGGTGATCGACGCTGGGCAGGCTGAATACCTTGATGCCGGGATGATCGCGCTCGATCGCCTGCATCAGCGGCGTCAGGCGCGCTTCAATCGAGCCCAATACGATGACCGAACGTTCCTGGGCTCGCGCCCCCCTTGCGCACAGATGCGGGTAGCGGTGATCCAGCACCCACTCGATCATCGGCCAAGCCATGACCGGGAAGCCTGGCAGGAAGTGCACGTCGCGCACGCTGAAGCCCGGAATCTTGTTGTAGGGGTTTGGGATGATTTGCGCGTTTTCCGGAAACCTACCCATGTTCAGCCGGTGCAGATTGTCGGGGCGATCGGGCTGGTACGGTACGCCTTGCTCGCGCGCGGTATCCTGCATGCGCTGGCGGATCAGCGCCTCGGCCTGCGGATGCAGCGTCAGCGGCACGCCCAGCGCGGCGGCGGCGCACTGCCGGGTGTGGTCATCGGGCGTGGCGCCGATGCCGCCGGTCGAAAACACAATGTCGCCCGAGGTGAAGGCGCGCATCAGTGCCGCCGTGATGCGCTCGGGCGTGTCGCTGAGGTACTCGGCCCAGCCCAGGGACAGGTTGCGCGCGGCGAGCAGATCGATCACCTTGGGCATGTGCTTATCGGTGCGTTTGCCTGAGAGAATTTCGTCGCCGATCACGATCAGACCGATCGCCGGAAGAACCGCAGAGGGGGCGGATACAGGAGCTGGAATGGCGGACAAAGCAGCAGCGTCTGGTTTCATGGTTGTGTTTTTTTGCGCAAGCTTGCGAGTCAAGTGTCAAGTGCGGGGCGCGGTGTTGATGCCGGTTGATGCCACATTAGACGGCGCGAGCCGGACCTGCGCCCGCAATTGCACCAGCACGCTCAGACCATAGTGTGCGAACCACAGCGCCGAAAAAGCCAGCACCAGCATATAAATCCAGACGGCCAGCGGCACCAGCACCACAAAGGCCGCCGCAAACAGCAGACCCGAAGCCCACACGATGCTCGGCAGTGTGCTCAGGTAACCGCAGACCACGCCGATCGTCAGCAGCGGCCAGCGGTACTGGCACAACAGCGTTTTGCGCTCCTTGGGGCTGGCATACAGGGTCAATACATCGAAAATGATGATGCGGTAGGTCAGCCAGCCCCAGATCAGCGGCGGCAGCACCAGCGCCAGCATCGGGACGAACCACAGTGGAATTGAAACGATCAGAGCTACCAGCGCCAGCACTGTGGCGCCGAACGCGTTCAGAATGCTGCCGGCAAAAAAAACGCCGCGCTTGCGCTCCAGCGCTGGAAAACGCCGTTGAGCGACCCATTGTGTCAGCGCGGGTGTTATCAGACTCGCAACGACCAGCACCGACAGCAGCACGATCACTGGCGTGGTCACGAAAATCACCAGCAGCGGCGCGACGATGTCTTGTACGTGTTCTGCTTTGTTCTGGCCCATCCAATTCCAGAGCATGGACAGCATCGGCCAGGAATCGAGCGCCTGGTGCGCCCAAGCCACCGTCGGCGTCCAGAACCAATAAATCAGCGCGCCCAGTACGGCCACCATCACGATAAAGGGTAGCAGTGAGAGCGCGAGCACGCGCGGTAAAAAGCAATAAACCAGCGCGCGCCAGGAGGAGTCGATCAGCAAAGGCATGGCAACGAGCATAGCGTGACCGTGTGTCTGCGCCGGATCTGCGCCGGATCTGCCTCCGATCTGCCTCCGATCTGCCTCCGTATCCGCCCAGCGCGCGCTCAACCGTGCAGTGATTTGGCGCACGCATGACGTGCGGGCGTGCGCTTATCCGCGCAAGGCCGCCACTTCCTCAGCCCTCAGCCAACGCCATTGGCCCGCCGCGAGATCGCCGGGCAATACCAGCGCTCCCATGCGCGAGCGGTGCAGCGCCTGCACTTGGTTGCCGACGGCGGCAATCATGCGCTTGACCTGGTGGTACTTCCCTTCAGTCAGCGTCAGACTCAGATGATGCCCATCCCTCGCCTCGCAGGCGGCGGCGCGCACCGGGCGCGGGTCGTCATTGAGCACGACCCCGGCCAGCAGGCGCGCGACCTGAGCCGCTTGCAGCGGATCCTGTAGCGTCACTTCATACACCTTGGGCACATGGTGACGTGGCGAACTCATGCGGTGGATGAACGCGCCATCATCCGAGAGCAGCAGCAAGCCGGTGGTGTCCTGGTCGAGCCGTCCGATCGCCTGCACGCCAACAACCGCCCCTTTGTTGGGCCGCTGCCGTAGCGGCGCGGGCAGCAGCGTGTAAACGCTAGGCCAGGCCGAGGGCTTGTGCGAGCACTCCATGCCCGCCGGTTTGTGCAGCATCAAATACGCTTTTTCGTGATAAGCCCAAGGCTGGCCCTGGACATGGAACACCAGCCCTTGCGGATCAAACGCGGCGCCGGCGTCCGTCACGATCTGGCCGTGCACTGAAACATACCCCTGTTGAACCAGCCCGGTGCACACCCGGCGCGTACCGAAGCCTTGCGTATAAAGAATATCCTGGATTTGCTGCATGACCGATTGTTAAAGTAATTACAAGCTGACTGCCTGTAACGTTGTTCAACATTGGATGGTATTATAATACAAAAAACCCAAACCTATACGCCAAAAAACTTGATTACGCTCTTGGAATCATTCATAAAAAAGAGAGTGCAAAATGCGCGCCATAAATGCTGTTTGGCTGTTGATCGGGTTTACGGTATGGCATTCTGCGGCAGCAGAAGAAAGATTTTTTACCGGAACTTTTCAGGGGGAAGGGCGGCAATGTCAAGGCGAACTTTCCGTTCGTGCTAAGTCGCTTGACTGGCGTACTCCTTTTGCGACTTGTAAGAACTCTTCATATAAAATCATCAAAAAAATATCCCCTTCAGAGAAACAGGAGTTTGTTTTTGTTTTAAACAAGCATTGTGATTTTGGCGTTGTTTCTCTGGAATGGAACCCTGAATATCCAGATTACTGGAACGTAACGGGTTATAGAACATTAAATGATTTCATGAGCAAGAGTGACGACAAATTGCAATGCGGCATGAAGAAGCAAGGCGGGCTTTAATTTTATTTTATCAATGAGAGATACAGAGTGATTTTCTAAAGGCCACTTCTTCTTTTTGTGGCGGTCTTGGAGAGCTGTGGTGTTTCTGGATGGGTGACGGATGTCAACGGTACATTCCGCCTTTCATAGGAGTTGTCTGTTCACCTTGAGCCGCTCCCGTATCTCCTGTCGAGGGCATATCCGCTGCTGCGCCTTGCGCCAAGGCCGCCCAATGAACGGGGTTGAGATTGCGGCAAAGCGTCTTGAGCAGATCAAAGGCCGCTGCCACATGCGTTTCAGCGGCGGGACTTAAGGCCGCGCCCAGCTCGAAGCGCTCGCCGCGCACGCACAGCACAAAGGCCGGGGGCGGCGGCTGTCTTTCGATATCGG
>JAITWT010000155.1 GCA_031285125.1 Burkholderiaceae bacterium | reverse complement strand
TGCGTACCCCCCTCAGGAGCGGCTCAATTTGTGCAAACTTGTCCCGGCTGATGTCGCTGGCGTACTTTTTTCTCTTCACATGCCTATTGTCGGGCCATTTGAGATCGTAAACAGGTTCTGAAAAGTAAGGCTTGCCCAAAAGCGCCCTATGCCCTTTTTTCCGCCCACCGGGCGGCAGCGGATCATGCGGTGTGTAGGTTGTCGGCGGTGAAGTTACCCACAGCGTTTTTCGTGTGCGTGGATTAAATAAGGATTAAGAAAGGATTAGCTTAAAAAGCCGAGACGCCGAAACCCGCATGGATAGGTCTTTCCGGGCGGTCAGCCTGTGGATAGCGTAGCTGCTACAACGGTACGGCGTAGCTGCTGCAACGGTAAAGCGTAGCTGCTGCAACGGTATCAGCCGCGAGGCTTTGGAAGCCGCTTTGTGGCCTTCGTCGCCAAGTGTTTACGCTGTGTCTTGCTGGGCTTCTTTTCGACGTGTACGAGGTCACCGCGCATGGTGTAGCTGAACCCCTCGCCATTGGCCGCGCTGGCCTCTGCAACGGCGTCCAGTGCCTTGCGGAGCTTCTGCCGCGCACTGGTGGGGCTGGCGTCCTCACTCCCGGCCAACCGCATGAGCGTTTCGGCCTTCATCGGATAGGGCGCGGCATGGCTGGCATAGAAGCCGTGGAGCCACTGGGCAAGCTGTTTCCCATCAATGGCGCGGCGCGTTGCCCATTCGATCTGCGTGAACTGGTCGGACGCGAACAGGGCGCTGAGCTTTGGGTCTAGCTTGATGATCCATTCCCCGGTTTCTTCGTCTTTCGCCGCCCACTGAATCAAGCTGCCGATGTAGCTGCGGCCTTGCTTGACCGTCAGCGCGTTAGCTACAAGCCGCTCGATGCGATCTTGCAGCGTCTTCCGGTTGATGCCGGTGTCAGTCTTGCCCATGAGCTTGAGCAGGGCATAGGCCGTAACCCGGCATTGACTGCCCAACTCCTGCAAGCGCACAGCGTGAAGGACGCTTTCCCACACGTCTAAATCGCCTTGGTCGAGCCGCTGCCCTTTGAAGCGTACCGTTACGCCATTAATGGCCGCGATGTCCTCGCCGTCAATGTAGCGCCGCCGCCCTTTGCGGACAGCCCCGAACAGAGCCGACCGCAGAAAGCCGTTAGGCACGGCGCGGACAGGCTCAGGCCATAGGGGCAACTGGACGACAGCGCGGGACTTCGGCGCGGCCTCTGCCTTGGCTTTGGCCTGTTCACCCATTGCCCGCGTCCAGGCGATATGTTCGTCATATCGCGATGAACGCCGTGAAAAATGCGAGGACTGAAGACTATGCCCTTGCAGCCCGCTCATGGCGAGGCGGCAAACTTTTGTTCAACCCGCCATTGCTGGAACTGTTCATGCAGTTCCAGCCCAAAGGCGATGAGACTGGCGGCATGGGCCGCAATCCCCATGTAAGCGCATTGGTCAGTTTCCTCGATGAAGCGCATGTAGCGATCCAGTTCGCCACGGTCAAAGGCGTCCAGGTTCAAAACCAATCGCTCCGGGCATGGCCGTTTACTCATGGTGGCCTCCCTGCTCACGCGCCCTGCGCAGTTGTTCGGCCTTCGTTGGACGCCCGCGTCGGCGTGCCGGTGCAGCGTCTATGGCTTCAGGTGATGCCTGTACTGGCAGCGGTTGTACGAACCGCGTAAACCACGCCTCGACATCGGGCGGTAGCCAAAGCAGACGCTTGGTGCCGGGCAGTCGGCAGATCGGTGGGAGTGAATGCGGCTTGCGCGTGGCATCGCTACGGATGCTGGCAGGCGACTTGTTGAGGAGAACAGCAAGCTGCTCTACGGTAAGAAGCGGTTCCATCGAGGCCCCCAAAGGGGCCGCGACTTGGCTGTGTCGCGGCGAACTGATCGCCCGTGCCGACCAGAATCTTCACCGCTCTCGGTTGGGGTGCATACACGCCAGTGAATGCACTAAGTTGTGTAGCCATTGCACAACTGTGCGAATGGTATCAGGCGTTGCGCGGCTTTTTCAAGGGTTTGTGTGGCAAACGGTGGTTGCGGCAAGCGGGCGGATTGCCACAAATTTGCCACACTCGTACTGCAAAAACCAGCACTTCAAAGCAAATCAACGCCTCACACTGCAAAGTGTAAGGCGTTGATTTTATTGGAACTTATCGAAAAATCGTGGTGGAGAGGAGGAGGATCGAACTCCCGACCTCCGCATTGCGAACGCGGCGCTCTCCCAGCTGAGCTACCCCCCCACGATCCTCGCATTATATCGCGCCAGCCCCTCTGTCTACAATCAGACCATGACTCCTCCTGGCCCGCACGCCGCGCAGCCATTGACTGATTCGTCGATAGATTCCGCAGCCTCTTCGCCCTTACTCGCCCATCTCAACCCCGAGCAGCGCGCCGCCGTGACCTTGCCCGTGGGCAATGCATTGATCCTCGCGGGTGCCGGCTCGGGCAAGACGCGCGTGTTGACCACCCGCATCGCCTGGCTGTTGCAGACCGGCCAAGTGGGCCCCGGCAGCATTCTGGCGGTGACCTTTACCAACAAGGCGGCCAAGGAAATGCTCGCGCGGCTGTCAGCGATGCTGCCGATTCAGGTGCGCGGCATGTGGATCGGCACCTTCCATGGCCTGTGCAATCGCTTTTTGCGCGCGCACTGGAAGCTGGCGGCTTTGCCGCAGAGTTTCCAGATTCTCGATACGCAGGATCAGCTCTCGGCGATCAAGCGGCTGATGAAGCAGTTCAACATCGATGACGAGCGCTTTCCTGCCAAGCAGATGCAATGGTTCATCGCCAGCGCCAAGGAGGATGGCCAGCGCCCGAAAGACCTCGAAATACACAGCGAAGACGAGCGCAAACGCGCCGAGATCTACCAGCTCTACGAGACGCAGTGCCAGCGCGAAGGCGTGGTCGACTTCGGTGAGCTGATGTTGCGCAGCTACGAATTGCTGCGCGATATCGCGCCGATCCGCGCGCACTACCAGCAGCGCTTTCGCCAGATCCTGATCGACGAGTTCCAGGATACCAACCGCTTGCAATACGCCTGGCTGAAGATGCTCACGGGCCAGACGGTACAAGGCCGTTTCGAGCCTGGTGCAGCCAGTGTGATGGCCGTTGGCGATGACGACCAGAGCATCTACGCCTTTCGCGGCGCGCGGGTGGGCAATATGCACGACTTCGTGCAGGAGTTTCGCGTCGCCCACCAGATCAAACTGGAACAGAACTACCGCAGTACCAGCCATATCCTGGATGCCGCCAACACGCTCATCGACCACAACGCGCACCGCCTGGGCAAGAACCTGCGCACCGAGCGCGGTACGGGCGAGCCGGTGCGTGTTTACGAAGCGGTCAGTGATTTCGCCGAGGCGCAATGGATCGTCGAGGAACTGCGCCAGCTCGTGCGCGAGGGTATGGCGCGCAAGGAAGCCGCCGTGCTCTATCGCAGCAACGCGCAAAGCCGCGTGATCGAGACGGCGCTGTTCAACGCGGGCGTGCCTTACCGCGTGTACGGCGGCTTGCGCTTTTTCGAGCGCGCCGAAATCAAGCACGCACTGGCCTATCTGCGCTTGCTCGAAAACAAGGACGACGACACCAGCTTTGTGCGCGTGGCGAATTTCCCGCCGCGCGGCATCGGCGCGCGCAGCATCGAACAATTGCAGGATGCGGCGCGCGCGACGGGGTGTTCATTGCACGATGCGGTCAGCCGTCTCAGCGGCCGGGCCGGCGCGCACCTGTCGGCCTTTGTCGCCAAGGTTGATGTGATGCGCGAGCAGACGCAAGGCCGTTCGCTGCGTGAGATCATCGAGCTCGTGCTCGAGCACAGCGATCTGGTCGCGCACTACCGCAGCGAGCGCGACGGTGCCGACCGGATCGAAAACCTTGAAGAGCTGGTCAATGCCGCCGAGAGTTTTGTCACCCAGGAGGGCTTTGGCCGCGACGCCGTGGCGCTGCCCGTCGATGAGTTACGCGATGAGTTACGCGAATTGCGGCAATCGCCGGCCAGTCAAGGGATAGACGCCTCGCGCGCGGTGCTCGATCAGATCCTGCCGCCCGCGCCCGATACCGAAACCGGCGAAACGCTCAGTCCGCTGGCGGCTTTTCTTGCGCACGCCGCGCTCGAATCGGGCGACAACCAGGCCCAGGCCGGGCAGGATGCGGTGCAGATGATGACGGTGCACTCGGCCAAGGGGTTGGAGTTTGATACGGTCTTTATCACCGGGCTCGAAGAAGGCTTGTTCCCGCACGAGAACGCGCTGAGCGATCACGAGGGGCTGGAAGAAGAACGGCGCCTGATGTACGTGGCCATCACGCGCGCGCGCCAGCGGCTTTATTTGAGCCACGCGCAAACGCGCCTGCTGCACGGTCAGACGCGCTACAACTTGCGCAGCCGATTTTTCGACGAGTTACCCGCGCAAGGGCTCAAGTGGCTGACGCCGAAAAACGCCGCTTTCGCGCGTTCGGCCTTCGGCTATGGCAACGGTTATGCAAGTACGCGCGGCGCATGGAACGCACCGGGTGCGGGCAGGAGCGCTTCAGAATCTGCCGCGCCGCCGCTGCCCGCGCGCAAGGAAGAACCCGCGCTGGGCCTGCGCGCGGGGATGCAGGTTTTTCACAATAAATTCGGCGAGGGCGCGATCCTGGCGCTCGAGGGCAGCGGCGACGATGCGCGCGCCCAGGTCAAATTTGTGCGCCACGGCGTCAAGTGGCTGGCGCTCAGCGTGGCCAAGCTCACGCCGATCGTTTGACCTAAAAACGGTCGCTGAACGCGCTCGCCAGTGATGTGACGTGACCGGCAAGCCAGACCAAGCGCGAGGGTTGAAGGTTATTGGCCCGGTGGAACCGGCGGCTATGTGGCGCTGAAACTGTCGCGGAACGTGAACCAGATCGAGCTGAAGAACATCGAGCAGAACACCAACGCATCAGCAAGCATCAAAACACCGATCAGCGGCGAACGCCCGCCACCGGCGCTCCCGGGCAGCGCTGTCATGATGACGGATATCAGCATGAACAAGATGGCGCTGAGGACAAGGTTGACCCCCAGCCAGAGCAGACCATACACCGTGAGCGCCTTGATGTTGCGGATGCAGGCCATGAAGCCGAAGAACACGCTCTTGGCTGGCAGCATGTTGCACCAATGCGCCAATGCCGCGGCGTACCCGAACACAAGCAAATTCAGTAACCACAAGAACAGGGTCAGCCCCAGGGCGGCCAGGTAGCGGACACCGCGCGTCACTTCGAGCGATGCCGGTAGCTGACCGAGCAAAAACATGCGCATGACGGTGCCGCCATCGAGCACGGCCGGGAGGCTCACGATCACGAAGGTTGTTACGACGTAGCCTCCCCCGAGTATCGCCAGCGGTTTGACGCTGGTGCGCAGCGCTTGTAGCGCCGTGATAAAAGCTTGTGCTGCCGGCGTTGGTTTGCCGGGGCGCACGATCTGTGCCGTAGCGATCATCAACCCCAGTGTTATGGCAGGCAGAAGTATCGATATCAGCACCCCGCCAAGAACCGCCGGCAGCGCCGAAGCAATGAGCACGACCGGCATCAGCGAAGAAAAGCAGACCCAGACCGTGGCCAGCGGCCGGCGAAAGAAAGCCTGCAAGCTCAGGCGCACCCAGACAGCACCCATGCGGGCAGGAACAACATTGAGTTTCATCGCGATGTCGATACCGGTTGATCGGGATCAGGCCGGCGCAAGAAGGGATCGTGCATCTTGCGAATGCTGTACGCGCTCACGCAGCACGCGCTCGAACTGGCGCGGATCGTGCGGTTTGAGCATAGCCGCCGCACGCGGCAGGTGGAAGTCCCACAGGCGTGAAATCCAGAAACGCAGCGCCCCAGCGCGCAGCATGGCCGGCAGCAGCGCGCGTTCGGCCGCTTGCAGCGGACGCACGGCTTCGTAGGCTTGCAGCAACGCGGCCGCGCGTGACGGATCTTCCCGGCCCGTGGACGGGTCGAGGGTCCAATCATTGAGGGCGACGGCGAGATCGAACAGCCACGTGTCGGTACCGGCAAAGTAAAAGTCGAAGACCCCCGTCAACTGGGGGACGCCGCCTTCATCCTGAGCGAACATTGCATTGTCACGAAACAGATCGGCATGCACCGGCCCGCGCGGCAGCGCGGCATAGGCACTCGATTGGGCAATGTGATTCTGATAGGCCAATTCCGATTGCAGCAGCGCCGCTTGCTGTGCATCGAGATAAGGCCGCACAACGGGCGCGGTTTCGTTCCACCAAGCCAGGCTGCGCAGATTGGGCTGAATGCGCGGAAAGTCGCGTCCAGCCCAGTGCATCCGCGCCATCAGGCGGCCCAGCGCGGCGCAATGCGCAGCGGTCGGCGCGAGCACGCTGCGGCCTTCCAGGCGTTGGACGACGGCAGCAGGTTTGCCCGCGAGAGTGAGGACAAATTCGCAAGGCGCGTTGACCGGAACGATCAGCGGCGGCCGCGCCGCAGGCGCTAGCGGGGTCAGCGCAGGATCGGCCACCGGCGCCGGAACGGGTAGGCCGTGCGCCGCCAGGTGCTGCATCAGGCACAGGTAATAGGGCAACTGATCAAAGCCCAGCCGCTCGAACACCGTGAGCACGAATTCGCCGCGCTCTGTGCTGGCGAAATAGTTGGTGTTTTCAATGCCGCCTTCGATGCCGCGCAGCGCGCGCAACGCACCCAGGCCCAAGCGCATCATCAGCGCTTGGGCCTGGGTAAAACTGATTTCCGTGAAAACCGCCACAGGCCGGACCGTGCTAGAACTTCAATACGTTCCAATGCGTTTTGCCGCGGTCGCCCGTAACATCAGTCTGACCTTGCGGCAGGCCGCCGCTGCCATTGTTGACCGGCTCGACCTGGTAGACGGGGAAGTTGCCCTTGGGCTGCACGGTGATGTTCTGGGTTTGCCCGCCCACGCGCAGCTCGTCAACACTGGCGGCGCGGCCTTGGACGTGGATTTGCTCGATCTTTTGGTTCAAGCGCCCCGGCGTGGCATCCGTGGGCTGTCGTGCAGCGCGGGCCTGCGAATCAGCAGGCTGGGAGGCTGATTTTTCCTGGGCTGGTTTAGCCGTGTCCGCTGGTTTAGCCGTGTCCGCCGGTGGGGTCTGTGCAAATACCGGACAGGCCAGGAAAACCCCGCTCAGCAAGGCGGGCAAAAGCTTGCAAACCCAGGCGGTGCGGAAAGAGAGGGAAAAGATACGCATTAGTACATTGTAGGCTGCGATTGAGATGGTGTGACAGGCGCGAAAGCTTTTAAAAATTCAGGTCATTCTGGGGTGCCGCATCGTGGCAGGTGGCGCCTCACGTACTGACAACGCGCTGATTAATGCCGGAAACAAACGCCGGAAACAGCGTGCAAGGAACTGGCGTGGCGACACGGCACGGCACGCTGGGAATGTTTCCATTTTCAGATCAAGCCCGGTACGTCATGGCACCGATTGAAATCGTTTGAATCGAAATCGAATTACATTCGAGTCCATCCTCAAAGCACAATAGCGTAGCGTGGCGCGTTGCGCACATTGTTCAAGACTCATATTGCAGCCATGAATCAGCAGCGTCAAGAAAGCTTTCCTCGTTCCGTTTGCATCGCCACGCCCGCCTACGACGGCACTTGCCAGATGGGCTACGTGGAAAGCTTGCTGCGGTTGGTGCTCACACTGGTGCACAACGAAATCGGTATTCATTTCGCCACCAGCAAAGGCGCGATGGTGGTGCCGGGACGTAATCTTTGCGTGGATTTTTTTCTGAACAAAACCGATGCCTCACATCTGCTGTTTATCGACAGCGACATGCACTGGAGAACCGAGGACATGATGCGCATGCTGGCCCATGGCGACCGGGATGTGATCGGCGCCATGTGTCCGCGCAAGGATTACGACTGGGAGCGCATCGCCCAAATTGCGCGCCAGCGGCCGGACCTCCCGGCCTCCGAGCTGCCGCTGTATGGCGTGCGCCAAATTCTGAATATTCCGGTGCCGGGCGACGACATCATCGAGGTCGAGGCCATCGGCACGGGCATCATGCTGATCCGCCGCGAGGTTTTCGATGCGCTGCGCCAGGCCCATCCGCAATGGCTGCAAGGCGGTCACAGCATTCATGCGGGCACTTTGGCTTATTTCGGCGGGGAACGTCATGCCGATGGTTTGAGCGAAGACATCGTGTTTTGCAGCGATGTGCGCGCCCTCGGGAAAAAAATCCATGCCTGCCCATGGTTTCGGGTTGGCCACATCGGCAACCATGAATTCGTCGGGTATCCGCTGGAGACGATGCGGCAGGCGTAAACAAGCCTGCACCCGCGCGCAACGCTGAAGCACGCGCCGCATGGGCGCTTGGCCATGGGCGCTTGATAACCGCTATAAACACAGTTTCTTGCCCAAGGAGACTCACGATGCAGCGATCCGCAGTGATGATGTTTTCCGCCCTCGCCTTGACCACGGGTCTGGTCACGTCCCTGACCGCCTGCAAGACAATGCCCCCCAAGGCAGCAGACGTCCCCCCTGTGCTTGCCGCCGCCGTGGCCGACAGCGCCCGTCCGGCCGCTGACGCCGCGCGCGACGCCCATCGCAAGCCGGCGCAAGTTCTGGCTTTTGCCGGTATCCCCTCGGGTGCGCAGATTGCTGAACTGTTGCCGGGCGAAGGTTATTACACGCGCCTATTGAGCGTGGTGACCGGAGCGGGCGGCCATGTTTACGAACTGATTCCGCCGCCCGGGCCGGATGGGAAAGATCACGCCGCGCCCATCAAAGCCCTTGCCGCGGACGCGCGCTACAGCAATGTCACGGTGCAGCCCCCCCTGTCATACACGGCCCACGCGATGGGCCTGCCGCAACCCGTGGACGTGGTGTGGACGACCGATAATTACCATGACATGCACAACGCTCTGGGCCGCGCGGGCATGCAGAATTTCAATAAACACATCTACGAAGCCTTGCAGCCCGGCGGCGTGTTCCTTGTGCTCGACCATGGCCGCGGCGCCCGGCCATGGCGCCAACGATACGCATACCTTGCACCGTATCGATCCGGAAACCGTCAAGGCCGAGGTGACCGCAGCCGGCTTCCGGTTCGCAGGCAGCAGCAATGCGCTGCGCAATCCGGATGACCCGCACACCGCGAAAGTGTTCGATGCCAGCGTCAAGGACAAGACGGATCAGTTCATTTTGAAGTTCGTGAAATAAACCGGTCCAGAAAAATTAGACCGCCCGTTTTTCCGGGTCTGCGGGTCAACTTTCCGTGGGATTCTGATGCCGTCTGCCTAGGCCAACACGGCGCAGACATCGGCGGGCCCCGTGGCGGCATTCAGAAACACCTCCCCTCCAAGCGCTACCGTACTCCCAGGCAATGAGATACGGCCTGCGCGCAGGGCCTTGATCAGTAAGTCGGGCGTGGCGCGAATGTGGGCCTCCAGCGCCAGCGCGGCGCGCGCGTCCTGACCGGCCATCGCGCACTCGAAAATTTCAGCGTGCTCGGCGTGCACGTTGCGCACGCCCCCGGGCAACGCCATCGCGAAGCTGCGGTAGCGCTCAGTGTGGCGTGAGAGCAGGCGCAGCACGCGCAGCGTCCAGGGCGAGTCATGGCCGGAGAGCAGGGCTTCGTGAAAGCGCAGGTTGAGTTCTTCCCACTGGCGGCGGCGTTCGGGCGCGATCGGCTCCTCGGCCGAGATGGCGGCGTAAGCCTGCTCCATGCGCTCGCGCCAGCGCGCGCCGCCGGCGCGGATGGATTGACGCAGCGCCTCGGTTTCGATCTGCACGCGCAGGTTGGCGACATCTTCCAGGTCTTCAATGGCAATCGGCGCCACGCGAAAACCGCGCTGTCCCTCGGTCAGCACCAGCGCATCGCTAGCCAGCCGGGTGATGGCTTCGCGCAAAGTGCCCGCGCTCACACCGTAGCGGGTTTTGAGATGCGCCACGCGCAATTTCTCGCCAGGAACGAGCTGCCCGGTCACGATGTCCTCGCGCAACCGGGTGTAGGCGTGCTCGATCAAGGTGCGCGCCAGCGGCATCGGATCGCCGCTGGCCGAAGGGGCGCTGCGCTTGGCCATCAAGCTTCCCTTCTCTTGTTCAGGCGGTAGCTCAATTGCGGGCGGGTCAGGCCCAGCAAGCGCGCGGCAGCGGCCAGATTGCCGTGACTGCGCTGGACCGCCCCCTCGATGAGGTGGGTTTCCAGCGCCCGCAGGTCCAGCTTGTCGGCCAGCAACTGGTCGGCCAGCGCGGCCGCGCGCGCCGGCGGGCGCGCCTCGCCAAGGCGTCCGGAAGGCTGCAGGATGTGCGCGGGCGGCGCTGCAGGCGCATGGGCGGCTTCGGGAAACAGTTGCTCCACGTCCACCGGATGGCCGGCCTGCGCCAGGATCACGCTGCGCTCGATTAGGTTTTCCATCTCGCGCACGTTGCCCGGCCAGGCATAACGGCGCAGCGCGTGCAGGGCGCGGTCGGTAAAGCCGCTGACGTGCTTGTCGTGGCGACGGGTAAAACTTTGCAGCAGGTGCTGCGCGAAGGGTTCGATGTCGTCGACCCGCTCGCGCAGCGGTGGAATGCGGATCGGATAGACGTGGATGCGGTAGTACAAATCCTGGCGAAAGCGCCCGGCGCGCACGGCTTCGGCCAAATCCACGTGCGTGGCGGCGACCAGCCGCACATCCACCTGCCGCGGCTGCACGGCGCCCAAGCGTTCCACCTGGCCGTCCTGCAGCACGCGCAACAGCTTGGCTTGGGCGTGCAGGGGCAGCTCGCCCAGCTCATCCAGGAACAGCGTGCCGCCATCGGCGCGCTCGAATCGCCCGGCGCGCGCCGCATCGGCCCCGGTGTAGGCGCCCTTCTCGGTACCGAACAGTTCCGATTCAACCAGCTCGCCCGGCAGCGCCGCGCAGTTGACCGCCACGAAGGGTTTGGTCGCACGCGGACTGAGCGCGTGCAGCGTCCGGGCAAAACGTTCCTTGCCGACGCCCGTCTCGCCCGTGAGCAATACGGTGACTTGCGTACAGGCCGCCTTGCGCAACAACTGCTTGGCGGCGACGAACCCGGCCGAGCGCCCGATCAGCGGCTCCACCGCGGCAATGGGCGGCTCGGCGCTCTCCTCCGCGAGCACCGGCGCGGGCCAAGCGGGCCAAGCCGGCGGGCGGTGTAAACCCTCGGGCAACAACAGCGTATTGGGCGCGTAGTCGCTGGCCAGTTGGACGCCATCGGGCCAATCTTCGACCGGACGGCCTTCAATGCGGCAGTGGTCATGACCGCATCCGGCGCACATCAGCTCCTTGTACAGCACCTGGCGGCCCATGAAGGCGCTGGTATAGCCCGAGGCATAACCGAGCAAAATCCAGCACACCGGCTCGCGCTGGGGACCGAAATCACGCCGGTGGGTTTCCGCCTCCCACGAATGGTCCCAGCCGAAGATGCCGTGAAAGTGCCCGCCCTTCAGGTCCAGTTCCAGTAACTCGGGGATGACCTGCACGGCGCCTTCAAGCATGTGCAACTGCGGGCCGACGCTGAACATGGCAAAAGTGTCCGCATTGGGCCGCAGTTGTCGGGCCAAGGCGGCATCGCGCTCGCCTGAGGCATAGCCCACGCGCAACAGCAAGCGCCGCGCGGTCGCCGGGCCCAGCGTCAGCATCAACTCACGGCGCAGGATGCCCAGCGAAGCAGCATGCAAGAGCACCATGCGTTGGCCGGCCAGCCAGATGCGCCCATCCGCGGGCGAGAACTGCACCTGGCGACGCAAATCGGCATCCGAAGGCAATGAGGGAAGGGCAGGCATAGAAAATATTATCGATAAAAATGGATCTATTGCAACCAGAAGACAGCGCGCAAACTGATCAAATGATCACTTGATGGGCTTTGATCTTCTCAAATAATGACATTACATCGGGACACAACGGCGTAATTTGGGAAAGAAGCGCTTCATTTGTGTCGATTGGGATCGGATGGGTGCCAATTCGCGCCGATTCGTGCCGAAAAGGCGGTCTTTATTTCAGGGTTTTCCCTTAAATTATCGATATTTTTCTGGATACCGCTTAAGTTTGGCACGCGATATGCATCACTCTGGACATGATCGAAAAAACTGCCCCATCAGCGGAGCCCTGGGATCTTGAACGCCGCTACATCCGCATCGTGCAGGAGCACGAAAGCGGACTGGTGGAGTTCGAGTTTGCCGTGGGCGAGCCGCAGCTTTATGTCGAAATGGTGATGGCGCGCAAACAGTTCGAAGCGTTTTGCGCCATGCAAGAGGTCACGCCCACGCGCGGCCGCCTGCCCGAGCACGACGAGGGCGATGACCGGCACGCGTGGGACTGGAGCCTGCGCGATGCGCGCCGGCGGCATTTCCGCGATTCGTCTTGAGCGCCCCCCGGAGGGCCACTTTTCATCCAACACCAACGACAGGAGACAAGACACCATGCCCATCGATTTGCGCACCGTCAGCATCACCCCGCTGCGCCAGACCTACGACCACATCGCCGCGCGGCTGGGCGCGGACAAACCGGCTTCGCGCTACATCGAGGGCACGATGGATGTGCAGGCGCAAGCCAACTTCCATTACCGCCCGACCTGGGACCCTGAGCATCTGTTGCACGACGCGGCGCGCACCCGCATCGTGATGCAGGACTGGTACGCGCTGAAAGACCCGCGCCAGCTCTATTACGGCACCTACACGCAGGCCCGCGCCCGGATGCAGGAGACCGCCGAGGCCGATTTCGATTTCGTCGAGTCGCGCGGCCTGGCCGACCGGCTCGATGACGCGGCGCGGCGCAAGGCGCTCGACTTTTACGTGCCGCTGCGCCACGTCGCCTGGGGCGCCAACATGAACGGCGCTTACCAATGCGCCTATGGCTACGGCACCGCCATCACCCAGCCCTGCCTGTACGCGGGCATGGACCAGTTGGGCATCGCGCAGTACCTCACGCGCCTCGGGCTCCTGCTGGGCAATCAAGGCGAGTTGGAAGCCTGCAAACAGGCTTGGCTCGAAGCGCCAGCCTGGCAGCCGCTGCGCCGCCTGGTCGAAGACACCTGGGTACTCAAGGATTGGTTCGAGCTGTACGTGGCGCAGAACGCCGTGCTTGACGGCGCGCTGTTCGGCCTTGCGTACAAGGAAGTCGATACCGTTCTCAGCGAGCAGGCCGGGCCGGCGGTGTCGATGCTCACGCGCTTCCAGGCCGAGTGGTTCCAGGACGCCTGCAAGTGGGTCGATGCGGTCATCAAAACCGCCGCCGCCGAGAGCGACGGGAACCGGGCGCTGCTCAATCAGTGGTACGCCCATTGGCGTGGCCGGGTCCAGGAAGCGCTGGCGCCGGTGGCCCGGCTGGCGTTGGGCGACGCGGGCGCGCAGGCGCTGGAGCGCAGCATCAGCGCCGTCGATGCGCGCATGAACAAAGCCGGCTTGCCGGTCTGATCGAAGGAGCCCACCCATGTCCAACGTCTTCATCGCCTTCCAGAAAAACGAGGAAACCCGCGCCATCGTGGACGCCATCGTGGCCGACAACCCGAACGTGATCGTCAACGAGCAGCCCGCGATGGTGAAGCTCGACGCGCCGGGCCATCTGGTGATCCGCCGCAGCACCATCGAGCGCGAGATCGGGCGCGAGTTCGACTTGCAGGAAATGCAGGTCAACCTGATCACGCTGTCGGGGAACATCGACGAGACCGACGACGAGTTCAGCCTGACCTGGAACCAATGAACCACCGAAAACCACCGGACACGAGGAGACCCATCATGGATATGAAAGTCAGCAAGAAGCTCGGCCTCAAAGAGCGCTACAACCTGATGACGCGCGACCTGGCCTGGACGCCGACCTACCAGGCGGTCAAGGATGTCTTTCCGTACACCGAGTACGAGGGCATCAAGATTCACGACTGGAACAAGTTCGAGGACCCGTTCCGCATGACGATGGACGCCTACTGGAAGTACCAGGCCGAGAAGGAGCGCAAGCTCTACGCCATCATCGACGCCTTCACGCAGAACAACGGCCACCTGAGCGTGAGCGATGGGCGCTACATCAACGCGCTCAAGCTCTTTCTGACGGGCGTCACGCCGCTCGAATACATGGCACACCGGGGCTTCGCCCATGTGGGCCGCCAATACCCCGGCGCCGGTCCGCGCGTGGCTTGCATGATGCAGAGCCTGGATGAAATCCGCCACGCGCAGACGCAGATTCACAGCCTCTCGAACTACAACCGGCACTACAACGGCTTTCAGAACTGGCGCCACCAGCACGACCGCGTCTGGTACTTGTCGGTGCCCAAGAGCTTCTTCGACGACGCCGTGACCGCTGGGCCGTTCGAGTTCATCATCGCCATCGGCTTTGCCTTCGAGTACGTGCTGACGAACCTGCTGTTCGTGCCCTTCATCAGCGGCGCGGCCTACAACGGCGACATGGGCGCGATGGCCTTCGGTTTCTCGGCCCAGTCCGACGAATCGCGCCACATGACGCTGGGGCTGGAGATCATCAAGTTCATCCTGGAACAAGACCCGGCCAATCTCCCCATCGTGCAGGGCTGGATCGACAAGTGGTTCTGGCGCGGCTACCGCGTGCTGACGCTGGTGGCGATGATGATGGACTACATGCTGCCCAAGCGCGTGATGAGCTGGAAGGAAGCCTGGGAGATTTACGCCGAGGAAAACGGCGGCGCCCTGTTCGCCGACCTGGCGCGCTATGGCATCAAAGTGCCCGCCGGCTGGGCGCAGGCTTGCAAGGGCAAGGACCACATCAGCCATCTGGCATGGAACACCTTCTACAACTACGCCGCCGCCGCGCCGTTCCACACCTGGGCGCCGACCGAAAGCGACCTGAAATG
>JAITWT010000150.1 GCA_031285125.1 Burkholderiaceae bacterium | reverse complement strand
GGTAACAGCGGTTCAACTTTGCGCCATTTGCCCTCTGTCAGCATCCGTCTACCCATGATCTCCTCTTGGAAGCCTCAATCCGGGGAGAATAACGCAATGATTGTTAACAGGCCCTAGGGAACCTCTGCAAAAACCCCGTGCAACCCCACATTGCCTGAACCGGCCTGATCGGCAAACATTGAGATCATGAAACAAGTCAGCCTGGGATTGAATCTGTCGACCAAGAAGACCCGCAAGAGAGAGTTCTTGGGTGAAATGGAGCGTGTGGTGCCGTGGAAAGTACTGGTGGAGATCGTCCAGCCGTACTGGCCCAAGAGCAAAACCGGGCGCCCGCCATTTGCCATCGAGACGATGTTGCGCATCCACTCCATGCAGCAGTGGTTTGGCTTGAGTGATCCAGCCATTTAAAATTAAGCCGCTTCATAAGGATGGCCATGTTCAAGGCTTCTCGTTTCAAGATCTGAACGGTTTTCGCGCAGAGATATCCTTAGAACCTGTTTACGATCTCAAATGGCTCACGTTGGGCCGCCCAATCGCCCGATTTCGGCCCAACCCGAAGGGCAGATGTCTTTTCGGGCGGTCTGCCGCGTTGCAACGCTTGCCCATAGCCGGGCTATGGGCTGCGCGCTGCGCCTTGTATCCCCTCCCGAAAAGGCATCTGCGTGAGTCATTTGAGATCGTAAACAGGTTCTCAGCCCTCATTCATGACCGACACAACACGCGTGTTCAGATACGCCTCCAGCGCCTCGGGACCGCCTTCGGAGCCATAGCCAGAATCCTTGATGCCGCCAAAAGGCAGTTCGGCCGAGGTGATGGCGGCGCTGTTGATCCATAACATCCCCACTTGCATGTAGCGTCCCAGCAAGTCGGCGGTTTTCAACGAGCGCGTGAAGGCATAACCGGCCAGACCATAAGGCAGGCGGTTGGCTTCCGTGAGGGCCTCCTCGAGCGTGTCGAAACCACGAATGACGGCCAAAGGGCCAAAAGGCTCTTCGTTGAACACGCGGGCTTGTTGGGGCACATCAGACAGGACCGTGGGCTGCCAGAAATTGCCCGCATTGCCGATACGCTGCCCGCCCGTGAGCAGCTTACCGCCGCGCTGAACGGCATCGCGGATCAAATCGGACATCGCCGTCAAGCGGCGCGCGTTGGCCAGCGGCCCCATTTGCGTGCCTTCGGCCAGACCATCGCCAACCTTGAGTGTTTTCGCACATTGCGTAAAGGCCTCCGTGAACTCCTGGAGCAGGCTTTTGTGCACCAGAAAGCGCGTGGGCGCAATGCACACCTGCCCCGCGTTACGGAACTTGAAAGAGACGATGGTCTTGACCGCCAGCGCCAGGTCAGCATCCGCGGCGACGATCACCGGCGCATGCCCCCCCAGCTCCATCGTGACGCGCTTCATGTGCTGACCTGCGAGTGCAGCCAATTGCTTGCCCACGGGGGTCGAGCCGGTGAAGGTCATTTTGCGAATGACCGGGTGCGCAATCAGGGTGCTGGAAATTTCCGCTGGATTGCCGTAGACCAGCCCCAGCACGCCCGGCGGCAGACCGGCGTCGGCGAAGGCGCGGATCAACTCTGCCGGGCTGGCGGGCGTTTCTTCGGCCGCCTTGACCAGCATCGAGCAACCGGCGGCCAATCCGGCGCTGACCTTGCGCACCACCTGGTTGATCGGGAAATTCCACGGCGTGAACGCCGCCACCGGGCCGACCGGGTCTTTAATCACCATCTGGCGCAGCGCCAAGCTGCCGCGCGAGGGCACGATGCGGCCATAGATGCGCAGCCCTTCGTCGGCGCACCACTCAATGATGTCGGCGGCCGCCAGCGTTTCGCCTTTGGCTTCGGCCAGCGGTTTGCCTTGCTCCTGCGTGAGCAAAGCGGCAATGTCGGCGGCGCGTTCGCGCATCAACGCGGCCGCGCGATGCATGATCTTGCTGCGCGCGGCGGCATTCATCTCGCGCCATGTCTCGAAACCTTTTTGCGCGGCGGCCAGCGCAAGGTCAAGGTCGGCGCGGCCGGCGTGTGCGACGCGGCCGATTTCCTGACCCGTGGCGGGATTCACAACAGGCAAGGTCCGGCCATCGACAGCATCCTGCCACCGGCCGTCGATGAACAACTGGGTGTTGGGGTAAGTCATGTGTGCCTCGCGGACAATAAAAACGTAAAACGTGCATTGTGGGACGAACGCTGAAACTCCGCATGATCCGCGAGGACGCGGAGCACGAAGCCGGAATACATCAACGGCGGCCCGGCCTTGGGGTTGCGCGCAAAATGACAGGGATCGTTGATTGAAGCTGGCATCGACTTCGAAAGGATCCCCGTATGAAACTCGTTCGCTATGGTCAACCCGGCAGGGAAAAACCAGGGCTCATCGACGCGCAAGGCCGCCTGCGCGATCTCAGCGCGGTCATCCCCGATATCGGTCCAGCGCAATTGACCGACACCGCGCTGGCCAAACTGCGCAGGATCAAAACCGACCGGCTTGCCCCGGTACGCGGCAAACCGCGCTTGGGCTGCCCCATCGGGCAAATCGGCAAGTTCATTGCCATCGGCCTGAACTATGCGGACCACGCCGCTGAAACGGGCGCGCCGATCCCGAAAGAGCCGGTCGTCTTCATGAAGGCCATCAGTTGCATCCAGGGCCCCAATGACGCGGTGATGCTGCCCAAGGGCTCGGTCAAGACCGACTGGGAAGTCGAATTGGGCGTGATCATCGGTGCGCGTGCGCGTTATGTCACGCAAAAAGAGGCGCTCAATCACGTCGCCGGTTACTGCGTGGTCAACGACGTCAGCGAGCGTGAGTACCAATTAGAACGCGGCCCGCAATGGGACAAGGGTAAAGGCTGCGACACCTTCGGGCCGATCGGGCCGTGGCTGGTCACACGCGATGAAGTGCCCGACCCGCAAAAGCTTGGTCTGTGGCTCGATGTCAATGGCCGCCGGATGCAGACCGGAAATACCCGAACGATGATCTTTGGGGTCGTCAAAATCATCAGCTACCTGAGCCAGTTCATGACGCTGATGCCCGGCGATGTCATCACCACCGGCACGCCGCCGGGCGTCGGCATAGGCCGCAAACCGCCCCTGTTCCTGAAAAAGGGCGATGCCATGACGCTGGGCGTCGAGGGCCTGGGCGAACAACATCAACAGGTGGTGAGCTTCAAGCGCTGAACCGCGTTCGCCGGCCAGAGACAAAGACAAAGCCGGGAAAGCTGGAAAAAAAGCGCGCCCCGCACGCACGCCAACCCCAAAATCCCTATGGATATAGGGTTTTTTGTCTTGCAAGGTTTCAAGGTTTTAGAATATCCTGAAAATAGCACGACCGTTCGTTCTATAGCACGATCGTTCGTTTTATTTCTCCCCTCTACAACCTGCTTCTGTTTTCGGCTCCGATTTCATGCTCGGCTCCCCTTCCATACCGCCATCCGCGCGCCCCGTGCGCTCCGCACAAAAAGGTCAACACACCAAGGCTGTGGTGGTGGATGCCGCCCTGAATCTGGCCACACAAGTCGGGCTCGAAGGGCTGTCCATTGGTGCCGTGGCCGAGCTCGCGCAGATGAGCAAGTCGGGCGTTTTCGCTCATTTGGGCTCACGCGAAGAATTACAGATTTCGGTGGTGTACGAGTACCACCATCGCTTCGAGCAGGAGGTGTTTTACCCCGCGCTCAAGCAGCCGCGCGGTTTGCCGCGCCTGCGCGCGATGATTACCAACTGGATGAAACGCACCACGGTCGAAATTGATTCGGGCTGCATCTTCATCAGCGGCGCAACCGAATTCGCCGATCGGCCCGGCCCGGTACGTGACGCGCTGGTGAAGTCGGTCAACCTGTGGCACGCCGCCGTCCATACCGCCATCGCGCAGGCCAAGCAGGAAGGCCATTTGCGTGCCGATGTCTGCGAACGGCAGATCGCTTTCGATCTCCACGGCATGATCCTGGCGCTGCACTATGAAGCGCGCTTTTTGCGCATCCCCGGTTCGATCGAGCGTGCCCGCGCGAGTTTTGAAAACATCATCGCGCGCAGCGCCGCTCCAGGCACGCTGACCGCCCCAGCAGCGCGGTCACGCAAACGCGCAACGCCCAAAACCACGGTTTAAGTTTTTCCCCTGCAATCCACTGACTAAGGAGTTCTCCGGATGCCTACCTACGCCCCACCCTTGCGCGACATGCAGTTTCTGCTGCACGAGGTTTTCAACGCCACCGAGGAGTTCAACGCGCTGTCGTCTCATACGAGCATCGATGCCGATACGATCAACGCGGTACTGGATGAGGCCGGCAAGTTCGCCACCGAAGTGACCTTGCCGCTGAACATATCGGGCGACACCGAGGGCTGCACGCTCAACCCCGCCACGCATGAGGTGAGCACGCCAAAGGGGTTCAAAGAGGCTTACGCGAAATTCGTCGAAGGCGGCTGGCCCGCCTTGTCGTGCTCGACTGAGTACGGCGGCCAGGGTTTGCCGCACACCATCTACCAGTGCGTGTCCGAAATGCTCAACAGCGCCAACCAAGCGTGGTCCATGTATCCGGGCCTGTCGCATGGCGCTTACGCGGCGCTGCAAGCCAATGGCAGCGAGGCGCAGAAAAAAACCTATCTGCCCAAGCTCACCAGCGGCGTGTGGACCGGCACCATGTGCCTGACCGAGCCGCATTGCGGCACCGATCTGGGCCTGCTGCGCACCAAGGCCGAGCCGCAAGCCGACGGCACCTACAAGATCACCGGCAGCAAGATATTCATCTCCGCCGGCGAACACGATATGGCCGAGAACATTGTCCATCTGGTGCTGGCGCGTCTGCCCGATGCACCCAAGGGCACCAAGGGCATCAGCCTGTTCGTGGTGCCGAAATTTCTGGTCAACGCCGATGGCTCGCTCGGCGCGCGCAACACCATCTACTGCACCGGACTGGAGCACAAGATGGGCATCCACGGTAACGCCACCGCGCAGATCTCGCTCGAAGGCGCCGTGGGCACGCTGGTGGGAGAGCCGAACAAGGGCTTGCCGGCGATGTTTGTGATGATGAATGCCGCGCGTTTGGGCGTGGGCTGCCAGTCGCTGGGTCTGACCGAAATCGCGTTCCAGAACGCGCTGGCTTATGCCAAGGATCGCCTGCAAATGCGTGCGCTGTCCGGCACCAAGGCCAAGGACAAGGAAGCTGATCCGATCATCGTCCACCCCGACGTGCGCAGGCTGCTGCTGACGGCCAAAGCCTACGCCGAGGGCGCGCGCGCCTTGCAGATCCTCTGCGCGCTGCTCATGGACAAGGTCGTAGACCACCCCGATGCGCAGGTGCGCGAGGAAAGCCTGGATGTCGTCTCGCTGCTCACGCCGGTTTCCAAAGCGTTCTTCACTGAAAACGGTCACATTGCCACGAACGCTTGTATGCAGGTCTTCGGCGGCCAAGGCTACATCAAGGACAACGGGATGGAGCAGTTTGTGCGTGACAACCGCATCAACATGATTTACGAAGGCACCAACGCCGTTCAAGCGCTTGATCTGCTGGGCCGCAAGGTGCTGCTCAACAATGGCGCCACGCTCAAAAAGCTGGGCAAGATGGTCGAGCAGATCGTCAAGGAAGAAGGCGTCAACGAAAAGATGAGCGAGTTCATCGCCCCGCTGGGACGCCTGGCCGATCAAATGGTCAAGTTCACCACCGAAATCGGTTTCAAAGCCTTTCAAAACCGTGATGAAGCGGGCGCGGCGGCCGTCGATTATCTGCGCGTGATGGGGCACTTGGTCTACGGCTACCTGTTTGCCCGCATGGCGCAGACGGCGCTGCGCAAGATCAAGGCCGGCAGCACCGACCCCTTCTACACGGCCAAGCTGCAAACCGCGCGCTTTTATTTCGCCAAGCTGTTCCCCGAAACCGTCATGCTGATACAAGCCGTACAGGCCGGCGCCCGCCCGGTGATGGATACGGACGCTGCGCTGGCCTGATTGGATTTTTCTGTCCTCATTGCCCCACCAAGAAGGAAGGTACCCGATGAAACGAGCCCTCGCCGCTTTCACGTTGCCCCTGCTGGCTGGCGCTGCCTTGGCGCAGTCCAGCCCGGTGGGGCTATGGCGCAATATCGACGACCACACCGGCAAAGCCAAAGCTGAAATCCGCATCGAGGAGCGCGCTGGCGTGCTGGTCGGGCGCGTCGAGAAAACACTCGTGACAAGCGAGTCGCCCACCTGTGATTTGTGCACCGACGACCGCAAAGGCAAGCCCATCCTCGGGCTTGAAATCATCCGCGGTGTGCACCAGGCTAAAGATGATGCGAATGTCTGGGAAGGCGGCAAGATTCTCGACCCCGAAAACGGCAAGGAATACCGTACCCGCCTGACACCGATCGACGGCGGCAAGAAGCTCCAGGTGCGCGGCTACCTGGGCCCCTTCTTCCGCACCCAGATCTGGAACCGGGTGCCGTAACCCGATTGGGGGCTGTTGCCGACAAGACTGCGGCCCCGTCCTACCGGCTTTTGCGCTAATTTATTTTTCAATCAGAAGACTCAGAACTGATTCAACATGTCCAAATTTCAAGTTAAAAAAGTCGCGGTCCTTGGCGCCGGCGTGATGGGTGCACAAATCGCCGCGCACCTGGTCAATGTGCGCGTGCCGGTGCTGTTGTTCGACCTGGCGGCCAAGGAAGGCCCGAAAAACGGCATCATCACGCGCGCCATCGATAACCTAAAAAAAATCAAACCCTCCCCGCTGGGCGTGACCGACGATGCCCTCTTGATCGAAGCGGCCAATTACGACGATGACTTGGCGCGCTTGGCCGAATGCGATCTGGTGATTGAAGCGATCGCCGAGCGCATGGACTGGAAGCACGATCTCTACAAAAAAATCGCGCCGCACGTGGCTGCGCACGCGATCCTGGCATCGAACACCTCGGGCCTGTCGATCGCCCAACTGGGCGACGGCTTGCCCGAAGCGCTCAAACCGCGCTTTTGCGGCATCCACTTTTTCAACCCGCCGCGCTACATGACGCTGGTGGAGTTGATTGCCACGCCGGCCACCGATGCGCGCGTACTCGACGATCTGGAAACTTCTACCACCAGTACGCTGGGCAAAGGGGTGATCCGCGCCAAGGACACGCCCAACTTCATCGCCAACCGCATCGGCATTGCCGGGCTGCTGGCGACGCTCAAGGAGGCCGAAAAATTCGGCCTGACTCCCGAAGTGGTCGACGATCTGACCGGCAAGAAACTGGGGCGCGCCAGTTCGGGCACCTTCCGTACCGCCGACGTCGTCGGGCTGGACACGATGGCGCACGTCATCGAGACCATGCAAAACACGCTCGACGAAAAATGCGACCCCTTCTATCCCGTCTTCGCCATGCCGCCGACGCTGGCCAAGCTGATCGAGCTGGGCCACCTCGGCCAAAAGACCAAGGCCGGCTTTTACAAGAAGGTGGGGCGTGACATCCTGCGCTTCGATCTCGCCGCGCAAGACTACGTCCCCACGGGCGCAAAGGCCGACGAGGTGTACGCAAAGATACTCAAACGCCCCCCCGCCGAGCGCATGAAGTTGTTGCGCGAAAGCGAAGGAGCGCAAGGCCAATTTCTGTGGGCGATTCTGCGCGACAGCTTCCATTACGCGGCGGTGCATCTGGCCGATATCGCTGATAACGCCCGCGATGTCGATCTGGCGATGCGCCGCGGCTTCCGCATGAAGCAAGGCCCCTTCGAGCTGTGCCAGGAGGCGGGCTGGGCGCAGACCGTGCAGTGGATTCAGGAAGACATCGATGCCGGCAAAGCGCTCTGCAGCGCGCCGCTGCCGCGGTGGGTGTTTGAAGGCCCGGTGGCGCAAGCCGGCGGCGTGCATACGCCCGAAGGCTCATGGAGCCCCAGTGCCAACCGCTTCGTTGCGCCGCGCTGCCTGCCGGTTCATGCACGCCAGCTCTTTCCCGAAAGCGTGTTCGGCAGCGGTGCTGTGGCCCCCGCGCAGTCCGGAACGACCCTGCGCGACGAGGGTGACGTGCGTCTGTGGACACTCGACGGCGAGGTGCTGATTGCCACGCTGCACTCCAAGATGAACGCCATCAGCCCCGACATCTGCAACGCCATGCTGTCTGCGCTGGACTTGGCCGAACGCGACTACAAAGGTCTGGTCATCTGGTCGCCGCGCGAGCAGTTTTCCGTCGGCGCCGACCTGCAAGCGGTGCTGCCGGCTTTCATGGCCAAGGGCGCCAGCGCGATCGACGAGGTCGAGCAGCTCATGCAAAAGATGATGCTGCGCATCCGCTACGCCAGCGTCCCCGTAATCAGCGCCGTGCACGGCTTGGCCCTGGGCGGCGGCTGCGAGCTCGCGGTGTACTCGGCACAGCGCGTGGCGGCGATGGAAAGCTACATCGGCCTGGTTGAAGTCGGCGTCGGCCTGGTGCCCGGCGCGGGCGGCCTGACCTACATCGCGCGCCGCGCGGCTGAACGCGCCCAATCTTCCGTCGGCACGGATTTGTTGCCCTTCCTGATCGAAGGCTTCACCGCGGCGGCGATGGCCAAGGTGGGCACCAGCGCGCCGGAAAGCCGCAAGCTCGGCTATCTGCTCGACAGCGACGTGATCGTCCCCCACACCGATGAGGTCCTGTACGTCGCACTGCAACAGGTGCGCGCGCTGCACGAATCGGGCTGGCGCCCCCCGATGAAGCGCCTGTTCAAGGTCGCTGGCCGCAGCGGTGCTGCCACCATCTGCGGTCAACTGATCAACATGCTCGAAGGCGGCTTCATCAGCGAGCATGACATGCGCATCGCCCGCCACATTGCCGAAGTCGTCACCGGCGGCGATGTCGATCCGGGCACGCTGGTGAGCGAGGAATACCTGATGACGCTGGAGCGCCGGGCTTTCTGCGCGTTGGTCGTGCATCCCAAGACGCAGGAGCGAATCATGGCGATTCTGTCTACCGGCAAACCCCTGCGCAACTGAACAACCCGAACGTGAAAGAACACTATGAGCAAGCAAGTACAAGATGCCTACATCGTTGCCGCCACACGCACCCCGATCGGACGTTCGCACCGCGGCTATTTCCGTAACACGCGGCCCGACGATCTGCTCGCAACCACGCTCAAGGCGGCACTGGCCCAGGCGCCGGGGCTAGACCCCCAGGCGATCGAGGACGTGGTCTGCGGCTGCGCGATTCCCGAAGCGCAACAAGGCTTGAACGTCGCGCGCATCGGCGCGGTGCTCGCCGGCCTGCCCGTCAGCGTGAGCGGAATTACCGTCAACCGTTTCTGCGCCTCCGGTCTGTCTGCGGTGCAAATCGCCGCCGACCGTATTCGCGTCGGCGAGGCACAAGTGATGATCGCCGCCGGCGTTGAAAGCATGAGCCTGGTGCCGATGATGGGCAACGCGCCCTCGCTGTCACCCTCGGTCTTTGAAAACAACGCCGACGTCGGCATCGCCTACGGCATGGGGTTGACGGCCGAGAAAGTGGCGCAGCAATGGAAGGTCTCGCGTGACGCGCAAGACGCCTTCGCGCTGCAATCGCATCAGCGCGCGCTGGCGGCGCAGCAGGCGGGCCGGTTTGGCGACGAAATCACCCCGGTCGATGTAATCGAACGCAGCGTCAACCTGCAAACCGGCGAAACCAGCCAAAAATCCCGCACGGTCAATCTCGACGAGGGCCCGCGCACCGACACCAGCCTGGAAGGTCTGGCCAAGCTGCGCACCGTATTCGCCAAGAATGGCTCGGTCACGGCGGGTAACAGTTCGCAGACTTCGGATGGCGCCGGCGCACTGATTCTGGCCAGCGAGCAGGCTGTGCGGCAGTTCGGTCTGAAGCCGCTGGCGCGTTTTGTCAGCTTCGCCAGCCGCGGTGTAGCGCCGGAGATCATGGGCGTGGGGCCGATTGAGGCCATTCCCGCGGCCTTGCGCAACGCCGGTCTGAAGCAGGACGATCTGGATTGGATCGAACTCAACGAAGCCTTCGCTGCGCAATCGCTCGCCGTGATCAACACCCTCGGCCTGAACCCCGCCAAAATCAACCCGATGGGCGGTGCCATCGCTCTCGGGCACCCGCTGGGCGCAACCGGCGCGATCCGCTCGGCCACCGTCGTGCACGCATTGCGCCGCGAAAATCTGAAGTTTGGCATGGTCACCATGTGCGTGGGCATGGGACAAGGCGCCGCCGGGATTTTTGAGCGCGTTTGACGGCAAAAACCCTTCGTGTCTGCCGCAGCGCAGCGAACGTTTCAAACGTTCGCTGCGCTGCGCAGGCCTATAAGCAACCCTCCACAACCGGCCTGCGCCTTCAGACTTCAGGCCGGGGTTCCAGCGCCGCCGCGCTGAGAACCTGTTGCCGATCAAGCCAGCCCATAAAAGCCAAGCGCAGGCGGTGCTGTAGCACGGCAAACCAAGGCGGCAAAGCCCTCGTTGGGGAGGGCCATGGAATCAGGTTTCAATCAAACACCGGCGCCCGCTTCTGCTTGAATGCACACACGCCTTCTTTGAACGTGGGTTTTTCAACCAGTACGCACTGGCGCTCGCGCTCGTAGTCCAGTTGCGCTTCAAGCGTGTTGCTTAGTGCTTGCGCCGTCGCGCGCCGCAGTTCCAAAGCGATGTGCGAGGGGGCCCTGGCCAGGGTCTGCGCCAATTGCAGAGCGGCAGCGCTGAGTTGATCGTCGGCCACAGCTTCCCAGATCAAGCCCCATTGCGCGGCTTGTTGCGCGCTGAGTTTGTTGCCCAGCAGCGCAAGCGCCATCGCACGCGCAATGCCGATACGGCGCGGCAGGTGCCAGCTCGACCCCGCGTCGGGGATCAAGCCCAGCTTGGGGCCGAAGGTGAGGATGAAATAGGCCGAGTGCGCGGCCAGCGTAATGTCGGCGGCCAGCGCGAAGCCGACGCCCGCGCCTGCGGCCGGGCCATTGACCGCTGCGATGGTCGGTATCGGGAGTTCGTTGAGCTCGACCATCAGCGGATTGATGTGGTCACGCAAATTGGCGTTGAGCGTCGCCCCAGGCGATTGGGTACCGTCGCCGCTGAGGAGCGCGTCGCCGAGCTCGGCGCCGGCGCAGAAGCCCCGTCCCGCGCCAGTAAGAATCAGCGCGCGCGCCGATTTCGCCGCGCGCACTTCGGCCAGCGCATCGCGCATATCTCTAACCAGCGGGTTGGAAATACTGTTGAGCGTCTCCGGGCGGTTGAGCGTGAGCGTGGCCACCGGGCCATTGAAGGAAAGCAGCACTGTTTCGCGTGTCATAGGGAACCCATCTGTCTTGAGTGAAGGTCTGAAAATCATCGAAGCGCCCGCGCGCAGGCGCTTCTCGTCAAACCGAATTATTTTGCCTGGTTGGGTAAGAACGTTGAGCCCCAACGGCCATTGCGCTTCAGGCCGCGCAACAGATCCCGCTTTGTGCCGTAACGAGGCCCGCCGGGTCTCAGGTAGAAGATGGCGTTGAAGCGCTTGAAGCGCTTGAGGCGCTTGAAATGTACCTGTCACCTTTTTCTCCTCTGCCCTGGCGGCCTTTATCGGCGCCGAGCCGCACGAAATTCGCCAGCGTGCGTTTTCGCGGATTTGACAACGGCTTGGGCGCAGCGCGCGCCCGCAACGCCTCATTCAGCGGCGCGATGTCGTTGTAGCGGCTGTAGCGGCTGCCTTAAGCTTGCGGCATCGCTGGTTTGTACACAGGAGCTTTCATCATGACCCTCCCCGCCCAACCCTGCATCTTGCAACCCGTGCCTGCCGCTGGACGACACTTGTTTTTTGCGTTGACCGAGCCCGCGCAAGCACGCGCCGTGCTGACCGCCTTGGCGCCGCTGGTGGATGGCGATGCGGCGGCGCTAGGGCTGGGGTCGCAACTGGTGTGTGCCTTGGGCCAGACGGTGCCGGGGCTGCGCGAATTTCCGGCGCTGACGGTGGCCGGGCTGGGCCTGCCGGTGCCGTCCACGCCGATGGCGTTGTGGGTCTGGCTGCGCGGCGCCGATCGCGGCCAATTGACGCTGGCGGCGCGCCGCATCGGGCAGGTGCTGGCGCCGGCTTTTGCGCTGGACCGGGTGGTCGACACCTTCCAGTACGGTTCGGGCCGCGATTTGACGGGGTACGAAGACGGCACCGAAAACCCGCAAGGCGACAACGCCAGCGCCGCCGCGCTGGTGCACGGTGCGGGGCCGGGGCGCGACGGCGCGAGTTTTGCCGCGGTGCAACAGTGGGTGCATGACTTTGACGCCTTCGAGCGCTTGGCACCCGCCGCGCGCGACGACGCCATCGGGCGGCGCTTGCGCGACAACGAAGAACTGGAAGGCGCGCCCGCATCGGCGCACGTCAAACGCACGGCGCAGGAGCGCTTCGCGCCGCCCGCTTTCGTGCTGCGCCGGTCGATGCCGTGGGCGCGCGACGCGCAGGCGGGGCTGCTGTTCCTGGCTTTCGGGCAATCGCTCGGTGCGTTCGAAGCGCAGTTGCGCCGCATGGCGGGGCAGGACGACGGCGTGGCCGATGCGCTGTTCGGCTTTTCACGGCCCGTGACGGGCGCGTATTTCTGGTGCCCGCCGATGCGCGACGGCCAACTGGATTTGTCCGCGATCGGGTTGTAAGAACCTGTTTACGATCTCAAATGACTCACGCAGAGACCTTTTCGGGAGGGGATGCAAGGCGCGGCGCGCAGCCCATAGCCCGTGCTATGGGCCAGCGTTGCAACGCCGCAGACCGCCCGAAAAGGCCTCTGCCCTTCGGGTTGGGCCGAAATCGG
>JAITWT010000109.1 GCA_031285125.1 Burkholderiaceae bacterium | reverse complement strand
TTGTTGGAGGCCAGAACCAGTTTCATAGGGTTGCTCTCACCGGGGCAGCGGCTGAGCCAGCGCCTGCCGCTGCAAGGCGATCAGTTCGCCGATGCCTTGCTCGGCCAGCGCCAGCAGCGTGTTCATCTCGGCGCGCGAAAAGGCCGCGCCTTCGGCGGTGCCCTGCACTTCGACGAAATGGCCGCTGCCGGTCATGACCACATTCATGTCGGTGTCGCAGGCAGAGTCTTCGGTGTATTCCAGATCGAGCAGCGGCGTACCTTGCACGATGCCGACCGAGACGGCGGCCACGTGGTCGCGGATCGGCGTGGCGGCGATCTGGCCGCTGGCCAGCAGCGTGCTGACCGCGTCGTGCGCGGCGACGAAGGCACCAGTGATGGCGGCGGTGCGCGTGCCGCCATCGGCTTGCAGCACGTCGCAATCGAGCGTGAGGGTGCGTTCGCCCAACTTCTGCAAGTCGAACACCGCGCGCAGCGAGCGGCCGATCAGGCGCTGGATTTCCTGCGTGCGCCCGCTTTGCTTGCCGCGCGCGGCTTCGCGCTGGCCGCGGGTGTGGGTGGCGCGCGGCAACATGCCGTATTCGGCGGTGACCCAGCCTTCGCCGCTGCCCTTCTGATGCGGCGGCACGCGCTCTTCGAGCGAGGCGGTGCACAGCACACGGGTCTGGCCGAATTGCACCAGCACCGAGCCTTCGGCATGCACGGTATAGCCGCGCGTCAGGCGCACCGGACGCAGTTGATGGGCGGCGCGCTGGCCGCTGCGGAGGAATGCAGTCATAGCAAAGACAGTGTGGAAGTTATGCAGAGTGCAGGGGGGCGGATGGATCAGTACATCCAGGATGAAAACTTTTTGCCGGAGACGCAGATATCGCCGATCACCCCCTGCGTCTTCGTGGCGCCGATACAGCGGTGGATGCCCATCCATGGGCCGATCGGCCCGCCGCGCGGGTAGACCTCGGACGAGGCAAAGCGGAGCCTGCATGCGGGGCGGCGGATGAAATCGATCATCACCGCGCAGACAGTGCCGGTGATAAAAACGATGGACGGCTTGCGGTCCAAATGGAGCATCTTGTCATTGCCGATCACCGTATTCGTGTGGAGTGGCCGCAGCGGCGGTTTTGCTGCTTTGAGATAATCGAAGACGTTTCATCGCGAAACGTGGAAGCTGGCGTAGCAGGCGCTGCGCTGGTTTTCCGCCGCGAACAAGCCATTATCAAGCGCGATGCCAGTTTACAGTATGACCGGTTACGCAAGCGGCCAAAGCGACGCTTGCGACAGCCATCCACCGAGCGGCTCTGATCCTTTGGATGCGTCTCACGGCGATTTCGCCGGGGCCGGCGTTCGGCTGGGATTGGAAATCCGCTCGGTCAACAGCCGCTTTCTCGATCTCGTTTTCAAACTGCCCGAACCGCTGCGCGTGCACGAAGCGGCGTTACGCGAGCGCTTCACAAAGCAGCTCAAGCGCGGCAAAGTCGAAGTGCGCGGCGTGGTCGAACGCAGCGCCGCAGCCAGCTTGGCGGAGCCTTCGATCCCTTTATTGCAACGGCTGGGCAGTGTGCAAGACAGCATCCTCGCCTGGTTGCCCAGTGCGCGCGCGCTCAGCGTCTCCGATGTGTTGCGCCTGGCCGGTGATCAAAGCGGCGAACAGGGCCCAGCCGCGCCGGGCGATTGGGGCCAGCCCATCCAGGAACTGGCCGCCCGCGTGCTCGATGATCTGGTCGCGGCGCGTGCGCGCGAGGGCGAGCGGCTCGCGGCCTTGTTACGCGCATGTTTGGCGCAGCTGCGGCAATTGGTCACGCAGGCCGCACCGCTGGTGCCGCAACTGGTTGAGCAGCAGCGCATCCGTTTTCTCGAACGCTGGCAGGAAGCCATGGGCTTGGCTGACACCGTCGGTCATGCACCCCAAGCCGCACAAGAGCGCGCGCTGGCCGAGGCCACGGCTTTCGCTATTCGCATCGACGTGGCCGAGGAACTCGGCCGGCTCGGCGCCCACCTCGACGAAATCGAAAGCTTGCTCAACAAGGGCGGCGAAATTGGCAAGCGGCTGGACTTTCTGATCCAGGAGCTGCACCGCGAGGCCAATACGCTGGGCTCCAAATCCGCCGTGCTCGAACTCACACGTATCAGCGTCGATATGAAAGTGTTGATCGAGCAGATGCGCGAGCAGGTGCAGAACATTGAATGAAATATCGGTCATGAACAGGCTTCAGGACACGTCCCCCATCGATTACACCGGCAATGTTTTCGTCGTTGCGGCGCCCAGCGGGGCCGGAAAATCGAGCCTGGTCAAGGCGCTCAGGGAGTTGGACAACGACGTTCAGATCTCCGTCTCGCATACCACGCGCGCGCCGCGTGGGCAGGAAAAGCACGGGCGCGAGTACTTCTTTATCGCGGACACCGAATTCGAGGCGATGGCGCAGGACGGCGCTTTCGTCGAATGGGCCCACGTGCATGGTCATCGCTACGGCACATCCAAGAAGGCGATCGAAGATCGCATCGCGCAAGGCGCTGATGTGATTCTCGAGATTGATTTTCAGGGCGCGCTGCAGATCCGCAAAGCCCTACCCAAGGCGATATTGATTTTCATCCTGCCACCGAGCTGGGAAGAATTGCGTGCGCGTCTGCAACGCCGTGGCGAGGATACTGACGAGGTCATCGAACTGCGTTTGCACAATGCGGCCGCTGAGATGGCGCAGGCCCATCAATTTGACTACGTTATAATCAACAAGTTATTTGAAATCGCGCTGTTCGATTTAAAGGCGATTGTTCATACGCAGCGGCTTCGTTACAGCGCTCAGCGCCGCCTTCGCGCTTGCACCTTTGCTGCGTTGAATATCCCCTGAGCGCCTGCCGCCTGCCTCTACGGCCTTTGGTTTCTCAAATCCTGTTTTCAGAAAGAAAGCTCCACACGTCATGGCCCGCATTACCGTCGAAGATTGCCTGCAACAGATCCCAAACCGTTTTCAACTCGTGCTGGCAGCCACCTACCGTGCACGGATGCTCAGTCAGGGCCATGCGCCCAAAATCGAGAGCAAGAACAAGCCCGGCGTGACAGCGCTGCGTGAGATTGCCGCAGGCAAAACCGGCCTGGAGATGCTCAAGAAAGTGCCGGGCTGAAACCAGCGCGTGTGTAGGATCTTCCCCTCTCTCAAAAAGCACCGTAAGCGGTGCTTTTTTGCTGAAATGACACACCCTGAGCCATACGCGGGAGTCATGAAAGCACATTTCCGCCTCATGTTCGGTACATTTAGACCATGAGCGTGGCCGTTCCTCTTCCACCCGAGATTGTTAGAGTCCCGGAAGCGCCGCCGGCAGCCCTGAATGCCGCTGCGGCCAGTTTTACTGCGCTCACCGTCCGGCTCGATTACTTGAGCGATGCGGATGTCGAACAAGTCCGCCGGGCTTATTGTTTCGCCGATCAGGCGCATCTGGGCCAGTTGCGCAACAGCGGCGAGCCCTACATCACGCACCCGATCGCCGTAGCCGCTCAATGCACCGAGTGGCGGTTGGACGCGCCGGCGCTGATGGCCGCGTTGTTGCACGATGTTATCGAGGATTGCGGCGTGACCAAAGCCAACCTGATCGAACGCTTTGGCGCCCAGGTTGCTGATTTGGTCGATGGCGTCACCAAACTCGATAAGCTGCAGTTCAACACCCGCGAGGAAAACCAGGCCGAGTCCTTCCGCAAGATGCTGCTGGCGATGGCGCGCGACGTGCGCGTCATTCTCGTCAAGCTGGCTGACCGCACGCATAACATGCGTACCCTGGTGAGCGCGTCACCCGAGAAATGGGGGCGTATCGCGCATGAAACGCTGGATATTTACGCGCCGATCGCACATCGCCTGGGCCTGAACCAAACCTACCGCGAGTTGCAAGACCTGTCATTTCGCTACATGCAGCCTTGGCGTTACACCACGCTGGCCAAAGCCGTGTCCAAGGCGCGCAGCCGCGGGCGCGATTTGATTCAGAAAGTGCAGCGCGATATCGAGACCGCGTTTGCCGGCGCCAGCATGTCTATTCGCATGGCCGGGCGCGAGAAAACCTTGTATTCAATCTACCGCAAGATGAAGGATAAACAACTGAGCTTTGCCCAGTTGACCGACATCTACGGCTTTCGCTTGGTTCTGCCCACGACGATCGATTGCTACACCGCGCTAGGTATCCTGCACCGCCTGTATAAGCCGATTCCCGGACGCTTCAAGGATCACATTGCGATTCCCAAAGCCAACGGTTACCAGTCGCTGCACACCACGGTCGTCGGGCCGTCGAGCATGAATATCGAATTCCAGTTGCGCACCGAGACCATGCATCACGTGGCCGAGGCGGGCGTGGCGACGCACTGGCTCTACAAAAGCGCCGATAACGGGGCGGCGCCGTCCAGCGCATCGAGTGAGCGCTTCGGCGCGCAGTGGCTGCAATCGCTACTCGATATTGAAGACGAAACCCGTGATGCCACCGAATTCTGGGACCACATCAAGGTGGACCTGTTTCCCGACGCGGTGTACGTATTCACGCCCAAGGGGCGCATCCTGGCCCTGCCGCGCGGTGCCACGGTGGTCGATTTTGCCTACGCCATTCACAGTGACATCGGTGACCGTACTTCGGCCGCGCGCATCAACGGCGAGCAGGTGCCTTTGCGCACGGAATTGCGTAACGGCGATGTGGTGGAAGTCATCACGGCGTCCGTTGCCAGGCCCAACCCGGCTTGGCTTGACTTCGTGCGTACCGGCCGCGCGCGTTCAAAAATTCGTCACCACATCAAGGCAGTGGGTCAGGCGGCGGCCGAAAAATTGGGTGAGAGGATGCTTGGGCAGGCGCTGCGCGCTGAAGGCCTGGGTGTGCTGCCCGCTGGTGATGCCGAACACCAGCCGGTCTGGGACAAGCTGCTGCGCTTCACCGGTAACCGCAGCCGCGCTGAGTTGCTGGCCGATATCGGCATGGGCAAGCGTATTGCCGCCATCGTCGCCAAGCGGCTGGTGGTTTTGTTGGCCGAGCATGGAGAAAAACCCGATGCGCTCGTACTCAGCCGTGAGCGGCTGATCGCATGCGGTAGTGACGCGCAAAGCGCGCTGATCATCGACGGTAGCGAAACCGCGGCTTCCGTGCGCTTTGCCCTGTGCTGCCGTCCGGTGCCGGGCGATTCGATCGTGGGGTACCTCGGGCATGGCGAAGGGCTGATCGTGCATGCCTGTGCATGCAGCGTTGGCCAGCGGCTGCGCGACAAGGAGGGGGCCGAGCGCTTTTTCGCCGTTGAATGGGGTGAGGAGCCCACGCGTTCTTTCGAGACCGGCGTACTCATCAAGATACAACACGACAAAGGCGCGCTCGCCCGCGTTGCCCAGGCGTTGTCTTCCGCTGAAGCCGACATTAACCGTGTTGGCATGCCCGATGGAACGCAGCAGGATTCGATCGACCTGCATTTCATCATCGCGGTGCGCGATGTCGATCACCTGGAAGCCGTTTTGCGCGCCGTGCGGCATACGCCTTCGGTGCTGGCGGCCACAAGGGCCGAATCGGTGGCCTGACCCAAAGCTTGCGCAGTTCAACGGATGGATGGCCCGGCGTGGTGCTTTCCAGGATGGACGGGCTCTATAAGGAACCTCTGAACACCCCCCTCGCGGTGGGCGCGCCCGGATTCGGGATGGGATGCAAGGCGCAAAGCGCAGCGATACCCGGGGGTATCGCGAGCATTTGCAACGAAGCAGACCGCCCGAATGCGGGATGCGCCCGCCGCGAGGG